>NZ_JBHUCX010000092.1:161299-333566 GCF_042678105.1 Alicyclobacillus fodiniaquatilis
CTACGAACAAATTCACATCTTTAATTCTGTGCCGTGAAAAACTTCGAGATTCGCTCCTGAAGGTCCGAATCACCAGCATTGCCAATCAACGTCCAATCTTTTCCTCTCGCATTACAATTGATGCATC
This sequence comes from Alicyclobacillus fodiniaquatilis, assembly GCF_042678105.1. Taxonomy (NCBI): domain Bacteria; kingdom Bacillati; phylum Bacillota; class Bacilli; order Caryophanales; family Alicyclobacillaceae; genus Alicyclobacillus; species Alicyclobacillus fodiniaquatilis. The sequence continues at coordinate 161,427 of NZ_JBHUCX010000092.1, forward strand.
GTAAGCGTGGTTCGGCTGTTGAGGTATGATAACCACATTTCTGACATATATAGTACAACGCTTGCACACTCATCCCTCTCTTCGTTGTGTTTGTGAATCTCCGATAGTACACGCATCACTGCGAGCTATCTTCAGTTAGCGTCCATGTCGCGCCATTCCACGTACTCGACAGACCGATGCTTCAAAATAGGTTCTTTCTCGTGATTTAATCTAACAAATTTCTATCAACAAAAACTAAACACAAATCGCGAATCTTTCTATATTTCAAAAGTCAATCAGCTTCACAAATTATGAGCCAACTCGATTGTGACATCACCTGCTCGTTTCGGCTCGACATCACACAATGCAGAGATCGTAATTCGTGCATTGTATAGGAAATGCGGCTTAATCTGCCCACAAAATGCAAATGGGGTGGCCGCCCTTTCGGACAACCACCCCAAACCGCATCTCTACGGTCTATCTTATGGAGCCACCTGTCGGATTTGAACCGACGACCTGCTCATTACGAGTGAGCCGCTCTACCCCTGAGCCAAGGTGGCAAAAAATAGCGGCGGAGGGTTTACCCCTCAACATACAGCAGTTTATCGTGTATGTTGCCCATCTATATTCCTGCGCGAACTGAACGGGTGCTTACGAAGCATTTGGCGGAGAGAGAGGGATTCGAACCCTCGAGACGGGTTTATCCGCCTACACGATTTCCAATCGTGCTCCTTCGGCCAACTCGGACATCTCTCCGTGAACCGTGTCACGCGACGTTTAGTATCATAGCACGGTCTTGTCCAAATGCGCAAGCTTTTTTTGTTCAAAATTTCATTAGAAAATTACTGGGTTACACTGGACTGATTGAGTAATATATCATTTAACGCCAAAACATCGTTCAAGATGAAATCAGCCTTTAGCTCTTCGAATTTGGGCCGTGCCAATTCGCCTTCTAAACCTGTCAAAACGGCGGCAAATGACGCACCCAGACTCTTGGCCGCCAGCGCATCTGCGATAGAATCCCCGACAATGAGCACCTCATTGCGGCAGTCCAGCGGCAGACTTTTTGCAAGCAGCGTCTGTGGCTCATGTTCGCCTGTGAGGCTGCGCAGATAAGAGAACGGATGCGGCTTCGACAACGGACGAGCCGCCGGCACTGCCGTCTCCGCCTGTAAAACATCCGAAGCCGTGGTGACGTACTGTACCGAAAAGAAAGACCACCAACCAAAGTGCGTCAGCGGCACCTCGGTCTCAATGCGCGGTCGCCCTGTACCTATACCAAGATGGATGCCCCGGCCCTTCAACTGTTCGAACAGCAAAGCCAGTGATTCCGGCGCCACAAGCGGCTGTTCACTCGCCAAAAAGCCTTGTTTGCCAATGCTTTGTCCACTGTATTCATCGCCGAGGTACCACTCCTGGAACGTATCGCGGCCCAACGCCCACAGACTCTGCTCGTCTGCTTCCGGCGCTACTTCTCGCAGTAAAGCGCGCGCAATGGCAAACAGTTCGTCACGCGACGTCGCTCTGCCAAAAACGTCATCATACGCCTGCCAAGCGACACGTGTTGACCCAATGTTCTCCCGTATCAGTGCACCCAGTTGACACAACGCATCCGCCGTCCAGCCGTCTCGGAGCGCCGCTTCAACCGCTTTGGCGACCGACTCCGTGCGGGGCAGTTGACCCAACAATGCCGCAAATTCAGCCACGAAGCCCAAATACACCATATCCCAATTGGCGTTGACACCCACGTTCTTCAACCGCTCCAGCACTTGATCACGCTGGAAGACGGCGGATCGAACCGCTTGAATCTGCTCGTCGTCAGGTGTCATCGATATTCCTGGTTGGCCCACATCTGCCCCAAGAAAACGCGGACTGCCGAGCAATTCATAGATGGTCAAAGCCGATGCGTCAAAATAGCGCTCTTCGCTCAACATGACACCATCAATATCAAATAAAACCGTGTTAAACAATCAACCCGCCTCCAGTTATATCACCTTGGCACGACAAACACTCACTGATGTTGACGCGCGAATGCCTGCATAAACTCGGCAAACCGATGCGCAGCCGCCGCTGGCACAGCATTGTACAGCGATACGCGACACCCGCCAACCGAGCGGTGCCCTTTCACACCGACAAATACTTTCGCCTTCGCCTCTGCGAGGAATTTTTTCTCCAACGCTTCATCCCGCAGGCGGAAAGTCAGATTCATCGCAGACCGAGCAGCAACTTCCGCATGTCCTACGTAGAATTCCGGGTGTTCGTCAATGACCGAGTAAATCGATGCCGCTTTTGCTGCATTTTGTCTTTCGATGGCAGTGACTCCGCCCTGCTCCGCAATCCACTCCAACACAAGGCCCATCACATACACAGAGAATGTCGGCGGTGTGTTGTACATAGAATTGTTTTTGGCATGGACGTTGTAATCCAGCATAGTCGGGACATGCTGATTCGCCTTGGCCAACAGTTCTTCGCGCACAATGACCACTGTCAGTCCAGCAGGCCCCAAATTCTTTTGCGCGCCCGCATAAATCAAGGAAAAATCCTGCACCGGGATCGGACGCGATAAAATATCACTCGACATATCCGCAATCAAAGGAACGTTCACCTTGGGGAACGAGGACCATTGTGTGCCATAAATTGTGTTGTTGGATGTAATATGCGCATAAGCCGCACCTTCCAACAAACCCACATCCAGGTGTGCCGGAATGGTTCGGTAACCGCCCGCTTTTGCCTGCTCGTCGCAGCGCACTGCGCCAAACTGCTGCGCCTCTTTCACCGCCTTTTCCGACCACACGCCAGTCAGCACATAAGCCGCAGTTTGATCACGCCCCAAGAAATTCATCGGAATCATGGCAAATTGCAAGCTGGCGCCACCTTGAAGGAAGAGCACACGGTAGCCATCCGGAATCGACAGCAACTCGCGCAAGCGCGCTTCCGTCTTCGCTTGAATCGACTCATATGTGTCACTGCGATGACTGAGTTCAAACACGCTCATGCCCGTATAGTTGTAATCGGTTATCTCCCGTTGAATCTGTTCCAGCACAGGCAAAGGCAAAGCAGCTGGGCCCGCGTTAAAATTATCTATCCGGTGCATGTCATTCCCTCCTCACAGTTCGATTGCCCGCACCATGGAAATACCATCTACCTTCGCGATCTCGGCGATGACATCGCTCGACAATGCCCTGTCTACCGTCAACAGCATCACGGCTTCGCCGCCGCTCTCCCGGCGACCGACCTGCATGCCCGCGATGTTGATGCGCAAATTGCCGAGGCATGTGCCAATGTGTCCGATCATTCCGGGTTTATCCACGTGGCGCGTAAACAGCAAATTGCCTTCAATCGGCATGTCGATTGCATAGCCATCCAACTCGACTAAACGCGGACCAGATTCATGATATAATGTGCCGCCTACCCGATGCGTCCCATTTTCTGTGACGAACGAGATGGAAATTTCATTCGTGTAGACAAGTCCGCGCGACTCGCGCACTTCCTTGACGCGCAGCCCTGCTTCTTCCGCAAATGTGAGCGCGTTGACATAGTTGATATCGTCGCTGTATTGAAATCCGAATAGCCCCTTGAGCACCGTTCTGGTCAAATAGCCGCCATCTCGTCCCGCAGCATCGCCAGTGTACGTGACGGTCATTTCCGAAGGCGCGCCTTGCGCAATATGCGCCGCGAACAGGCCCAGTTTTTCCGCAAGCACAAGATAGGGCGCCAATTGCGCCTTCTGCTGCGCATTCAAACTCGGTAGATTGACCGCATGCTCAAACGGTTCGTCCATGAGCACGTGAATCACTTGCTCTGCGACCTGAATCGCCACGTTTTCTTGCGCCTCCACCGTCGAAGCGCCGAGATGTGGCGTCAGAATGACATTTTCAAATTGACGCAAAGGATGATCTTCCAGTAAGGGCTCCGACTCGAACACATCCAACGCCGCGCCTGCAACGCGTTCTTCCGCCAAAGCTTCACATAGGGCCTGTTCATCAATGATGCCGCCGCGCGCGCAGTTGACAATGCGAACTGTTGGTTTTACCAGCGACAGCCGCTCTCTGCCAATCAGGTGGTGCGTCTCCTTCGTCAACGGTGTATGAACCGTGATAAAATCGGCGCCAGCGACCGCCTCGTCAATACTTGCCTTGACAACACCCAAGCTGTTTGCGCGTTCCTCTGTCAAAAATGGATCAAAACCAAGCACTTGCATGCCGAACACTTTCGCGCGTTTCGCCACTTCTGTGCCGATTCTGCCCATGCCCAGCACAGCGAGTGTCTTGCCACGCAATTCAACACCCACCCAACGCTTGCGGTTCCATTTCCCGCCGAGCAAGTCCCGATTCGCCGCTGGGATATGCCGCGCCAAACTGATCATCATGGCGAACGTGTGCTCAGCCGCAGCGATGGTGTTGCCGTCCGGCGCATTGATGACCAGCACGCCTTGTTTTGTCGCAGCCTCCAAATCGATATTGTCCACGCCCACACCTGCGCGGCCAATCACTTTTAGGCGTTTGCCGGCTGCAATGACCGCTTCATTCACCATGGTCTGTGAACGAACGACAAGCGCATCCGCCTCTGCAATGGCTTCTAGCAGCTCCGTTTCCGATAGATTTGTTTGCACGTCGACCTGTACGTCTGGAACACCTTCCAATACTTCAATCCCACTCTTAGCAATATCGTCTGTGACCAATATGCGGAACATCCATGCTTCCCCCTTGTTCAAAAAACAGCCTACAAAAAAGCCACCAGGACACTTTGAACCAAATCAAAGCGCCCAGGCGGCCGGCATCGCAACACGTCGCACTCCCCTGTGGTATGGTCCACTATCCGCCAGTCATGCAACGTTTTATTGGTGATTTCATGGTTTTACACGTCCTACGACAACGCCATTTACAGTTACAACGTTTCAGAACCGCAACCATCCATGTCGATGGAAAGCGCGCAAACAGCGCACTGCCAGACCACCGAATTTATTTTCAGGATAGACCGCCATGCGTGATGCATCCCACACCAGCAGAATCATGAAAATGTCAGTCAATCGAGGCATCGCGGATGGCGCACGCACAGGTATCAACTTTATTTTCAGGATAGAAGAGGTTGTATACATGCGTCAAGTAGAAGAGCCAAAATATATTCTATACTGAACATTCCAATACAGCAACCGAAACCCAAACCAGCCAGTTCGCATACACAAAACTGGCTGGTTTCGCATTAAGATTCCGTCACCGTGAGATCAGCTTCCCTCTCCGCTTCAACAAACGTGCGATGCAATGCCTGTACGGCCGCCTCCACATCACCTGCAGGAATCACGCAAGACACCTTGATTTCCGAAGTGCTGACCATCTGCACATGAATATCTGTGTCGCGCAGCGTGACAAACATCTGTGCGGCAACACCAGGATTGCTGATCATGCCTGCCCCGACAATCGACACTTTCGCCAACTCAGCCGCGCTTTCGATCCGCTCGAAATGAAGCCCGTTCCGCAATGTTTCAACGACTTCAACCGCTTTGTCGATGTCTGCCTCATTTACCGTGAATGCGACATCGACCGCAGCCTCACTGACCACACTTTGGACAATGACGTCGACATTGACGCCGTGTTCTGCAAGCTTCGAGAAGATGGATGCCAACCCGTGCTGCTTTGTCGGCACACCAATGACCGCAATCCGCGCCACCTGACGTTCAAATGCGATGCCTGTAACGACCTGACGCTCTTCCATTTGATTCTCCATCATAGACACGACTTGTGTTCCATCCTCCTCTGAAAAACTCGAACGAACGATTAACCGCACCGAAAAATGCTTGGCATTTTCAACCGCGCGCGGGTGCAAAACCTGTGCGCCGAGGTTGGCCAACTCCAGCATTTCATCGTATGTGACATAGTCCAGCTTCTTCGCTTGCCGCACCACACGCGGATCTGTCGTATAAACCCCATCGACATCCGTATAAATTTCACACGCGTCCGCTTCGAGCGCAGCCGCCAGCGCCACCGCCGACGTATCGGAACCGCCGCGTCCAAGCGTTGTAATCTGGCCTGCTGCAATCCCTTGAAAACCAGTTACAATCGGTGTAATTCCTTGTTCCAACAATGTCTTCAACGCGTTTGTGTCAATCGACGTGATGCGGGCGTTTTTATGCACCGCCTCTGTCTCAATCCCTGCCTGCCACCCCGTCAAGGACATCGCAGGACAGCCAATGTGAATCAAACGCATGGCCAACAGACTTGCAGACACCTGTTCTCCTGTCGCCAAGAGACTGTCCATCTCCCGGTCAGCGGGCTTATCCACAAGCTCACTTGCCAATGTCACCAAAGCATCTGTACTATGCCCCATCGCCGAAACCACGACGACGCACTGATCCCCTTTGGCCACAGTTCTGCGCACACGCTCGGCAACCGCCCGGATTCGCTCCGTCGTGCCGACTGATGTGCCGCCATATTTTTGTACAATGAGCACGGTCTCCACTCCTTACAGTTGCGGTACCTCTCTCTATTTTGCCTATCATACCGCACATGACAGGGATCGAAAAGCCCGTGCTACAAAATTCCGATTTATTCCACAGACTTCAAGCCAAGCCGCAGCGTTCTTTTGCCAACGCCAGCTGCAATTGGACCGCAGAAGGCGCAGTTCCGCCCCGCGATTGGCGGGCGCGCACAACCGATGAGGGCGACAGGATATCATAGACGTCTTCACCGATTGCAGCGACTTTTTCCTGCAAGAAAGCCAGAGGCAAACCAGCGAGGTTCGTTCGCCGCCCAATGGCAGTCTGCACCCACTCGCCGACAATGGCGTGCGCTTCGCGAAATGGCACGCCCAAGCGCACGAGATGGTCAGCCAAGTCCGTGGCATTGGAAAAATCGTGGGCGAATGCCGCTTCCAGTCGATCCGTCCGGATTTGCATGCTCGAAATCGTCCCCGCCATCAAATGAAGTGCCGGTATGACCGTGTCGACGGTGTCAAAGGCGCCCTCTTTGTCTTCTTGCAAATCTTTGTTGTAGGCTAAAGGAAGTCCCTTTAACACCGTAAATAAACCCAGCAAATGGCCATACACACGCCCCGTCTTGCCCCGAATCAACTCCGGCACATCTGGGTTTTTCTTCTGTGGCATCATGCTCGAACCCGTCGCATACCGATCCGCCAGTTCGATCCAGCCAAACTCCTCCGTCGACCACAGCACCAACTCTTCTGACAAACGAGACAAATGCGTCATGATGGTCGACGAGGCAAACAGCAGTTCCAAGAGATAATCCCGGTCAGATACAGCATCCAACGAATTTTCGTACAATTGCGTAAAGCCAAGCTCGTCCGCGACCATCTGTCGGTCGATTGGGAATGTGGTCCCAGCCAGGGCGCCCGCGCCCAGCGGCATCATATCCGCATGCGCCAACAGCGTTTGAAACCGCTGCTTATCGCGTTCCAACATCCATACATACGCCAAAAAATGATGTGCCAACAAGACGGGTTGCGCTCTTTGCAAATGGGTAAAACCAGGGATGATGACCTCAAAATGCTGTTCCGCCTGTGTCGTGAGCGCTTGTTGCAACGTTTTGATGGCATCGAGAGTCTCACCGCAGACGTCCCGGACAAACAAGTGCATGTCCAAGGCAACTTGGTCATTGCGGCTTCTTCCTGTATGTAACTTGCCCGCCACTGGCCCGATACGTTCCGTCAAAAGTCGTTCGACATTCATGTGGATATCTTCATCGTCGAGACGAAATTCAATCTTCCCTGCTTCGATATCCTGCGCCAACGCTGTCAAACCGTCGATGATCTCGCGTCCTTCAGCAGCCGAGATGATCCCGCACGCCGCAAGCATGCGGGCGTGCGCGATGGATCCGGCCAAATCGTAGGCAGCAAGTCGGTTGTCAAACGAAATGGAAGCCGTGTATTTCAGCACCAAGTCGTCTGTGTCTTCGCCAAAACGGCCTCCCCAGAGCTTCATACGATACTCTCTTCCCCTGCCGCAATGACGGAAACACCCAGGTCATCCATCGCTGTTTCACTCGTCCCTTGCGCATGCAGGGTTGCATGGACAGTCGTCGGCAAGCCCCACAGGGAGATGAATCCAACCGCAGCCATGTGATCAAACGAATCCCCCGTCGTGTACGTGGCGAGATCGTGGCGGTACAGGGAATATGGAGATTGACGGCCAGTCACTTGGGCTTGACCCTTGTACAGCTTGACACGCACAGTGCCTGTGACATGCGTCTGTGTTTGATCGATAAATGCGTCGAACGCCTGCTTGAGCGGCGAGAACCAGAGACCGTTGTAAATCAGCTTGCTATATTCCAGTTCCAAGCCCATCTTGTACTGCAGCACCTCGCGTGTCAGTGTGAGATGCTCCAATTCTTGGTGCGCCGTGATCAAAACGCGCGCAGCCGGCGATTCGTACACTTCACGCGATTTGATGCCGACAAGCCGATTTTCGACGTGATCGATCCGGCCGACGCCGTGCTTGCCGCAAATGCTGTTCAACTGATGAATCAACGTCTCCAACGGTAGCGTTTGACCGTTCAACGCAACCGGAACCCCTTGCTCAAAGGCAATCAGCACATCCTCAGCGACATCTGGCGCAGCCTCTGGCGCGACAGTCCACTCAAACGCCCCTTCCGGCGCAGCCTGCCATGGATCTTCCAACACGCCGCACTCGATGGCACGTCCCCACAGATTGGCGTCAATGCTGTACGGATTATCGAGATTGACCGGAATGGGCACATTGTGTTCGTCCGCATACCGGATCTCTTCATCCCGGGTAAAGCCCCATTCTCTGACCGGCGCCACCACTTTTAAATCTGGCGCCAACGCCTTGATGGACACCTCAAACCGCACCTGGTCGTTGCCTTTTCCCGTACAACCGTGCGCGACGGCAACCGCCCCTTCTGCCGCCGCGACTTCCACCAACAATTGCGCGATCAAAGGACGTGACAACGCCGAAGCCAGTGGATATTTCCCTTCGTAAAGCGCATTTGCTTTCAACGCTGGTGCGATAAACTGCTTGGCGAAGCGGTTTTTAGCATCAATTTTGTACGATTTGATGGCCCCCACTTGAATCGCCTTGTCTTGGACCGCCTGCAGATTGGCCCCTTCACCGACATCAAGACACATCGTGATGACATCATAATTGTAGTGATCTTTAATCCACGGAATCGACACAGAAGTATCCAAACCACCGGAATATGCCAATACTATTTTTTCTTTCATCCCAAGTCCTCCCCAAATGCGCCCGCATCCGCCATCAGCGCAGCTAGAATTGCTTTTTGCGCGTGCAAACGATTTTCGGCCTGATCAAAAATCACGGAATGTTCACTTTCCATCACAGCTTCTGTCACTTCTTCGCCACGGTGGGCAGGCAAGCAATGCATAAACAGATAGTCGGCTGCCGCATGTGACGCCAGTTCGTCATTCACCTGATATGGCGCAAAGATGGCACGCCGTTCATCTGCTTCGGATTCGTCGCCCATGCTGATCCATGTGTCGGTGTAAATGACGTCGGCGCCCTCGATTGCGCGAATCGGGTCTGTTGTGACAAGCACTTCCGTATGTTGCTGTACAGCATGGAATTTTGCTTCTTCGATGACGCTGGCCATCGGACGGTATGCCGCTGGCGTCGCTACACGAATGTTCATACCAAGTTTCGGCGCGATTTGCAACCATGAATGGGCCAAGTTGTTGCCATCCCCGACATACGCCACCGTAACGCCTTCCAATTTCCCTTTGTGTTCGAGAATCGTCAAGACATCCGCCATCAATTGACATGGGTGAAATTCATCCGTCAAACCGTTGATAATCGGAATTGACGCGTATTCCGCGAACGTTTCGACATCCGATTGCCGATACGTCCGAATCATCACGCCGTCCACATAGCGCGACATCACGCGCGCCGTGTCCGATATCGGTTCACCGCGGCCTGTTTGCATCTGATTGCCGGGCAAAAACAGTGCATGCCCGCCCAGTTGCAACATGCCAACCTCAAATGAAACACGCGTGCGCGTCGAAGATTTATCAAAAATAAGTCCCAACGTCTTCCCCGCCAAAAGCGAGTGAACAAAATTGGTCTTTTGCGCCTCTTTTAAAACTTGTGACAAACGAACGAGATTTCGCAGTTCATCACTCGTATATCCACTAAATTCGAGCAAATCCCGTCCGCAAAGCGTCTGATGCGCTTCCCAGAGCGCATTTTGCAAACGAACAGACAAATAGTTCGATCCCAGCGAAGTCACCGCTGCCGGGCCTCTCCCCACTACACTCGCTGATTCCCACGTCGCCACGAGCAAGACTCCTTCCACACGTCCGTCTAAACGCAACGTTGGCTATATTTTGTTATGAATGATTATACACTATTATGTATAGTTATCAATCGTTTGTACGATGATTCATATGGAAACCAAGATATTTCACAGATTCTACACGATCACAATGCCAAATCATTCAGAATATACACTGCGCACACAGCCAGTCGAGCACTACAGGCAACGCACATCCAAAAAACGCGAAGGGACAGGCCCCTCCGCGTCTTAACAGGGAAATCGCACAAAACTCACTCTGTTGCGATGTCTTGATCCGTAATTTCGTGTGCAGGTTCAATCATCATAAAGTGCATCGATGGATGCTCAATCAACGACTGCAGTTTCTTGCCAGCTTCCTGTTGACCATGTTTGCGCAACTCTCTTTGATATGTGCTCATCAATTCGACAACGTCTTTCTCACCTGCTTGGTCAAGGAACCGCAAACTGACTTTTGCACCCTTTGCAATTCTGCGGCGCAACGCAGCTTCATCCAAGCCCAGCTCTGGCTGATAGCGAAGATACACGCGTCCGCCCGTCATACCGGAACAAATCCACGGACCCGGATCTCCCATAATCAGCGCGCGCCCTGCAGTCATGTACTCAAAGGCAAAACCTTTGATGTTCGCCCGACTGCCGATGGATGCCAAACTGTCATTCACAGGCCGTGTCACTTCACCGCCAATGATGATGTCAGCCCCTGACAAACGGATGCCAGCACGCGCATCCGCATCGCCTTGAATGATAAACAGTCCATGTCCCGCGCCATAGCCGAGTCCCTTGCCGACAGAACCGCCACGCCAGACACCATCAGAACAACGACCTTTCAAAACGACAATCTTTCCGCCAAATGCCGCTTTACCGACGCCATCCTGTGCACCCCCGTGCGCGACACTGGACATACCTACCGTGTGGTAAGCTGCAAAGCCTGCACCGGCCACACCATCGTGCACGATATGCCGAACCTCGTTGTTCCTTGCGCTGCGTACACTTTCACCGCTTTGGCGAATGCCGAGCGCCCGTGGCACAGCTTGAATTTTGGTCGACACTGCAGAAGTCGTCACGCCATCATGAACGACGACACCATCTGTCCCAGTTGCCACAGGGTAGCTGGACACTTCCTGCATGACATCTCCATAAGCTTCGTCAAACGATCTCGCCCGCACTTGCGTGCCGCGTCCGATAAACGTCTCGTTGACGGCGCAAAGCCAATCCGTGTCAACACGAGATTGATCCGCCAAGCTCACGAGCAAATCGCTGCGTCCGACCAAGTCCTGTGTGCGCTCTGCCCCAAGCTGTTGCGTCAATTTCGCAATGTGCTTGCCGACTGCGCCGAAGAACGTCACCAGTTGTTCGACCGATTCTTCGAACTCACGCGGTGTAAATGACTTCAAGCCTTTTTCCTTCGCCTCTTCCATATCGTGCATCTGTGTCGCGATGCCAACGTGACAAGTGTCCTTGTGACAAGCGCGACAGGACGTACAGCCAATTGCCACCATCGCCATGGTGCCAAAACCAGCGCGATTGGCGCCAAGCAAAATCGACTTCATGACATCGAAGCCCGACTTCATGCCGCCATCGGCCCAAATTTCAACGACATCGCGCAGTCCCGCTTCACAGAGCGCCTGGTGTGCCAACTTAACCCCGATTTCCATCGGCAGCCCAACGTGGCGAATGGCGTGTGAACGCGCTGCACCGGTGCCGCCATCGAAGCCAGAGAGCGCCACTACATCTGCGCCCGCCTTGGCGATCCCGACCGCAATGGTGCCGATATTCGGAACCACAGGAACCTTGACGGACACCTTGGCGTACGGATTGATTTCCTTCAATTCATAAACAACTTGCGCCAAGTCCTCAATAGAATAAATATCGTGGTTGTTGGATGGCGATATCAGATCGACGCCTTGTGTCGCGTTCCGCGCGTTTGCCACCTGAACCGTCACTTTTGAGCCTGGCAAGTGGCCGCCTTCACCTGGTTTTGCGCCTTGCCCAATCTTGATCTCCAACACATAAGCGCCGTTGCAGAGGTCCGCGTTGACCCCAAAGCGGCCAGATGCGATTTGACGACCGCGATTGCGCGGATACTTGCTGAGCAAATCTTTGATTTCGCCACCCTCGCCGTTCAGCCCAACGATGTTGAGACGATATGCCGCTTCCGCATAAGCGCGATAAGCCACTTCGTTCTGTGAACCGAAAGACATGGAACTGATGACAAACGGGAAATCATGTCCATCAACCGATGTATCGACCGTCGCATCCGCATCCGCATCCGCATCTCCGCCTGCAATGCCCAATACATGGCGCAAACTCAACGGATTGTCCGTTTCAAATTGTGACAGTTTCGAAACATACTCATCATACGACAGCGCGCCTTGAGCAACCGAACCTGCAGCTTTCCAAATGCGCGGATACAATTGAAACAGCTTGTTCGGCCGCACCGACTTCCGATCTTCAGCGCCATACCATTGATACTGCAGTTCCGACTGTTCCTCCATCCGGGCGAATGTGAGCCCTGCGCTCTCACTGCCACAGAAAGACGGGATGGCAAGGTACTGACTCACTTCGTCAGACAACCCTATCGCGCCGAACAACCGTTCATAGCCCCGTACTTCGTGGATGCCCAGTGTGGAGATCACTTTCTCAATGCCTTTTGACAAGGCCTTGTACAGATTCTCAATCGACTGCAAATCACCCTTTGACGCAGCTGTTTCCCACATCAAGTAAGGAACGACCGCATCGGCACCAAGTCCGAGCGCGACCATGATGTCGTGCAAGTTGCGCAACCCGCCACTGCGCAGAATTAAGCTGGTGCGGCGGCGCAAGAATTCACCCTTGCCTTTGCTTGCCGGACGCAACAACGCTTTGTGAATCGCCGCTGCCACCAAAAACGGATCCACATGCTGCCCGCGCTTAAACTGCAGTCGGTCATCCAGTACAATTACGTTCGCGCCAGCTTGTACGGCTTCCAACGCTTCTCTTTGAAAACGTTGCAACGCGGCGAGAATGCCCTCTTCTGGCTCCCGGTGAATCAAAATTTCAACCGTTCCATGCGGACTGTTGTGCAACAGCGCCAGAACATCTTCATAGCACATCGTGCCACAACGGTGAGCGAGATTTTGTATATCCTGCAATTCGACACCGTATGATTTCGGCAATTCTTCGAGTAAAATCGGTGCGTTGACCTCAACGCGCGGCGCATCATGGTACAACCCGTCAAACGATGGACGACGACCGAGCACTGCCCGTGTGCTGAAATGTTCGATTTCCCGCTCGCGGTCAATCGCCGGGTTCGTGACAACGGCCACCGTTTCGTGCAGATAGTCTGACAACAGCGTCACTTCATCGGACAACGCGGCAATCGGACTGTCAAAGCCGAGCGACTTAATCGGTTCGCCGCCTGTTTGAATCTCTTGTTCAATCAGTTTTTGATCATCATCGCGGAAGCCAAATGCCAGCGCCCGAATTGCAAGCGGCTTTTCATCTCGCTCTGGATGCAGGACTTCACTTTTTTGACTATACGGCACCGCAAAGTGGAGATGGCGGTGTTCATCGCGGAAGTTGAACCGCGCTTTCGCCGCACGCAACACTTCTTGCTGCAATTCGGAATATGGATACAAGCGAGCCCCCGCATCAGCGGTCCACTGAACACCGACCTTCTCTCCGGGTGACAATGGTTTGGGTTCTTGCGCCCAGGTGGTTTGCGGCACGATGCCCTGCTCTGAACTAAAGCAGAACGCGTCAACCGTCTCAACCAGCCACATCGGTCGCAAACCCAGTGCGTCAGTGCCAAACACAGCTGAATTGCCGTGACGCATCATGACACCCGCCGGTCCCTGCGCGAAAGGTCCCCATAATGAACGATAGTACATGTACAAATCAGATAATTCTGTCGACATCTGTTTGATTTCATGCACGATGGGCGGGAACAACAGCTCGGCTGTCTCAAACAATGACCAACTGCGGTCTGAGACGAAGGACAGCAAAGCCCGGTCCACCATCTGGGAATCACTGAAATCCGGACGAACAGGCACCCCCACCATCGACGCTTCCGTGAAAAAGCGAAGAATGGTGTTGATTTCCCCATTGTGCCCTAGTGAAGAAAATGGTTGGACACGTGGGAACGACGTCGTCGTATTCGTCGAATAGCGCGTATGCGCCAAGACAAACGTCGACGCAAATTGCGGATGTTGCAAATCTTCATAACAACGATAAAGCGTATCGTCGTTGCCAATTACTTTGTATACGACACTGTGGTGAGAAAGCGACACCACATGCACGTCTGAAATTTGGTCAATCGCCGTAAATGCCGCACTCATCCGCGCGTCGTCTACAGTGTGCGCACGGCCCGCCACCTGACAAAAGAGGGGACTGACCGCTGTGGCCATCGGCCCCAGGGCTGTTCGGTTGAGACCGTCCGTCTTGACCAATAACACTTCAAGGTCTTGTGATTGCAGTTGTTCAACAATGAGGTTGACTGCATTTTCTGGTACGTTATTCCCAACAAAGAAATGACCGACAAAAAAATCTTCCGCAAATGCCACGTCTTCCGACACACCAGCTGCTTCAAGTCGCAGTTGCCATAACTTGCGCGGCACGTCGAGCAGCAAACCGCAACCGTCACCTTCACCTGCGACATACCCCGCGCGGTGACGCATTGCCTTTAGTGCTTCCAGTCCATGGTGAACCGTGTCATTTGAGGGCTGACCAGATTTGTTGATTTGTGCAAAAATACCACAGGCATCATGTTCTCGATGGATATCTGCTGATAAGGCATGTAAGTCCACTGGCGCCACTCCTTTTTGCAAAATATTTTGACACTCTCTCTTTATCTGCGTCAATCGACAATTATTGCGTTTCGTGAACAAAATGAAAACATCATGAAAAAATATACGTGATATTGAATAATAATGCTATCGCATGCTATAACTATATGCAAGTTCGAAAGGAGGTATCTGCTGTGGAAATCCGCAAAGCAGCCTCTTCCGATATTGAAAGCATGCAACAGCTGATCCAGCAATTCGCTGAAATTGGGTTAATGCTGCCAAGAACCGTTAAATCGCTGTGTGAACATTTGCAAAGCTTTACAGTTGCAGTAGACAACGGACGTGTTATCGGAGTAGCTGGCCTTCATATCCTTTGGAAAGACCTAGCAGAAATCCGTTCGCTCGCTGTGGAGCCTGCGTCACATGGCCACGGCGTCGGACGACAACTTGTGCGACAACTTGTGCAGGAAGCGGAACAACTCGGTATTGCACAGGTTTTATCTCTCACTTATCAGACGCAGTTCTTTGAAAAGCTAGACTTTCACGTGGTTCGTAAAGAAAGCTTGCCGCACAAGGTTTGGAAGGACTGTATCTACTGCAAGAAGTTTTACCACTGTGACGAGGTTGCTATGGTGTATTATACACGATATTACGACCGTTTCCAAGCGACCAAAGAAGCTTGACCCGTTACCGAGGAGTGGAGTGTTCTCATCTACGCAGCCGACGCCAAAATGTGCAAATGTTTAACCAAATCGCGGAGATTTGAAATCTCTCGCGATTTGGTTATTTAAAGTTACTTTAACTGCTTACACTCGTCAAGACCCCAAGTGCATTTGCAAACTGATCCACATGAGTTTGATCGATGATCAAAGGAGGCACAATTCGAATGCGACAAGCGCCGCAAGATGTCACCAACAAGCCCAATGCGGCCGCCCTGGCGACAAAATTCGCCGCGTCCGGCACGTCAAATCCCCACATCAACCCCCGACCGCTCACGTTTTTGACATACGTATGCAATACAGCTTCAATTGCGTCACCGATTTCACGCACATGCGCCAAAAATTGTTCCTTTGCCACTGTGTCTACCACATAATTTGCAACGGCCATAGCGAGCGGATTCCCACCAAAAGTCGTCCCATGGCTCCCCGGGGTAAACGCATCGGCGACTGCTTTTTTCGCCAACACCGCACCAACTGGCATACCATTGCCCAGTCCTTTTGCCATGGTGACAATATCCGGTTTGATACCGACTTCTTCATAAGCAAAAAATGTGCCAGTGCGACCAACGCCCGTTTGCACCTCATCCACAATGAGCAAAGCGCCAACAGCGTGCAAACGGCTTTCCAAGGCGCGAAGAAACGCCGGATCGATCCCTAAGACGCCTGCTTCTCCTTGAATGACCTCCACGATGCAGGCCGCAACCGTTTCATCTACAGCGGCAAACACGCTGTCCAAATCAGGCGGAGTCTCACAGTTTGGCACCAGCGGCGTAAACCCTTCATGATAAGCAGCTTTCGGCGTCAGCGACAGCGACCCCATCGTGCGCCCATGAAACGCCTTGGGCAGCGATAAGACGCGCGACTTTTCTTCACCATGCCCTTGCTGCATCTGATAGCGGCGAGCGAGTTTCAGCGCCGCCTCATTGGCCTCTGTGCCACTGTTGACAAAAAGCACTTTGACATCGTCAGCAAGCCCCGACAAGGAGGCGAGTTTTTCCGCCAAGGCGAATTGCCCCGGAATGGCATAGAGGTTGGATGTGTGTATCAACGTACTGGCCTGCTCGGCAATCACCTGCGCCACGCCTGGATGTGCGTGACCCAAATTGCAGACCGCTATCCCCGCCGTAAAATCGAGATATTCCTTCCCGGTTTCGTCATACAGATATGCTCCTTGCCCGCTCACCATCGTCAACGCCCGTTGACCATAGTTGTTGAACAAGTGCTGTTTGGTTTGCACCGCAGTGGTCATTGAACCACCTCCCGATAAGTTTCCGCCGCTCGCAAACACGTGCCAAACGTGCGCCTTGACGCGTCAAACTCCGCAGTCGGGCGCGCAATGGCAAAGCGAAGACTTTCGCCGTCCTGACCATCCACAACCCATACTTCCCCGGTTCCATGTTCAGCCGCCAAAAGCATCGACTGCACCTTCGGCACCATTCCCGCTGTCAACTCATCGGCTTCGAGCGCGCGGCGAAGCGTCGTCGCTGTCACATCGTAGTATTGAACGCCAGCCTTGAAGTCGGCGAAGACACCCGCCACATTTGTGCACAACACCAACTTGTCGGCGGAGCAGGCCACCGCCACATGCGCAGCGACTGTGTCTGCGTTGAGATTGTAAAAGGCGCCAGCCGCATCTTTCCCATAAGGCGCTAAAATCGGTATCTCACCGCGATGACAAACAGCCAATAGACAGTCACTGTCAATGGCTGCCACGTCACCCGTCCGCCCGGTTCCAACATCTTTGGCGATAACGACATCGCCGCTGGTCAGCGAACAGACTTGGAATCCAGCTTGACGAATGTCCTCCGACAGCGTGGCATTGCAATGCGCCAACGCTTCCATGACGACAGGCATCGCCCTTTGCGTCGTCACGCGCAGGCCATCGACAAAGGGCAATTCGATGCCCTGTGCAGTCAAGCGTCGTGTGATCTCCGGTCCGCCGCCGTGAACAATGACGACTTGATACCCAGCAGTCTGACAAATTTGCAACGCCGCAGCCAGTTCTCTCTGACCCTGACCGTCAAGCGCGCCACCAACCTTCAGAACGACAAGCACACTATCCCCCCCTACATCCACAACGCAGCGGCATTCAAGCCGTCCGTTTCATTGCGTCTCAACATCAAGTTTGCATTTTGCAGCGCCTGCCCTGCCGCGCCTTTTTGCAAATTGTCGATCACGCTGAACACCTGCAGCACCTTTTTCTGTTCGTCCAGCACAAGCCCAATGTGACAGAAATTCGTGCCCTGCACCGCCTTGATGTGCGGCACTTCCCCATAAGGCAACACATGAACAAACGGCTCATTCGCATAGGTTTCCAGATAGCGTTGATAGATGGCCTCCCTATCAACTTCCGTGGTCAACGTGATATAAACACTCGCAAAAATACCGCGCGAGACTGGCAATAGCTGTGTCGTCAGGACAATCGGCACTTCTGCGCCCAGCGCTTGCTCAATTTCAGGGACATGTTGATGTTTTCCTACTTTGTAAGGGTAGAAATCATCCGTCAATTCGGCAAACTGCAGATGGGTTTTGGCGCTGCGCCCAGCGCCTGTCACCCCTGACTTTGCGTCAACGATGACAGGGATACCCGCCTGCAGAATCGGATGATCTTGGAGCGGCTTCAACGCCAGGACGGCAGCAGTTGCGTAACAGCCAGGATTGGCAACCAGTTGTGCAGACGCGATTTCATCCCGCGCAAACTCGGTCAATCCATAAACAGCCGCTGCTTGCGCTGACGTCTCGACTGGTGTATGTCCATACCATGCTTGGTAAACGTCTGCCGGCAGACGAAGATCTCCCGACAGGTCTATGACACGCAACCCCGCCGACCACAACGCCGCGGCAACACGCCCCGACTCACCCGAAGGCAGCGCCACAAAAGCGAGATCGCACGCCTGTTTGCACGCTTCGACATCAAACGCCTCTACCGATACACCCTCTAAATGAGCTAGATGCAAGAACATGGCGCCAAACGATTCCGACCGAGCGCGAGAACCCGCTAAATATGTCAGTTGCACATTGGGGTGAAGCAACAACAGGCGAATCAGTTCCATACCAGAGTATCCTGTCGCACCGATTACACCCACACGTGGCTTTGACTCGCCCACGAATAAACATCCCCTAAACTGTATTTTCATTCAGTATAACGAAATCATCAGACAAAGAGAAGTCCCGATAATATCGAGATTGTTGTCCAATTCACACTGCTGCCTAACTGCATGTTTCTGTGCGAATGTACGTATCATCGGGCGTCTGTCCCATCATTGCATGGAGTATCTCGATGAGGAGGGATAATTGATGGGTGTTTTCGGCGGTTATACACGATGGGCGGTTGTATTTCTGATTATTTTCGTATTATTCTTCTTGCTGTGCCCAGGTGGTTACGGCTATGTTGGAGGACCAGAAACCGCAATCAACATGACACAATACGACACGACAACCACCACCGGTTACGAGGTCGATCACGTTGGTTACGGTTACGGCTACCCAGTCGACTATTCCGAAAGCAGCAGCAGCTGATTCACGCATGTGGCCGCATTGTCGCACATGCATGCGATTCCAAAATATTCGAGCACACAAACGAGACGTCCACGCTTGCTGCGATTGGGCGTCTCGTTTGCGTCATTTGGTACATTCTATACATATCAGCCGCCTTCCAGCGAACGACAACACAACTATAGGAGGTGCTCACTTGTTCAGCAACCCAAGTGACGAAACCATCGCAAAGATCCTGACACATGCGCGAACCATCGCCATCGTCGGCTTATCTGACGATCCGACACGAGCAAGTTACCAAGTGGCAAAATATTTGCAAACCAACGGCTATCAGATCATTCCCGTGAATCCACACGCCGATGAAATCCTCGGCGAAACAGCCATTCCATCACTGCAGGATGTAGACGACGCTGTCGATATCATCAACGTCTTTCGCCGCAGCGAAGCGCTGCCGGAGATCATCGAAGCATCTCTCGCACTGTCCGCACCGGTGATTTGGGCGCAATTAGGCATTTACAACGAGGAAGCCGCGGCGATTGGACTGCAGCACGGGAAAACGATCATCATGGACCGCTGCATCAAAATTGAACACGCGCGCCTTGTATAAAAAATCAGGACGGGCGTCAGATGACACCCGTCCTGATTTTATGACGCAGACAACGCTTGTCCATTCCACTTCAATGAGAATGATTACTTTGCGAGTGATGACGTGGTCGTTGCGGCGAATGCGTTGAGATTGTGCAAAGCTAGAAACACTACCCGGCTCAACGCTTGGTATCCAGATGCCGTTAAATGAATGCCATCCTCGCTGAGCATATCTTGCCAGTTCACCACTTGGCCATCCTGCTCCCTTACATCGATCTCGCTCACCTGAAGTTCGCGGAGTCGCTGACGCAGCGCATGATGGTAACCGGTATGCCAATACTCGATACCTCCACAAAGCGCAATCCAGTGGGCAATTTGTTTGCCGAATGCTTTGGCGAGGTACTGATAGTAACGAACAGGATCGAGCGGGACTAAGGTGAGAAAGATAGGGGTGGCGCCGATGTCGCGTATACGTTTGACGAGGTTTGTGACATTGTCTATGTACCTACGCAGTGGAACATAGGGTTGATGGTTGGCCTCAGGACTTGCGGCCACCTCCCCCCAACGAAAATTGCAGTCATTCCCACCAATTTCGACAAGGACGACATCTGGCTGTAACGCGAGCACATCCTTGTCCAACCGAGCGAGCAACGTGTCCGAATTGTCGTTGAATGCGCCACGATTGAGGACCTCAACCTTCTTTTCTCCGCGGAGAGCTGCTTGCAACAGGCTAGGATAGTTGTCACGCACAATTCGCGGTCGATCGTGCACAAATGTCACACCTCGCGTGAGACTGTCTCCAGCGCATACAATACGCATTTTGTCTCCCTCCGTTTTCCAGACGTTTAGACAAGCCAATTGTACACCACTCGTTGTATACAGATGTACACAGTGAACAAAGTCAAAACTGTGATCAACGCGGAAAAAATGTTGAAAAATGATCCACTGACGGCCTATATCCGCAAAAAAAAGCCCCCCGGCATCAACCGAGAAGCTTTTGCGACTACTTCACTTTTCACTACGTGGCGCGTTCGGAGGGGTTCGAACCCCCGACCTCTGGCTCCGGAGGCCAGCGCTCTATCCAGCTGAGCTACGAACGCAAGCGACGCTGTGTATCATAACACAGACTCGCGCCACCTTGCAACACTAAAATGCACATTCGCATTTGACTGTTGTTCACTCAGTCCAGAAAGCACGAAAATCAGACAACCGGTGTGGTCAATACATCCAAAATGGCGCCAGCTTTATGGTGACATTCCTGCCACTCGCGCTCTGGATCACTATCCAAGACAATGCCAGCCCCTACTTGCACATACTGTGTGCCATCCACTTCGATGACCGTGCGGATAATGATGGCTGTATTCGCATTTGCATCTGCGTCCACCATGCCGATAAAACCGCCATACGGACCTCGACGCACCGGTTCCAATTCGTCAATGATTTCCATGGCGCGAATTTTTGGCGCGCCGGATAACGTGCCATTCGGGAATGTCGCCAACAAAGCATGAAATACGCTGATATCCGACTGCAATACGGCCTCTACGCGCGAGACGAGGTGGTACAAATGAGAATACCCTTCCACCACCATTAAATCCGGCACATGTACAGAGCCTGTCACTGCAACACGCCCTAAATCGTTGCGGCACAAGTCCACAAGCATCACATGTTCCGCACATTCTTTTTCATCTGCCCGCAATGCTTCCACCAAACGCCGATTCTCTGCTTCAGATTGCCCGCGACCGCGCGAAGTACCGGCAATCGGCTTCATTTCTGCCCGACCTTGAATGCAGCGAAATTGAACTTCAGGACTTGCGCCATACAGGCGCATACCCGGGTATTCGGCCACAAACATATATGGCGAAGGGTTGAGCTTGCGCAAAGCGTCATAGGCTTGATAAGGATGGATGGCACCCTTGATGCGCATCCGGGTCGATAAGACCACTTGAAATATATCCCCTTGGCGGATATACGCCTTCGCCTTTTCTACATTGTGCTGATACATATCCGAAGGTATGTCATACGCAACCTCAGGCGGCTCACTCGATTCAATCTTGCACTGATTCAGCAATTGAGGCTCACCTAGGCCAAAGCGCGCAATTTCGCACAATTGCGTCACAACTTCGCTGATCTGTTTACCCAATCCGTCACTTTCTTGCCCGAATACAGAAGCATCATCCTGACGATAAAGGGTGATTTCACCAGGGACAAGTTGCACAATGGCGGCATGCCACGCTAGGCGCACATCCGGCAAAGCGCGATCATCTTCGGTTGTCTTCGGCAGTCGTTCCAAATAATGAACAGCATCAAAACCAGCATATCCGAGAAATCCGGCGCTAAACGGCTGCTCCATCTCCCTGGCACAGGTCTCCTTGAGGATTTGGCGGATCGATTCGAGAAAGGCCATCGGGTCTTCCGGCCGAAACAAAAATGGTTCGTCTGACACCGCGCTCGTCCATACAAGAGCGGCCTGCGCATCCTGCTGGATACGGTTCTGCATCGTTTCAAAGAGATTTTCCAAAGCAGAATTGGCAAATACCGCAACCAGCCCATCCTTGATTTGCACCTCAACCACAGGACACAGACCAACCAAACTCATCTGATAAAGCGCACTGTCATCGGCGCGCCCAGCTTCCAACAAAAACGCGTGGTTTGGCGCGACAATCGACTGCAAATGCAAATATAGATAGAACGGATCAACGGTTTGATCCGTCGCAAATGTAAACTTTTTCACAACAAATATGCCCCCATTCTTGCTCTCCTATCAATAAAATCGGTACTTCGACCACCCTACATCCCGATGTTTAGATCAGCGGCATGTTCATGGCCTGTTGGTCAAAACGAATAAAATACGATGGTTTATCTTTGGAAAAATAAGCAATTTGACCTCAAGCCACCATCGAAAGGAAGTTTGCAATCATTTGCTTGCCGTTCGTCGTCAATATCGACTCTGGATGAAACTGCACGCCAAGCGCGCCTGTCGGCTCATGCCGCAGCGCCATAATGACATCATCGACATATGCAGTCACAGTAAACGGCGATGGCAAAGATTTTACATCAACTTCCAAAGAATGGTACCTTGTTGCCTGGAATGGGGAAGGAATTTGCGCAAACAAAGGATCTCCATTGTGCTGGATAAGCGAAGTTTTTCCATGCAACGGGCGTTCCGCTTGAACGACGTTTCCGCCGAATGCCGCTGCCAAAGATTGATGCCCTAGGCAGACGCCAAGCACAGGAATACGCCCCGCAAAATACTGAATACATTCAATGGAGACACCTGCCTCAGCAGGTGTACACGGACCAGGGGAAATCAATACAGCGGATGGTTTCAGTTGGCGCAGTTCGTCAAGCTTAACATCATTCCTGCGAACAACCACCTCACTACCCAACTCACAGCAATATTGCACTAAATTGTAAGTAAATGAATCGTAGTTATCGATCATCAATAACACTCGGCTTCTCTCCCCTCGGGCGCACAAGGCTGTCCGCCACACTCTACTCAACTGTCTCAACTTACACCAACCGTACATGAGAACCTCCGCATCGTCAACCATCAAGGCGGGATAATCAAATAAAAACTTTGCTCAATACGCAAAAAGACCCACCTAAATGGTGGGCCTAAGAGGACTCGAACCTCTGACCTCACGATTATCAGTCGTGCGCTCTAGCCAGCTGAGCTATAGGCCCAAGGTGATGGATCTTTTTGCATTATGTGGCGGAGCTGACGGGATTCGAACCCGCGGTCTCCTGCGTGACAGGCAGGCATGTTAGGCCTCTACACCACAGCTCCACATGGTTGCGGGGGCAGGACTTGAACCTGCGACCTTCGGGTTATGAGCCCGACGAGCTGCCAACTGCTCCACCCCGCGTCGATATATAGTTGGTGGGCGGTGGCAGGATCGAACTGCCGACCCCTCGCGTGTGAAGCGAGTGCTCTCCCCCTGAGCTAACCGCCCTGGTGACCCCAGCGGGATTCGAACCCGCGTTACCGCCGTGAAAGGGCGGTGTCTTAACCGCTTGACCATGGGGCCAATACTGGCTCCCCGAGTAGGATTCGAACCTACGACCCTCCGGTTAACAGCCGGATGCTCTACCGCTGAGCTATCGAGGAATACTGGTGGAGGTAAACGGATTCGAACCGATGACCCCCTGCTTGCAAGGCAGGTGCTCTCCCAGCTGAGCTATACCCCCAGTGGTGCCGAAGGCCGGACTCGAACCGGCACGGTTTCCCGCACGATTTTGAGTCGTGTGCGTCTGCCAATTCCGCCACTTCGGCATGGCGTGCCCGGAGAGATTCGAACTCCCGACCTCTTGATTCGTAGTCAAGCGCTCTATCCAGCTGAGCTACGGGCACATACTTGTCTTAAAGGACGAGCTGTATCATAACACGTCCGCTTCTTGAATGCAACAACTTTCGAAAATGCTGGTGGGCCTAAGAGGACTCGAACCTCTGACCTCACGATTATCAGTCGTGCGCTCTAGCCAGCTGAGCTATAGGCCCTTATGTAATAAAAGCAAATCTCAAAGTGTCACGAGCGATATTCTACAGGAGTTTCATCATCAAAGTCAATCATTATTTTTGAACCGAATATCTTGCCCTTTGATTGTACATCTGAAGCACTTGATCCAATGCCTTCTGCCGTCCCCCCGCTAAATCTTCAGAAATCGCTGTATTCATATTGGCAATACCTACTCATAAAAACACCGCGTCATTGATTCGCAACGCGGTCATGATATCCCTTATCCCCAAAAACTACACATTTCCTATATTCTGTCCAACATTTGAGTTCATTTTACATGATAAAATGTCAACCAAAATAAATTCAAATATATTTCATAAAATCCAAAACGGCAAAATCGGCCCAAAGGACCGACTTTGCCTGTCTTTTTAAACAGGTTTAAATGTATGACAACACGTATTGGCCGGGTCACTTGCCGACTGTGTATGGTCTAAATCCACCATAATCTCATTTGCGATCTCTTCGTTGAAATTCGCGTTGGCGTTCTGGTTGACCGTGACCATAATGGCTGGTGCACCACAGTTGTTGTCATCTTTCCAGAAATAGCAATTCGACACACTACATTTCACATCCACTTTCATTCACACGTCTCCTTTCAATCAGTGAATTCCGAGTTCTTTTCTCACCGTCGGCTCCATCATGTCCGGGTTCCATGGCGGATCCCACACCAAATCCACATTCACATACTCCACATTCTTGGCATGCGCCCCCGCCGCCTCAATGGCATCCAAAAATCCCTCTTGCAATGGACATCCAGGCGTCGTCAGCGTCATCACGATATTAAGTTGCCCATCTTTCGGCTCGTTGATGTCGTAAATCAGGCCGAGATCAACGACGTTAATACCAATTTCAGGATCGATCACTTTTTTCAAATTTTCTCTGACCTCATCCGTGCTTATCAGCTTCTACACCTCCACTTATCATCGTTTAGCATGGAACCAAATGAGCGCGAATATTTAGGCACCTTTTGACACATCACTTTCAATTTCCGCGTATGTATTTCACAACTTGCAGCGGTCTAAGCCAAATAAGCAAATGCAGCCATACGAAACACGGCCGCAACAGGCATACATCCAAACTGCCCAACGCGAAAAGACCCTCTGCCACGAATGGGAGGGTCTCGGCTATGTCTGATGGATAACGCCAAACATGCGCATGAAACGGTCAACACCTAAAATATCTTTTTTTGCTCCCGGTGATCTTTGAGAATTTCAACCGCTTCGCGAAAGCGCAGAGAATGAACAATCTCCCGTTCGCGCAGGAATTTCAAGCTATCTACAATATCGGGATCGTCCGTGTTGTCGATGATCCATTGATATGTAGCGCGGGCTTTTTCCTCAGCGGCGATGTCCTCATAAAGGTCCGCAATCGGATCCCCCTTCGCCTGAATATAGGTCGCCGTCCATGGATTTCCGGCCGCGTCATGATACCAAAGCGCGCGATCATGATTGACATAATGCTCCGCTAACCCAGCTTTCTGTAACTGCTCTATGGTCGCATCCTTGGTCAGTTTGTACACCATTGTCGCGATCATTTCGAGATGAGCAAACTCTTCCGTGCCAATGTCGGTCAATAGACCAATCACTTTGTCTGGAATCGTATAGCGTTGATTCAGATAACGCAGTGCCGCGGAGAGTTCACCATCGGCCCCCCCATACTGTTCAATCAACAATTTGGCCAGTTTGGGATCACATTTGCTCACCCGTACTGGATATTGAAGTTTTTTCTCATAAAACCTCGGATCA
Organism: Alicyclobacillus fodiniaquatilis; assembly: GCF_042678105.1. Lineage (NCBI taxonomy): Bacteria > Bacillati > Bacillota > Bacilli > Caryophanales > Alicyclobacillaceae > Alicyclobacillus > Alicyclobacillus fodiniaquatilis. Next base: position 187,504 of record NZ_JBHUCX010000092.1, read on the forward strand.
TGTATCCGTCACGATAAACCCTTGTGTGGAGCGTGATTTGAGGTGTTTGTAATCCAGTGTAAACGATGTGGCAAGATTCAGGAATGGAAAGACGGATTGGTGGTTGGACAAGACACTTTCATCGAGGTTTCAGGTTCAGTCGTAATTTGTGGGTGTGGACATGGCATCGGTGAAGATGCTGGTTCGGGAATTTTGCGGGAGTTTGATGTTCCTGATTCAGAAGACGACCATCTCCTCGATCCCTGCGACTGAGTTGCACCGAAGAGGGACAATATCCCATCGCATTGCGAAGACAGGCCGCCACATTGGGCCTGTCTTCGATTTTTCGACCCATTAACGATACATTGTCCCAAAACGACCCTCAACATCCCAGAACCCCCTTAAAACGCCGCAAAAGTGGTGGCCGCGTGAAATCGCGCGTGGGAGGGGTGTTCGATCTGTTCCCTTGTCATACCTCCGCCTGATGTGTGAAACACACCAACACACGGAGGTATCCCCCATGCGACTATCCGAGGCATCTGCCACATATCTCAACGTCCGCACACAGGAAGGCTTTTCGCGCTACACCATCAAAGCGTACCGACTGCAACATGCCCTTCTCATCCGCGATGTTGGAGACATCGACATTGAAGATGTCACACTGCCGCTCCTGCGCGAACATCTGAGCCACCATGCCCACCTGAAACCGTCCAGCTTGGGCCACAAGATTCGTTCCATCAAGTCGTTGTTTAAGTGGTTGACCGAGGAAGACCTGCTGGCGAGGAATCCGACTTTTAAGTTGAACGAACCAAAGCCGAGCAAGCGGGTGCCCAAGGCGTTGACCATCGAAGAACTGGAGTTGTTGCGCGACTCTTGCACATCGCCCCTCGAACACGCCCTCATCGAGTTCTTTTTCGCGACTGGAGGCCGACTGTCCGAGGTTCAACGCCTTAACCGCAACGATATTGATTGGCAGCGGAACTGCCTCACCGTGCTTGGCAAAGGTGACAAGGAGCGCGAGGTATATTACGGTGCCAAGGCTCGTATCTGGTTGGAACGGTATTTGCGTGAAAGGAAAGACCGCGATCCCGCACTGTTCGTCACACAGAGAAGCCCACACCGCATGTCCGTCCATGAAATCCAGTACATATTCAAACGGATCGCCAAGCGTTGTGGCCTCGCAGAGCGCGTCAGCCCCCACAAGATGCGGCACACGTTAGCAACTGTCCTCTTGAACCAAGGTGCGCCGCTTGTCGCAGTACAATCCATATTGGGACATGAAAAGCCTGAGACAACGCAACTGTACGCGCATCTGAGTGGCGCGGCGAGACAGCAATCGTATCAACGATATTTTGTGCAATAATGATTCCTGTCTATGGTAAAATCCTGTACAGAGCGACCGTACAGGATTTTTTGTTGTTCAGGTAACGGACAGATTACTGCAATAGCAACTTTATTGGTAATGTTTTATTTAAGAGTTTTGGTTTGAGATGCGGAGGGGGAAGGTTCTGTGGCTGAAGAACGAACACACGACTCGGCTGGATGTGCCATATTTGACGAATCGGGTAAAGTGCTTTTGGTACATCAGACATATGGCAAGAAGTTGTGGCACCTTCCTGGTGGGATAGCAGAATTGGGCGAGTCTCCATGGATCGTAGCGAAACGTGAGTGCATGGAGGAAGTAAGCATCGATGTGGAACTAGGTCCGCTGTCAGGTTTGTATTTCCTTTCTCACCGTAACGCTTACGTCTTTATTTTTAAGGCTACAAAATTTACGGGGGAACCGACGCCAGATGGAGCAGAAATCGACCAATGGGGCTACTTTGACGTGAACGATCTACCCTCCCCAATGGAAAACTTCACTGTGACGCGAATCCGTGATGCTCATGGGTATAACGGTATTGTGACACTTCGTGACCAAAATGTTAGGGACTATCGTGTAGGTGGTTCAGACGTTTGGTAGCGTAAGTCTTCTTGGACTAAAGCAAGCGAATCCTGAAGAAGCTCCGACCCTTCTCCCCACTCCATTATCGCATCGGCGGCCCTCATAGGCCGCCTTTGTTGTACCGAGGAAGAATATCAAATGACTGCATCACAAAGTTGGGGGCGGTCTTGTGCAGGGCGTTAAGGATGGCATGAATGGAATTCATCGGCTTATGCCTACGGGATGCTAGGTCTTTAAGTGCATTGAATACTTCCCCCGGAGAACTCTCCAACACGGCGCATAAGAAGTCATCTGGGTGTTGTATCTCGACCTCGCAAACATCTGGCAGCGGCTTGAAGTCCTTTAGGTTCGCCGTCACCAGTACGTCGGCCTGAGTTGCAATCGCGGCAGCCAGAACATGACGATCCTTTTCGTCGTTTGGCATATCACCGAGCATTTCTTGATACTCGTCTCGCAGTACCATCGCATCTGGGAAGGCAGCTTCCATTACGTTCCGCAGTCGCGGCGTGGCTTTGCCCGCTTTTATTAGGTTTCGCTCCATTTCTTCCAACACATCAGGACTCCACCGTAACTGGTACATACCTGCCTCTGCCATCGACAAAATCACGTCCCGTAAGTTGGATGGGAACAACACACAAGCGTCTAAAAACACGACCAAGGCCATCAGCGACTAATCCTCTTCCGGGAAATCGTCTAATTCGTACAGCCCCGACGACTCCGAAATGCGAATCAGGTCATTCAGTTTCTCTCTGCGCGTCGTATCCCGACTTTTCTTGTACTCCAACAAATCAGCCAAACGTATCCGACGATGGGAACCGACCATATGATACGGAATCTCACCTGCTTCGAGGATTTTGACGACGTACGGACGCGATACCTGCAAAATCTCGGCTGCTTGTTGTGTGGTGATGTCCTGCTCGTAATGCAGCACCCCAACGGTGTTCCCCTTCGCTAACTGGTGCGCCGCGTCCACTAACACGCGGTAAAGAGCGTGTGGAAGTTCGATCCTGACATTGTGTACCTGATCGACGATCACGAACTCATTCTCGTCTGGTGCAGTGTCCAGACTGCTGACGAGCTTTTTTATGCTGTCGAACTCTTTATCATTAGGCTCAATCAGATTGACTGACATATCCGGCATGGGACTCCCTCCTTCTGAACAGTATAGCCTCCCTGTATCCGTATTATAAGAAATAAACGAAATAACCGCAACGACGTAAGCTGAGTGTATGTATCAGACACAATGGATTGAAAGTCTGGTTTGCAAAATGTACGGGAAATCCCAGTGGGAGTGGATTTGGGGCGATATGCGGAAACAACTAGCCATAATCACAGTCTGCGAACCAGACACAAACCACGGTAAACATGAATAAAGGCCATCAAGAGTTTCGACCCTCAACAGCCCGACACGTGATTCCGATCCTCTACGATTGACCAATACAGCTAGTTCGACAGTTCTTGGCTATTTGCCACAGATAAATAGTTGGACATTGCCCCCTGCAAATTCCGTTTAACATCTCGTTCGGAGTAAATGATCTTTTCAACGTCTTGGAGTGTCCTCCCAAACCGGAACATCCCTTCTTGTTCCCTAGTATGGAACACCCTCGGCAACACAGCGGGGTCAGGTAAGAATTGACTTCCGACCGAATAAGGAGTATGAAATGAGAACGTCCACCCATCCGCAAGAGGGGATTTGATCTCCAAAAAGTACAACGCAAAGTACATCTGATCAATTTCACATTCGTTGCAACGGACTAGCTGCTCGAATTGTTGTTCAACGAACTCCCCAAAACCAAGACTCAAGCTACTGTCGCGCCACTCTTCACGATGAAACTCACACAAAGAAGCTCGAACCTTGGGCTTTGGAGGTTCGTAAAACGATAGTTTCCCCACCGGAGAAGTCACCAAGAGACCGATCGCCTCTTTTTTCAAACTATACCAATAAGCCGTCTTGTCTGTTTGTAGATGAGGTGTTTTGGAAACAGCACGTTTGACTTGGTATTCTTTCGCCCACCGAGATGCCCATAGCGTCCAGAAAGCCAACAAATAGGTCGCACCAAGCATCTCGTTTATGTCACTAAGTAGCTTAAACTTCTCTCCTACTTCGGTGTATACATCATCACGCTTCTGGCGACGGATTTCCCGTGTTTCAGAGGCTTTCTGCGCTCCTTTGCTACGAGATTCCTTCACGTGTTGTTTGTGAGCATTTCGCCAAAACTCGATCTGGTCTGGCGAAATGCTCTGAATGGCGGAATCATCGTAAATGTTGTACAAGAGGGTTTTACCGTATTTGTGAAACTCCTTTGTTTCAACCACAGGTAGATAACCCGCCTCAGTCCAACGTTGACGTTCCGTCGGTGTACACTTCAATTTAGACTCCACATCTTTCGGTCCCATGTCTACGCTCCCTCGCTCTCTTCAACAGGCATGGACTCGTCTGGAGTCAGTTGATCCATCGGGCATCGCGTAGACGGTTACGATGTCCATGCTACAATCAAACTTCGCAGAATTGATGCAATCCGTGGTGTACGAGGAGAGAACTACGGGTGCCCCAGTGCGTTTGGCTTCTTCAAAAATCTCGGCTCGTTTGGCCTTCTCTGTCGCTTCTTTCTCTTCTTTCTCGCGTTGTGTATCCTGTAGAGATTTGATTCCCTTTTCTCTCGCGATGGAATCGGCCAGTTGGAGCAGTTTTTCCAAAGTAACTTCCTCGTGTTCCTTAATATCAAACATTTCGGCGTTGACGTAAGATTGGCCGTGACAATATATACTCCCGGCAACTTTCATCAGCCAGCTTACAGCATCCTTTTGCGCATTGCTCAGGTGCTCCTTTGAAGGTTCAAAAACCAAGTTTTCCATATCCATGTCGCACGCAAAATACCGTTTCAAATCGACCTCAAAAGAAAGAGGCTTGTCCTGTTCAGCCTTGACTTCGCGCTCATAGAGTTCTCGTTCCGCTCTCATTTTTGCTTCGCGCTCCTCTTTAAGCCGCTTCTCCTCTTCGGTCAATGGCTTATCTTGCGCCTCCGTACAGGCAACGTGGTATGCCTTACGAGTCTGTGTTTCGTAGCTGATGGTAGTACCCGCCTTGATAAATCGCCCACACTTTGGGCACGTGCCATTGTACCGTGCGGTCATAGTCTTTATTGTAATCACGATCCTTTCTCAGTTTGTCAAAAATCAATCCGTTTGGCACGGGACTTCTCCCTTTCGTCCTAGACCCTCTTTGGGCTGAAATAATCTACAATTTTGTCAATAGAAATACCATGGCTGGCATCCTTGAGGAATCGTTCCACCGTGTCAACCACAGCAAGCCGCTCAAACAATGACAATGCCTTTACTTTGTCGAGGAACATCTGAACATCCGTATTCGGAACTCTTTGAGCAAGGTTCCCATACTCGATTTCATCCTCGATAGACATATGGAGTGATCTTGCAGTGATGGCCTGATCGCCCGGTGTATCTGTAGCGACATTCATCAGAACCGCCACCAGAGCAGCCATTTCTTCTTCCGAGAACTTCTCTGCAATACTCGCGCGTGTCCAACGGTACATATCGTACAGACGCCCTAAGTCCCGTGCGATAATTTCCGATCTTGCTGTTCCCTCTCGTTGTCTGTCCTCAAGTTCATCGACAATCCTTTCAGGTAAAGATATTGAAAACTTTTTAACTGGACTCATTGTGCTTGCTCCCTTTCCGTTTTGGTGATACCTGTATAATACTACGGTAATACCAAGGTGTCAATATGGTATGAAAGTAATTTAGGTATTTTTCTTAATGGGTTTTCTAATGCACCACAATGATGAATGTGGAACATTAGCAAAATGCCCGCAAACCTATGTGTCGCATGGGGTTGCGGGCATTTTTGATGTTCTGAACGTCATACTCCTACTTCCCAATGTTCCAAAGCTGCTATTTGTCATACGTTGTGGGACATAGTGAGGACGGTGATCAGAATGGAGTTCGTGGAACCGATCAAAGATCGGAACAAGGTTGAGGCTATCAAAAAACTGTTGCGAGGATCGAATCTGAGAAACTATGCACTTTTCGCATTGGGTTGCAACGCTGGATTACGGGTATCAGACCTTCTCCGTCTGACAATCGGTGATGTGCGCGATGAACGCGGTCGTATCCGAGACAGGGTACAAGTGCGCGAAGCAAAAACAGGCAAGTTCAAAAACTTCCCGATCAGCGACTCAGCCAGTAAAGCCCTCGGAGAGTATCTGGCAACTCGCAAGTCCGCTCAAGACGACGAACCGTTGTTTGTGTCGCGAAAAGGGGGACATCTAACGAGGCAGCAAGCACGAAGAATCGTTGCCGAGGCTGCACACGCTGTCGGCGTGAAAGAACGTGTTGGCACGCACAGCATGCGCAAGACGCTGGCATATCACGTCTATGCAGAGGGCAAAGACATTGCATTGGTGCAAACGCTTTTGAACCACAGCAGTCCATCTGTGACCCTTCGGTACATCGGAGTGACCAAGGAAGATGTGGACAAGGCCGTATTGCGAATTAACCTGTAACGCCGTTCCATCTGCGTTTTTGTCATACAGTCTCTGGATGGACGGGAGGGATCAAAGATGAACAAACAGGAACTTATCAAAGCAATCGCAATCGGTTCAGGTGTTTCACATGCGCAGGCTGCAAAAATGCTCACGGCAATGCAGGAAACGGTGACAAACGTGTTGGCACATGGCGACAAGGTGTCCATCAGGGGTTTTGGCAGCTTCGCAATCACCGACCACGCTGCACGATACTACCATCATCCGCAGACAGGCGAAACAAAGATGGCTCGTTCGTATCGAACAGTCCGCTTCGTGCCGAGCGGCGACATTAAAAGTCGTCTGAACTGAATCACAACAAAGGCCGTCAGAGCGAATCTGGCGGCCTATTTCATTGCTTGGGAGGGACACTTTGTCATGGACTCCGAACTCCAAATTCAACTCACCTTGTTTGCTCATGGAGTAGTACAATCCGTCCTCGTCCGCCGCTCAGAACTGCCCGCCGCCGCCGCGTTTTTAGCTTGCAATAGCGTGGCGCACTATCATGTGGAGCCAATCGCACTTGATGACGAAGAATGGTTTCAGCTTTCCCCGGCCACGGAACCACTATGGGATACCGCCCCGCCAATGCAGCACACAGCGTGCCAATACTAAAAACAGAGGCATCGACCATAAGTGGTTGGTGCCTTATCTTTTTGTAGTGGTTGGTTTAAGGTTTTTCATTTGCCAAAGTAATTTGCGTTACTTTTCCTTGTTTCATGAAAAAATCAATGTCGTACTTCTTGTCAGGTGATTCCACAAAGAGTTGTGAACCGCCCAGAACCGTCTTATACGTTGGATAAGCCATCTTGACCGCTTCTTCTGTGCTGCCAATATGGATTCCGCGTGGAGTGCTACCAGAGAACCCGTCTGAAACGACAATGATAAATACAGACGACCCACCTACAGTAATCCCTTGCTTGCTGTACTCCCACTGAGGCGCACCGTTCCCGTGGACGATAGTTTTTGTACTGGGGGTTCCGTAAACGGACTGGACATCAGATAACTTCTGTCCAATGTACAAGTGACCTATCTTCATATCGGATTCAGTTAGTTGACGGTCTGTTGCTTTCGTGCTGGTTGTATGTGTAGTAGATTTAGTAGTGTGTTGTGCAGAGGTTGTGCTACTTGCAGTGTTTGCGGTGCTACATCCCGTCAACCATAACGCGCTTAAAATCATCGTGCCTAAAACAAGGTTTCTTTTCACGAAACATCCTCCCGTAACCGTTCTTTACTAAATATACCATCGTCAATACTACGCACAAGAGAGTAACTAGATCAAAACCCCGCCCACGGCTCATACGCAAACCGATTGCGGGGTTTTTGTTTTGCAAAGTAACTTACAGAGCAGTGGCAACAACCTCTATCGACTGCTTGTCCGCTTTGCCAAGGGAGTAGCCAATCTCAAACGCTTTTCGCGCCACCGAGTTTTCGAGCATCGTATAAGCATCGTTGTGTCTTGCCCACATTAGCTCATTTTCACCAAGCAAAGCCATGATTTCTCCCTCAAGAAAACTGCTAGCGTTTTGATATTCTTCAGACTCATACACTTCCTCAATGATTGCTTCGCAAACTTCATCCGTCAACATCGCATCGTTGTTTTTCATTCGTCCCGATCTCCCCACTCGTCCCAGTCTTGTAACGCCACTCAGTAGGGCGTTTGAACTCTGTTTTTATGATAGACTCGCATCGGCAATATTGCAACCATTATTTTCTTTATAAGTAATAATCAAGCAGTCAAATTGACCCTATAATTACACAATACAAATCCCTACCAAGGTGTAACCTAGCAAAAGCTGTCTTGTGACACCCTTATGATTATGACCAACGTCGGCACATTCTTGGTCACATGCCAAAAACGCTAACCCTTGATTATGTAGGGAACATGTTCTTGGGATTAGTTACCATCACCGTGTTTCTGGTCACAAAAGCATAGTTTGGTGTCACGCGGATTTGGAAACTCGGAAGGTTCAAATCTATGTGGCAGTAGAGAGGATGCAGGAATATATTTACTCAAATTGGAATAAAAACGTGTTTTGTGACACCTAAAAAAATTTGTCTGCATATGTATGCGGAGATAAATTACTAATAGACAGGATGTGACGGAGAAAAAAGAAAAAATCCGCACGTGATCATACACACTATCGCAAAAAGGTGGTCACAAACTATATAATATTATAGATAATTTCCATCAATATTATATATATATCCTACTGCAACAAGGTTTTTAATAATTTCCATTTCCAAATCCGTGTGACACCCAACGCCTCATTTGTGACCAAGAATCGCGTTTCTGTGACCAAGAACAGTCGTTTTGTGACCGAAACAGGGTCAAAAACGGGGGTCTTGTGACCAAGAACGATGTCACGAAGGTGCCCAAATAGACGAACTGGAAATTCGCAGCTTGATCGCACAATGAGGATGCAACTTATATAGTGGGTGGAACGATCATCCTTAATCGCGATGCCATTTTCTAAAAGTTGAAAACAACTTTAGCCCAGAATCGTTTTTAAGCCCCCTCAAACTGTTCGGACGACCAATCTATCGACTTTGCGAAGAAAAACGCTCTCAGGCCAAAATGAGACCAAATCCGGCGATGTTGTAAACGAGGTACATGCTACACTTTTCCTATCCACCCATCATATTGAAGTCATTTTGACTCCATGTGCCCACAAACCCGCGACCTTGAACTTTCAGAGTGGGTGTCGCTCCACCAACAAAAAAGCCCGGACAGCTTTCGTCCCGACCCTCAATGCTTGTTCCATATGCGTTTTAGTTCCTCATAAAAATTCTCTCTTGTCCCGACTAACAGAATTAGCACAAACGGATCGATGCCATCTTCTTCAACCACGGTGTACGCCACTCGGTGTTCGCCATCCACGTAGCGAAAGGCAACGGCGTACACGCCGCTCAAATCACCAACCTTCGGGTCGCCCTCGAACGGTGACTCGCAGATGTCGCGCATCGTTTCTTGGTATTTCCGTAACAATGGCTTGTCCTTAAACTTTTTGAGCACCTGTTTCGCACGCGATGATAGCTTGTACGGGTAATCACTCATCGGCGTCGATCAACTCGTTCATGAAGTCGTCGCCATCCGCCTCAGACCCATCCACAGCCTCATTCCGAGCTTCCGTGACCAGTTCCTTCATCGCTGCCATCATGCCCTCGCGCCGTTTAGCGAACTCCTTCTTCAGTTCCTCTCCAGTCAATCCCGCGTCTGCTAAGTCGTTTATGATCTCCTGTGAGAAATCCATCGGGTCTTCGGGACGTACAGGTTCCAAGACCAGTCTGCCACCTTCGACGAAGGCGTGAAGCACTGTTCCCATATCTAACTGCTCGAAAAACTCTTTCGGAATCGTGACTTGTCGTTTGCCTGTTATGCGAACATACTTGTCCACGCCAGAGTGCCCCCTTTCCTGCACACTCTTAGCATATGCCGATAGCGTCATGTGTAGACGACCTCCTTGTGTCCTTGATTCAAGGATATACCGAAATCAAAAAATCGCAAACAACTTTATATAAGTCACTTGACGTAGTTTAATATCAAACCTAGTATATTGACTTAGGAGGTGTTTGGATATGAATTCCAAACAGATAAACGTAAGTGATCAAGTGAAACTGGTGCGTAAGTCGATAAGGTTGACTCAGCAGCAATTCGCCGATCTACTGGACGTTCACCCCATAACCGTGTCCCAGTGGGAAACGGGTCGGCGGACAATGGACGCAGAAATGTATCGCAAGGTTGAAAGGGTTCATAAGGCATTGAACGGGGTTACGGACAAAGAGCGGGCGTTGTCCTTGATTCGTCAACTTGAACAGTATGAGGTTGATAAAAAGGATTTAGACACATATCCAAGCCTAAACGAAGTGCAAAAAGTGGTGGAAGATGCACGCGCACTTGGCTGTAATGTGGACTACTACGACGAACTTGGATTCGAGGAGGAATACATGGAGACAACGATGCAGAATGTCCAGATAACGAGCGTCACCGACGTAATGAAACTTCTGATGGGGCAACGTGTAGCACTTATTGACGCACGCGGCGAAGATACATACGCGGAGAATGAAGCAGACGAAGGTACAATGATCGACGGGTACTTCGCAGCTTTAATCGCAGCCACACTGTCAAATAAGCCATATGGACTGTTCTGGGCTACCGAAAACGGGAAGTCTGGCATTCGCATATCAGACGAAAACCTTGATGACGCAAAGATCGTTGCACAGCAAAGTAAAGAGGTAAAGTTCCATTTGGCGCGACATCACTTGACCGATTATACTGGCAAGCGGTTTGGGATGCCGCTTTCTCTTGCTACTATTGAGGAAATTCAAGCGTAAGTACAAAGCCGACCCCGCACACTGCGAGATCGGCTTTTGATTTGTCTTTTAGACTGGAAGTAGTTCTGCAACGGTGTAGCCACCCTCACTCAAATTGACCAAGCGTCCTAACGGCTCCATCGTCTCAACATCAACGAGCATCATCGGCGCGAAACGCAGTTCCAAGAGCACTCCAAACACACTTGACAGACTGGTTAGTGCGGCCACAAAGCCCTGTACGTCCCGCGCTCCCTGTGTTGCTGTCCCATTGTCCTTATGCTTCTTCGTGCGCGGTCTGTGCGCAGTGTACAGACCACAGAGGTAAGCGAGATTCGTTCCCAATATTTTGCCGCTTTTTGCGTCTGTTATCCGCGCACCGTCGTAATATTCAACTAGCGCAACCCCGAAACGCCCTGATAACTCTGACAGGGCAATCATCCACTTATCGGCTCTACCAAGTTGTTTTGCCATTATCAATCACTCTCCCACCATTCCGGTTCCTGCACGACAACTCACGGACGCGGTGGGCGCGGGTTTCGGTCGTTGACTCTGACAGCCCTTCGCCGCCCTTGCTGCTGCCTTACACGCTGCGACCGTTGCTCACGCTGCCTTCCTTCGACTTCGGTACGGTGTTGCCTCTCATCTTGCAATCGAGTTACGTTTGCAGGAAGTGGTTTTGTTTGCACCGGGAGTGATGTTTGCTGCGAAATGACTGCCACGGACTCAGAATTTGGCTGTGGATCGTTTTGTGGTGCTGGTTGAGCATCTGTGTCGTTTTGGGTGGTCGGAGCCTCTGGTGGCTTTGTAGATGCCCCTGATTCTGAGCCGTTCTGCGGCGCGGGTTTCTCGGCTGACAAGCGGGCCTGGTCGGGTGCAGGTACAGGTTCTGACTGTGGTACATCCAGCGTAAATCCCGTTGCAAGAGTAGCTTGTCCTGCCTGCTCGACTTCGGTCACTCTTTCCGTTGGTGCTGGCGGATTGACACTAATCGGCTGACTTGGCTGCTCCTTTGAACTGCTGACGGGTACATCTTGCGCCGCCACGTTGAAACCTTCCGACAGGCTCGGCGTATTGATGTCGGCTTCGTCGCGGCGTGGCCGTGCAATCGAAGGTGGGTCATACGCGATCTTATTGCCGTCGAGGTCAAAGATAACTCCCTGCGAACCGCTACCATCCGATGTGACCATCATCTTTCTCAGCTTGTCGCCACTGTCTGCCACTGGCCCGCCGCCCGGTGGTGCTGGCGGTGGTGGATCGTCGTCTGGAACGTTGCTAAAACCACTCGCAAGTTTAGGAACCGACATGATGGTGCGACGTAAAGCCTTTACGCTGTGGCGATGCAGCTTCACCTCGATGCCCCGCGCACGTTGTTCCCGGCGACGAATCCGTTCTTCATGCGACAAAGGCGGGCCGGGATTGGATACGTCGTCGATATGCTGTTTTATTGCGTTGCCAAGAGCGGCTCTGAAGCCTTTAGCATCGCGGGCAAACTTCTGCCGTTTTGGGTAACTTGTATCATCCTTGAAACTATCCGCTAAGTGCGAAGACTTACCACTCGCCGTTTTTTGCACATGATGTCCCACCGTGAACTGCGGCTGCTCGTCGCTGCCAAGCACATGATAAGTCTCAGCCGCCGTTGTGCGACTGCTTGATGGTAGGGCGGAGTGATGGTGTTCTTCATGCGCTTCCGTATGCGCGAAGTTCTCAGCCAGTTTACCGAGCTTGCGACTACTCCCTTCACCATGCGAACGGTTCCGCCCTTCGCGCTGCTCCCGATCATGCTGTTGTTGCATGTACTCATCCATCGTCATACGTTGGTGTTGGTCAACACCGCGCACCGAATCAGAAAGCGGATTGACTGCGATGCTGAAAATCTTCTGACGGTAAATTAAAGCCGCCGCAAACAAAATTGCATCGACCAAAAATGCTTCCATCATGCCGAATTCGCTTTGCGTGACACTCTGCGTAATGAGCGATGCGACCAAGAACAGCAACGCCGCGTAAATTGCATTACCAAGCCGTTCCACTTGGTGCCCTACGGCTTCGCGTAGCCAATTGAACGTGATTCGCCACCCAATTTCGGGAATAAACGCCATCGGGATAGTTACTATTCCCATCATGATCGTGACGATGAACAACAACTCGCGCACAAACAACTGGAACCCGACGTAAATCAGGAAAATGACTGGAACGAGAATCAACAGCAATTCAATGACCAAGAACGGTATCATCTCAAAAGGGTTAGCCGCTTTAACTGCGCCAGTGGAAAGAGGGCTACCAGTAGCAAACACATTTGGATTCTGTGTGAGAATGTTTTCAAGATCGGTGCGACCTTGACTGTTTGTCGTACTCAGGAACAGTAACACCCAGTTTGCGGGTTCCGTCGTGCCTCCGATGTCCATTTTAGTCGGAATAACTTCCTCTCCCGGATTCGGATTAGCGGTAGTAGGGTCTGGTTGATACTTGAAACTACCGTTGTTGATATAAGTAGAATTCACGTCAAAATTGCTCAACGTACCAGAGAACTGCCCGAATTGTCCGTACTCCCACGGGAACAAAATATAATTCTGCCACAACGTGTCATATTCCGAGCCAACGTTTGTTCCAGCAGTAGAAGCGACTGCCGAAGCAGCAGTATTCGTTACTAGCTGACCAAAGGAATCAACAGTGTCAAAAACCTGCCCGAAATCAAAGAAGAAGAACGCTACAAGCCCTGTCGCCAGTAACATACTGACAATCCCAGTTAGCATTTTTGCGTGATGCGCCACCACGTACTTCCATGCTAAATATGCAACAAAGAACATAATCAGCACGGGCAAGAACTTCACGAACACATTTTGATAGGCACTCTTAAAAATGCCAGATGCAGCATGTACCACTGGATTTGTGATGTTTGATGGATCAGAAAACCAAGAACAGACGTAAATCACAATATGCAACACCCATGCGATAAGTTCCAAGAGCGTGTTCGCAACGAATGAGAAAACGCCTTGCGATATGTTCTGCCCAAAGTTGTACCAATGCGTTGTGTTCGGCAAAGTCCACGCATAAGCCGATGGGTCTGGATTGTTCCATCCGGGGAACGTGGTCGTCGATGCTGAGAACACCGTGTCGGCGGGGACGGTTGTTGACATACCATGCACCTCCTGTCAGATGTTCAAAAGCCCCCGTCACGAGGGCTTTACGATGTTATGGGGTTCCGAGATTCAACCATTTGCCGTTGAGCCACGATTGCACCGAGTAAGCTGTGCCGTACATGCCATTGCTTGCCACTTGCTCTTGCGCCACTTTCGCGGGGATGTTGTCAGCCCGCAAGAGCGCGACTGCCAGCGCTGTCCGGGACGCTTGGTTGCCGTTACCGCTTGTCAACGTTTCGTCGGCCCGCGCTGTCTGGGTTGGGTTTGTAGTGTGGATGTGTTGCTTGACCCACTGGACAATCGCTGATGCGATAGCCTGATTCCGATCCGTACCCTGCGTGGTTACACTGGATGCTATTGCATGGGCTTTCGCCGCAACGGAAGGGATATTGGAGTCTATCGTGTACGATGGCAGTAGGTCTAACTGCTGCTCTGACAGGGCTGAACCTGACACCGTTGCATCAATATCTGTAACCGTTTTAGAGCCATCTGACACTGCTATGTTCGTTTTTCCGCTCCACGGGACGGTGAGCGTAGTTTGAACATTTCCATCAGTGACGGGGACTGCGTACTGATACTCGCTATCCGGGCCAAGCATCGTTACCTGTGCGATGCCACTATCTCGCGTCCCGGTCTGTGCGGTTATGCTGACCCTGTGGTCAGTGGATGTAATCTGTGCTGTTGATGGTTGAGCTTGTGTAGGTGTTGCAGGTGCTTGTGTTGCGCAGCCAGTCAGTCCAACAAGCGTACTGAGCGCAACTAAACTTGTTGCGATTAGCGATTTTTTCATCTCGAAAAACCTCCCTCTGCACGATCCCTTGCTGTATGACAAAACCCGCATCCAGCCGGACTTTCGAGCGAAAAAAATCAGCGTCCGGCAAGTTCGCCGAACGCAGTGTGAAGTATTGTTATTGGTTGGAGTAAGTGTGTCCCGAGATAGTCACACTCTTTATCTGGTTGAAGTACCACGCAGGATAGCTGAACAGGCAAACCATGTTAGGCACGTTGTAGGTCACGGTGCCCGCCTTGGTGTAAATCTCAACTTGTACGGAAATGTGCGCTCCGTTTGCAAAGGCGGTTTGCGGCGAAGAACTGAGTGACCAGTCGGCCAGTTCCGGCCCAATTGCACCAATGACATGTTTAGGGATTTGCGTCCAAGCCGAGACGAATTCTTCTGCGTCACTCGGTGGGGTAAGCCCTTGGAACTGTGTTCCTTGGTCGTAGATGGTGTCCGAGTTGATAACGAGGTTCTCACTCCACTGCCGTTCCCCGTCGGGATTGCTCATCGTGTACAAAACACGGCCCGACTCTGGAATTGCATCAGGCGACCCGACCCACTGCACGCGGAATCCGTAACCTGAATCCGGGCGTGCCCAAACCCATGGAGACTGAGCGGATGAACCGTAGCTGTGATAAACCTCCCCGTCTATGTTGTAAGTCCCCGAGACTTGGCTGGCGTCGGGGCCGCCGTTTTCAAAGCCCGTCCAGCCGTGGCTCTGGTCAAGCGGTGCCCAGAAGCCTCCGAGATTGGCTCCGAGTGACCACTGTTGTACGGAAGTCGGAAGCCACATATACAGCGGAGTTCCGGGGTCATAACTCAATGCTGTAACCTGCCCTGAGCCGACTGTCGCAGGGTAGTCCTTGCTTTCGGGAGTTCGAACGTCTTTGCAATAGCCTTGTTGGATGATGTGGCGCGGCTTACCGCCGTACACAGGTGGCACCCAAGTCGGAGTGTTCAGAACCCATGTGAGCGTTTGGTTTCCCGTTCCGTCATTCACCCACTGAGTGTCACTGATATAAGGACTAGGACAGACCCCAGAAGGTGTCGGGCCACCTCCGGTGCCTGAATTAGTCCACGAAGCGGTCACAGCGTTACTTGGTACACTGGTTCCTGTGGTTTCATCGTAGAGGTATGCGGTGTACTGTTCATCGCTCAAAGGCACATAGCTGTCTGCCGTAATCGAGAACGTTGTCGGAGTACCAACTACCGATGATGCTTGAGTTTTCCCGCTTCCAATCGTGCTGCCACTGTTGTCTTCGATCATGATCTGCCATTGGTCGCCTTTGGGCGGCTGTTGATTGACACTTGCAGTCAAAGTAACTGGTGTGCCAGTAGGTTCGGAGGCCGTGTTGCCGCCGTTGACTGTTAAAGTAATGCCGGAGCCTGACGAACCTGATCCAACAGTGAAAGTCGCTGTGGCGGGACTTGCCGTGACGCGGTTAAAATAATCGCTGGCCCACAACTTCACTTCGTACTTGCCCGGTGCCAAGTCACTCGGCAACTGGATGTAGTCCTGCTCGTTTTGCGGGATGTTACTGTCCGTCCAAGTTGTCTCGCCCGTACCGTCCGTCCAATAGTGCCAACGAGGTGCGACACTTCCGGGGTCAGGATTGCCCCCGTTGACCTCGACCATCTGAGGACTGGTGGTGTCACCGGGAGTCTGGTACACCGTATGGCTGCTGGTTACAGTGTTTTGCAGGTGGATTGCACTTTCTGGCACTGCCGGGGTGCCGTTTGGCCCGTCTACTTCGACGTATTCCCAGTGGTAATGCGAGTGGTAAGTTTGCAATGCTACCTCGTCATTAAAGTAGATTTTTTCGCCTGTTTTACCTGTAATCGTTTGCGGTGGGACAACGACTTTTGCCTGTGGTGCGTCCGTCCAATAAATGGTCGGCCCTTCGGTATTGCCAATTCCGGCGACCTTTCCGCTGAACGCGCCTCCCGCGTCTGTAATGAGAGTGGGGAGGTTGTAGGTGGTGATGGTGTTTCCGTTACTGCCGCTAATGCTGCCTAACTTAGTTTTAGCCCATATTGAAAACTGATGTTGGACTTCGCTCCTCAGAAATGAATCGAATTGCGACTCTGCTGTTCCGCCATTGCTTTGATACCCGTCTACCGCACTGACCCAAGGAGTGATGAGGGAGGGAGTAATCTGTAAATAGCCGTTGTTAGACTGTTGAGACATTCCGTCGCTATTTGCGGTGATGTCCATGTGTAGGAGCCATGCGTCCGGGTTAGTTAGACTTTGCCCCGGCCCATCCAAGGTCACTTTTTTGTCCACGTAGTAGTTGGCTGAAGAATAGCCACCTTGATCGTCAGTTGGCAGGTCAGTAGAACCTTTTTGAGGATACAGTGGTGCGGGATTCCCCGAAACTCCGCCTGATGGTGTTGTTGGAGGCTGTCCCGGCTGAGCAAAAGAACCCATTCCACCGTCAGACTGTAACGGAGTATCAGCAAAAGCATGTAGCGATGTCAAAACACAAATACCCGCAGCGCATACGGATAGGCATGGTAGGTACACTGATTTCTTTTTCACCAGAGCAGCTACTATACTAGGTTTTCGATGTAGTCCGGCTTTCATCACATTCACCCCTTCGCAGATCCGCCTTCTGTACGACAAAACCGCATTCTCTGAACTTCGAGAATGCGGTCTGAACCTGTTTTGAATTGTAAGAAGCGAATCCTCCTTTAGTGGAGAAAAACATGCGACATTATTGGAACGCTGGAATCAACTGACCGTTTTCATAAGCCAATCCGCCAACAACAAATCCTTGCGGTTGTCCGTTATACACGTAACTGACTGCGACACCTCCACCATTTTTGTCACGAATTAGAACGCTTGTATCCGATACCGCACTGACGCCGCCATTCTTGGGGTCTAGGCTGTTGTAACCGTTGACACCTGTTGTGGAACGCCACGTCTTACCGCCGTCGAGACTGTATTGCTCTCCTGCGGAGATTCCGGTCAGACCAATATAGTTACCAGTGGTCTTATCATAACCTGCGTCTGTGTAAGCAGGAACAGTTGTGGTGAACACACCGTTCGAGTGCTGAATTTTAACGGCATCCACCGTTTTTATAGCATTGGCCCAATCCTGCGAGTAAACACTGGCAGGGATACTGGTCTGCCAGTAGTTCGGGGCCGATCCGGGACGGTAGACCAACTGGTATTGACCATTTCCAAGTGCAACGTCGCCCTTTTCGATCCGCGCAAGGTTCTCCATCATCGTTGAAACGTCGCTTTGACTGAGGTTCCCCGTTGTAGGAACACCCGCTGACAGCCCAAGAATTTCGCCAAATGACGTGACCGAACCGCCGGGAAGGTACTGATCGTGTCCAGTGGGAATCCCCGAATACACCTGAAACGCCCTGTCGATGTCCGATGCACTGACTGTTGAGCCGAATGTCGTGCTGCTCTCAGGCTGGAACATAGACGAACCAACCTCGAAATTCGCTCCGCCGCCACCCGGAACCTGAAAGTCGAATGGTGTGAGGAGGACGCTGAGAGTAGGCCAGTCAGATCCGGGAATATCAGTATAGGGGTCGTTTCCGGCATCAGGGTTGGGCTTAATCCCAAGTGTCTGCGCGAATGCCAGTGCTGCCGCCAGTTTCACGTCCCCACTCGGCGTGGTCGGCGCACTCGGAGCCGTCGCAGTGTAGTCCATCGTCCAGTCCGTGCCGTCCCATCCAACCGTGATTCCGATGGCTTTGAGTGTCTTTTCGAGATAGTAGATCGGCACGTAGGTCGTCTCCGTCGTAGTACCCTCATCCACTGCCGCCAGTCTAGGGGCATAGGTCACTACCTGCCCATTGACTTCGATCTTCATAATCTGCGAATCAATCGCCATCGGAGTAGGCGGTGTCGGGTAGTTGACTTGCATCGTGCTAGGCACGGTTAGGCTGAGAACGCCTTCCGCGCCGTTCCACGACGGAGTGATACCAAGCTTTGTCAACGCCTGATCCACGTACCAAATCGGGAGATAGCTTGTTGGTTCGTTATTTTGCCCCGCGAACGGGTCGGATGCGACCAAATGGCCGGGGTTTGCAGTATCGTTGTTATTGATCTCGATTTTGGTCGGGTAATACTTGGTTGCAGCGTTCGCGGTAACTGGTAGCGATGCCAACACGCCTGCAACTGCTAAAACCCCTGAAACTGCCGAGAGAACGCGATTTCGTTTCATTTCTTCCACTCTCCTTGATTACCATTTTTAGAAACTATTTACGACGACTTTACCAGTCTGAATCTTCGCACCCTCCGTCGCTACGGCGTAATGAGTGCTGCCGTAGGTATAACTGAGGGTCAAGCTGAATCCTTTCGTCGCGTCACCCTCAACAGTGATGTAATATTTCTGCGGCCCTGTCGCTGTGTAGCCGTCGATGGACATGCGGTGCCACGTCTTGCCTTTGTCGCTGCTGTATTTGCCTCCGCTGGCCCAAACTTGCACTTGCGGGAGATCGTTTGCACTGCCACCCGTCAATTTAGGCAAGAGGACGGTCATTTTGTTGCCGCTGACCAAAATCTGAACACCATCCATGTACTTGATCGCCGCTGCCTCATTCTTTTGCTGGACATTCAGAGGCACGTTGTATGTGCCGTTGTTCCCGAAAGTGCCTCGGGAAGGGCGATAGAGCAACTTGTACTCGTTTTTGTCCGTCTCCGAATACCCGTCCTGTAGGGACTTTAGGTTTTGAACCATCTGAGCGAACTGCGATACCGTTAAGTCGCCTGTCAGAGGTGTTTTGGAGTTGATTTCAAGCGCGTTTGCCAGTCCCAATGCACTTCCGCCCGGTGCGAATTGCAGGTTGTACGGCGTAACGCCTAGCCAGTTCCCGTAAAAAGCATCGACCTCGCTAGCAGTGACCCCATCGGAACTACCGAACTTATCCATTGAATCAGTAGTCATCATGGGTTGCACTTGGCCCTCCGTTACACTGTGCGGAGAGGTGATGGTGGCGATGACGCTTGCATCTTTCTGCGGAACGTCTGCAAAGTGGGACGTTCCGCTCACCTTAACATCCAACACCTGCTCTAACTGCAAAGCCGCATCGAGCTTGGTTTCGTATTTTTGCGCACTGGAGGGCTTTTCAGCGGCAAACGCTGTTGCACATGGGATACTGCAAAGAAAAGCGATTGCAGCTACGATGCCTGAAAGTACGGCTGGTACAGTTCTTGGTGGCATTTTTTTCGGCCTCCTTATCTATCGGTGTGCTGTACGACAAAACTCAATTTTCACCATGTTATGGGTGGTGGATGGCCATGTTATGATGTAAGTCTTATGTCAATCCAAAAACGCCACTTTTCGTTTATCACCTTACTGACACAACTTTTGAGGCGGTCTTTTTCCAAAAGACATGGTTCTCCAAAACAGTCACTCTACCGCATCCGGCGGTTTCAGCCTCTCCGAAGACCTTGGTTCTTCGACTCAATGTGTCTCTGCTCATCGTATCGGTGCCATAGTGCCTTCAAGCACATCCACTGCCTGATCCAGAGAACAAAATCCAACCTTAACCACTGGATCAGGTATTACCCTTGACCGCATCCACTGTGCTCTCTCACTGGTCGCGGCCACAAACAGCACTCCGGGAATAGTCCCGTTCTTCCTGAACAGGCTTGTAGCATAACGGCGCATCTCGTCGAAGACCCTTTTTCCGGTGTAGTGACAGTCAACCGCGATATAGCAAGCCTTGCCGCTTTTAGTGCGGATAAACGCAGACGGAGTTGGTGTCGTTTTTTTCACTTCAACCGCTGATACACCTTGCCTTTGACGATAGAACGCGATCTCGTCGGAAGCCTCGTACTGTCCATGAATCTCCCATCCTTGCAGTCCCCAAGCCCGGACGAAGCGCATTAGAAGTTCCTCTACTGTAAGAGCGTAGGCGACGGCAGCCTGTCCATATCTCACCTTAGTGCGAATAAAAAGGAGCTTTTTGCTGTAAGCCGCTCCGTCCGCTGTTAGAAAATAGATGGCCTTGTGGCCGGACGTGAACACCACTCCAATAAGCCCCGCGCGGCGCATCTGACCTAGAACCTCATCCAGTCGCGACCGTTTCGCGCAGGTAGAAAGTAGTGACAACAAGGAATCACGGGTCATTGCACCTCCAACCTCAAGCATGATGGCCGAAATGCGGTCTTGTACGGATAGCGGAGTCTCTGCCTTGCACATATCAAGTAGCATTGTTCTCGCCTCCTTGCTTGCCTCTTCGTCTCGTCGTTTTTGGTGCTACATTGTTACCGCCATCATCGCCGCGCTGTTTCTCGCCTTTTGCGCCCGTCTGAGTAGTGGCAGATTTTTTTGGTGCGAATTCAGCACTATTTATTGTTTTTGGTGACACATTCGCACCATCAACAGTGGAACCATTGAGTAAACCTTCCTCCGCCAACACCTTCATAACTGCGTACACAGCGTCCTTTGGAACAGGAGGAAGATGTAAATCTTTCTTGTCACCAAAAACATACCCTTCTAAAACTGTTGCAACCAATTCTGAGATCGTCATTCCTCGCGCGTCAGCATCGCCTTTTAATAGCTCCGCAATCTCTTCGCTCACGTAGGTACTTATCTTCGTTTTCCGCAGTCCTGTTGGGTCTTTCGGCGGCCTTCCTCGCCCGCGTTTCTTCTCGTCCATGTCTATCCCTCATTTGTCATTTGCAGCTACCGAAAACGGCCCGTGCGGGTGTTCTGCAAACTGCGGAATCCAGATCTCGTCCGCGTGAAGCCTGACGTACCTTTCGCTTGCAGGCTTAGGTTGTCCGCGTGTAAGTCGATAGCTTGCACAGGTTGCCGCCCGGTCGTTGCTGATGTCCAGCAGATCAAGATGGCACCAATGGTCAAAGAAAGCTCCCGAAGGGCTGCCTGATGTGCGATTGAACATACAGTTGTTGCATGACTTGTTAAGCACGGCAGCCGATGTTCTGCTGCCCCGGAGAATCCTACTATCGCCGCGTTCCCACAGTTTTAGGTCTCCGTAGTGAACCAATGATGCTAGTAGCGTCCGCTCGTTTGTGGCGTCATAAATCAAAGGTTCCTCGGCCTTACCACCATGGTTGTCCAGATAAACGTGGTCAGAAACCACGATGCTGACATCCTCGCCCCTCATTGCGTGCGGTTCCGCCGCGTGTGCTGCGCAGGCAAAGCGTTTCTCTAGCCGCGTCTGCGAGTCTAGTTGAGCGTAGGGCGACAGCGTTAAAAATGCGAGTACAGCGTCCTCTCCGCGACATTGGTACAACCGATCTCCCGGCACCTGCGCACAGATTGGAAAAACCAACGCCTCACGCTCTACTGGTCTGTAGTAACAACGCTCGACCATTTCATCAAACTTTCCACCCGTCCTAACGATTGCTCGATCCAGATCGATAATTGCCATGTCCGTTCACATCCTCTGAATAACAAGGAAATATATTTCTTATAATTATATATTACAGCCCAGATGTTGCCACGTCAAGGTATTTTATAAGAATTTATGTTCCTTAAAAATGCTCGTTTGCATATTCAATTGCTCAGTGGAAATGCCTTGGCGCGTGCGGGTTTCCGGGTGGCGGTATTTAGGGGCGTGAGGCTGATCTTGTCGTTCCGGACGGGCATTCGGGGGAATCAATGCGAATTGGAGTTTAGGAGGTGCGGCTGCGGCTTTGAGGCATGACAGGGTTACAGGGGGCGTTGGAGTGGTGGAGGAACGGGGCGCGGGGTGACGAGGTGGCAGTGATCACAATTAAGGGAGTACTTTCGCAGCATTTTGGGAGTACTTTTTGTTGTTTTAGGAGTACTTTTGGCCCTCTAAGGAGGACTTGGGAGTACCGTAAAAGTCCGAAAAACCTTGATATAATTGCATTTTTGTAGAAAAGTACTCCCAACTTTGAACACCAGATGCTATAAAGAGAGACATTGATTCGAACAGACAAATGGTCTGAACGCGAATAATATCTCTATATACAGCTATAGTGTTTTGCGTTTGGGAGTACTTTTACTAACTTGCTAGAGAGAGTAGGATTTCCGAGAGATGGCGGTACTCCCGGTACTCCCAAGAAGCCCAAAAGTACTCCTTGTTACAAGTGAGAGGTACTCCCGACAAAAGAAAAAAACCCGCCGCAGCGGGTGGAACAAAGTCAAATCTCGTCGGGATTGTCCGTTGATTGAGGCTTACCCTGATTGTCGTCACTGTTATCACTATCGAGAGAATTGATGTCGATCCCTAATACAGACTGTGAAAAACAGTACATGTCTTTTTTGTCCCCTAGAAACTTCGGCTGATACAACTTGTTACTGCCTTCTGATCGCGTTTTAATCCACTTCCGGTCGATCCATTCGTTGCGCAAATCTGTTAGAGGTTTATTCCACTGACTCAGATGGCTTTGTAACACACTCGGCAAGATACAGATATGCGGCTCCTTATTGATCATGGAGATCGTCCCAATATAGCCTCCAGAAGGAGCTATCGGCTCACCATTGTTGTCCTTCCGTTCCAATCCTTTCAGTGAGCCAATGCGAGACTTCACCCAATCTGATACACGGTTCAAGTATTTGGATGCTTCGTTGTTCTCTTCTTTGTTCCGCTCACGGTCTTCCGCGACATGTCGCAGAGCGTCATCAATGCTGGACAAATGAGCCTCAACTTCAAAAGAATCGTGAAGCGCATACCCATACGTCAAAAGGTAGCGCAGTGCCAATCGCATGACAGCGGTGTATGTCAGCATCCGGTTCATGCCCTCGACATCATTCCCCAAAATGTCCGTTGGGAGTTTTACATACTTTCTCTCGTATTGCAATTCTTTGTCGAGTTTTTCTTTCAGCTTAGACCAACTATAGCCAACGCTCTTCAGGAGTCCTTGCATCATTCGACGCCCGCCATGACCATGATGCTTCGCTAGTTCACGCAGATACTCCCCGGTATTGGCCTGCACTATCGCTTTTTTTGCCTTATCCTCGTATTTCGGAAAAGGTGTTACCGTCTGAGTGAAGACACGGCTTTTCGCAGCACTCTGAGCATCCGCACCCAATAAACGGTCGTTATTTGCCATCGTTAAAGTTCCGTAGAGTTGTGGCGAGGATTGATTTTTCCCCTTTGGAGCACCCTTCATCTTTCCCCCACCATCACAAAGACTGTTGATCAGCAACTCGCCGTTCAGTGTATTTGATCCTCGACCGTTTCCACCGCCACTCTGGACTTCCTGTATCGCCGTAGGCAAGTCGGGAGTCATAGCCATCCTGTTCGTCAATCCTTGCGTAGTTGACCACGCATTCCTGATGGATTCCGGTGATCCCCAGATCGAAAAACCTACAGAAATCGTGGTGGTTTTCCCGGTTTCAGGATTCTGATTAACGTACTCCACTGCAAATCCCCAGAGATCAACGGCATTCGCCTCTTTTAGTGGCCGCATAAGAGCAGCGGCTGCGTTTGCGGCAATCGAATATGCCACTTCAGGGTAGTTGTTTAGCACTTTGAGGATCGTCTTGCGTTCTTCTTCATAAGTTCCAGCAGCTTTGAAGTACTTTAACGTCTCGTTCATTGACACATGATCAGTCGATACAACCAAGTCAGAACCGATGCTCACGTCGGTCAAAACAAAGGAAACTAGGTGATTTTCTTCTTCCTCGTCTTCATCGTCGATATGATAACCGAGACGCGCTGTCGATAGCGCAGTCTTTACCATCTGTTCCTCCCGTACCAAGATGTAGCACTTTAAGAGGTAACGCCCCATATCACGAGGACTTTCATAGGCCAATCCTTTGCTCAGCAATTCTTGCATTTTTATTTCACTCGCAAAAACGCTAGGAGAAACCGACATACTATGCTTCCACCGACCACCGGGCAAAAGCGTTGAAATGACCGCCTCCCATTCACCTGTTTCGACGTTCATGCGCAAGCCGCTCACATAAGTAAATTGACGGCTCAATGGTTCTGACCACACTTCAGTGGCTGTTGTTTTGACCATCGCGATCATGACCCGTCCATCACCTAAAGGTTGATAATCATAATCCCCACCAGAGGGAAGGCGAATCGCACGGTGTTCAAAGGGTGCAATCGAACACACGTCACCGACCGTTTTTTCAGCCTCTCGGCGATCCGCTTGAAATTGGTGCGCCATTCGCTCGATTTGTCGTACAAATTCCCCTTCCCGAAGTGTAGCTGCCGATCTGTTTTTCTGCTTGTCCACTGAACAAAGCAAGCGAACAAGGTCTTTTGCCGCATCCAAATTCCACGATCCGTATTCGGCGAGAGGTTTCAACAAATCCGCTTTGAGCTTCACGCCCGCCACACCTTGGCGAATCTGTTCACAAGCATCGTCGATAATTTTTTCAACAGTTTCACGTGCTGCCTTTTCGTTATCTACTGCTTTGTAGAATCGCGATTTCCCACGTCCCTCCCCCGCCCCTGCGTCACCCGCACGGGCTTGTCCAGCTTGATCGTTGGTGCTGGACTCGCCATCGTAGTCGTCCGTCACATCTATCTTCGGTGCGGTGGCCTCCATGCCAGCCGCAACCTCATCAACTCGCTGTAGTGCCTCCATGTAAGCCTCACGCTCCTTCTGATGTGTTTGTTCTGGTTTTAGTGGCGGTGCTCCCCACGGGCCTCGACCGCCCTGTTCTTGGTTGTATGCCACGCGAACGTGATACGACGGGTTTTTATCCGCTTCAAAGAGAGGACACTTTAGGCACTCATCCAATGGGTGATCCGCTTGCGCTCTGTGACAGCTACGCGGAGCCATGTCGTTCGTGCCCTTCCATTTGTGCCCGGTATCTCGACTGCTGTAACGGTCTTTGTCAACCGAACTCCACTCATGGAACAACGTTTCATCGTCTGTCATCGCATGTGCCCAAGACGCAAGGGCTACCCAATCTTCGTAGCTGACATCATTTGCCCCCGCATCGGAAGTGAAATAATCAATCCGTGCGCATAAAGCCGGGGCTTTTTCCCGTATAATGTCATTTGGTACAGGCTCCCACGGCCTTGTATCTCTTGGCTTATCAGCATAGGTGCGCGAACCACCAGCGTTCTTGATCACTTCAATCAAAGGCTGCGGTGCCTGCGCCAGAGATACATCGTCAGGGGACAAACCGTCTACCCAATCATAACGATTGCCAGATTTGTGTTTACCGGGCGGTATAACGACGTATCCGCGATACCCACGAACATCAAGTCCCGGATAGTCTCCTTTTAGATTGACGGCATTTGTTATGATGGTGCCATCGGTGGGCCAAGCGAAATAGATATGTAGGCCACCGCCGCCTGTCTTGACGCGAACCGTTGCAGGGAGTTCACCGATTTCGGATTCGAGACGCGCCAACGACTCGTATCCGCCGTTTTTCTCGTCAACATCCAATACCCAAACGCCTGACTCTTGGCCGCACGCTAATGCCCAGTTAGTGTCCGGCCACTGTTTTAACCATTTTGCATGTTGAACCATGTCGGCAGTTGCTTGTTCCGGCCATCCCGTGACGCGGGGATGTTTCCCTTTGTTTGAGCAATCTGGCCGACCACAGCTACACTTCCCATCTGCCTTGGTGCTGTTTACGGGGAAGATGCGCCATCCGAGCTTCGAAAACATTTGGAGGGTTGTTTTTGGCTTGCCGGATAATTCCCTAGAGCCACTAGGACTTATTGTTGACGTGTCCCGTACAGCAGTGATATACTCCGAACTGTAAGGGAGCATACTTGTAGTGTCATCGCCTGACATATCAGTTCCTCCTACATTAGTCCGAAAGTCTGGTGCGAACAGCTTTCGGAACGGAATGTGACACGATTCGACAACGAGAGTGGACAAAAGTGACAGACTTTGCATCTGACCATGCAGAGTCTGTTTTTTTGTTTGCATATATATAAGGCTTGTCCATTCAGGCGGGGCTACATCACCCGCCGACAACTTTGCGCCGTTGTTGTGGTTTACCTTTGGACTCACGCAGTTCGCGTATCTTAGCGTGTTCAACCGCTGCACATGCTGCAATCCACATAGCGGCGGGGCCAGATTGAGTTTCAACATCCCTAGCCCAAGCTGCCTCCCTGTCGTCATCGGTCATCAAGGTATAGGAGGTCGGTGTAGCAAACACCCGGCAGCCCGGTATTTCTAAATCATTCAGCCTTATCCATTCTTGTTGCTCGTCTTTGGCCACCGTCATCTCCCCCTTCCTCTTTGAACCTATGCGACTACTGTTTGACCACTTTCACGGACAAGTTAGCTAACCTTAAAGAGTTCCTCAAACCTTACCGAAGGGAATGCACTAAGTACGCCTGATACGAACCGGGAACTCGGATTCCTTCGCCGATTAACCACAAGCGATACATAACTCGGATTTACGCACAACTCTTTGGCTAGACGTTGTTGACTCCACCCTCTTTCTAAGAGCAAATCAGATAATTTTTCCACATTAACGTTTAACATAACCATCACCTGCCAATAATTATGAATGCTGCGTTTGCATATACTAATTTACTTTTAGAATTACATATTGTCAAGGCATTATGATAGAATGCGTTTGTACGTAAGCATCATCCTAAAGGAGGGTAGCGTATGCCAGCCAAGTCCAGCGCGAATGTGACGGCAGTTGCTGAACACATCAAAAATCAATTAGAGCAGAGCGGAATGAGTGTGCGACAATTATCCAAGGAATCAGGGATAAACCAGTCCCATATCTCAAGAGTGTTGAATGGGCACGTCGGCTTGACTCCTGACTTTTTACGAAGACTTGCCCCTTATTTAATAGGAACAAGCTACCGGGAACTGATGCGTGTTGCAGGTTTCATCGACTCGGACAACAGTACATCAAAACCAGAGTCTATTGAAGAAGTAGAGCAACATATATCCGACTTGACGGCAGAATTATTGGCGTACCTAGCCCAGTATTCTGAGTTGAAGTTCACTCCAGCCACCAAAACCAATTTCGTGCAACTAAAGGCCGAAATAGACACCCAAATAGCCGTCGTTAAAACGCTATGGAGTGCAGTAAGAGAAGGAGAAGGAGCCAGACTTATAGGATTCATACGCGATGAAGACCTTCTAACCTTAGCTTCTGACTTGTCAAGATTGAGCAAATCCCAAACTGGAATCATCCGAGCTTTGGTCGAGGAATTCAGGAGGTAGTTTCATGTCAGGATTTCCAATAGACTTGCAGCACGTCGCAATCTACTTACGCAAAAGCCGCGCCGACTTGGAAGCCGAAGCACGCGGAGAGGGCGAGACTCTATCTAAACACCGAAAGGCGTTACTAGAAATGGCGGCGAAGTACCGATACAACATTCGCGCTATCTTCGAAGAAATTGTGACTGGAGAATCCATAGCGGTGCGCCCCGAAGTTCAACGTCTTCTTAGTGACGTCGAAAAAGGACTGTACGAGGCAGTCCTGTGTATGGACATGGATCGGTTGGGACGTGGTGATCAAATTGACCAAGGGATCATCGCCGCGACATTTAAGTATTCGGAAACTCTTATCATTACTCCCCGAAAAATGTACGACTTACAAAATGAGCTTGATGAGGAATGGACTGAGTTTGAACAGTTCCTAGCTCGACGCGAATACAAAATCATTGCCCGTCGTCTAGCCAGAGGGCGTCGCATGGCCGCACAAGAAGGTAAGAATGTGGGCAGAATTCCGTATGGTTATTCTCGTGGTGACGATCTACACCTAATTCCCGATCTTGAAACTGCCCCTATAGTCCGTCAAATCTTTGAACTCCGAGCACAAGGCATGGGCCGCTATGGAATCGCACATTGGTTGGACGACCACCACATAGCTCCTCCGGCAGGAACAGGAATACGAAAGGCATGGGAGAGCGTTACAGTTAAAGACATAATAAACAACGAAACATATCTCGGACGGATTATTTTCGGGCAGTTCAAATATGTAAAAAACCCTAATGGGGGCAAACGGAAAGTTCGGCTCCCACGTGACCAATGGATCATTGTTGAAAACGCCCATCCCCCGATAATTGAACAGGAACTATGGGATCGCGCCCACGCAATGCAAGACACTATGTCAGCCCACCATACTAAAGACTACTCCCTTAAAAATGCTTTGGCGGGCCTGATTCGGTGTGGGAATTGCGGAAAAATAATGGTTCGTCGTAATCACCAAAACCGTTCTAAAAATATGCTCTTGTGCAATACACACCGCTGTAATACACGGATAGGACGTTACGAAGACGTTGAGGCTACTGTTTTGGCGCAGTTGGAGGCTCTTTCGCGTGCCCTGCCAAAACAAGATCGGAAGAATGATCGAAAATCCACAGAGCAAGATCAAGCCGGGCTTATTGAGAGAAGGATCAAAGGAATAACTGAAGAAATCGCGAATTTGGAAAAACAACGTGAGAGCCTCCATGATTTTTTGGAACGAGGCGTCTATACCATCGAGGTTTTCATGGAGAGAAGCCAAAATATCGGAGAACGGCTCGATGTTGCAAAGAAGGAGTTATCCGAGGTACAAGCTGAACTAGAAGGGCAGGAGCAGGCAAGGTTCCAACGCGAAAAATTGCTGCCTGCAATTGCAAATGTGGTGAAGCAGTACAAAAAGACAAAGGACATCGAGGCGAAAAACAAACTCTTAAAGTCCGTACTTCGGGAAGTTCGTTACTATCGACCGAAGGAATGGTCGTTGGAGAAATCATTTGAGTTGGAGTTGTTCTTACGCATTTAGAGTCTTCTTAAGTTCGTCCATGGATACATGATCCGAGGTTCTATTCGTAAATCCACACGGTAAATCCTCCCTGGTATAAGAATTCCGTCAGGGATGGATATGTCAAAAAAGCCTGTACATATGCAGATAACCTTTTCAATATTGCAAAGTCTCCTGTTTCCTACATTCACAGAATGAACCCAACTGGACTGTTTACTGTCCCAATGTCATAAATATGGCCAGGAAGTGAAAGGAAACTGTATGAAAGGGGAAAACCCACGTGCCCAACACAAGTCAATGGCGCGAATATAGACCATATCATAGTCCGTTCGACCCATGTTCACCACGCTTGAAACGATATGTCGTAGCCCCCAATTTATTCATTGAATTTCAGGCGGAAGGGTTGAAGCAATTTTCGCCCCATGAGGCGCTGCGCAGAGGAACGCTATGGCCTGATTTATACAGTCCCTATCCCCATGGAGAACGGGAGGCAAGAACATGAGCGAAAAACTGCCGAAAGCATATTATCAGTACCTGCACGAGTTACAATCAGTGGATTTTGTGTTGGTGGAACTCACTCTATATTTGGATACACATCCGGATGATGCGACAGCGCTCGCTCAATTCCAACAATTTCAAAAGAGAAAAGAGAACCTTGTCCAACAATTCGAATCGGCATTCGGCCCACTCTACCAATATGGCGGCAGTCCAAACAACACAAACAAGTGGGAGTGGAGTGAAGCGCCCTGGCCGTGGCAGGTCTAATGCACACTCGTTTGGGCACCTCGAATTGAGGTGCCCGGCCAAGCCGTTTACACATTATTTTTCGATCACGACCGGGGTCCCAACATCCACCATATGATAAAGTTTTTTCGCTGTAGCAATGGGCAATTCCACACATCCATTGCTCTGCGGAAAACCGTATTTGGCTCTTTGATAACCATGTATTGCCGTATTGCCAAACAGCCCCATGACCCAGGGTACATTTTTGACCTCGTACTTTTCCCCATCCGGATCCACGCCGGACATATCGGTTTTGACCACCTTGGAATGGATATAAAATGTCCCTGTCGGCGTCGTCGCACCAGTTACGCCCGTATTGCACTTTGTTTTCAGCATCACTTTGCCATTTTGATAAAGTGTCAACGTTTCTGGCAGTTGTTCATGTACGACAATCTTCTGATTACTCGCCGTGATAAACGGTCGCACAATTGTCGTGGAATCTAGGTACTGTCCTTGTGCCCCATGCGGCCCAGATACGCCTCCGTCCAAGGTCATCGTCACTGTCTCAGTCGGATTGAGCGGCTGATCGGGCACAAAATTGGCAGTCGTCGCGCTTGTCCAATTTAACGTTCCGGAAATGGCAGGACTAAAATGGATATCCTGCGACACACTCGCCCGGTTGGCAACGGGTGAACTGAACTGTAAGGTAAAAGGCCCTTCGGGCGATACGTTAAACTGCCAAATCCCCGGATTCGTTACAACTTGCAACGCAGGCGCGGTTTGCCCAGTGAGAACCGTACTTTTTTTAAAAGGTTGTGTACTTGGACCCGAGGCCTTTTCAATCGTCAACGAAAATTGCTTCCCCTGCGGCAACTTCACCGGAATCAGGACAGATTTTTTCCCTTTTGCCAAATTCATTTTTTTCGTAGTTCCGTTCCAAGACCATTGAAGGGACTTTACCGGATGATTAAAGTGAACTTCAACACCTTGATAGGACTCAACTTTGAAGGTTTTGGACAACTTCAAATGCGGCAATGGTGCAGGCGGTTGATTTTTTGCACACCCTGTTACCCCCAATACGCATAAGGGGAGAACCGCCATCAGTCGAAGCAACTTTTTCAACCAAATCACAACGCAATCTCCTATAATCAAACACTTGCAACAGCTTTAGATCTTACCACAAATTCAACTAGATCTTCAGCCCACTTATGTTTATTTTTCGAACAAACAGGCTTAGGCGATACGCTAAACGCACAGGCCCTTTACCAGTTTGCACACTTTCATTTAATTAGACGAAACCCTAAGCGACTTTATTACACTACATCGACTGTTTAAACAAAGATCAGCGCTATTTACCCAATGCCGACGGCATATTCGCATAAAACAAAAAATCAAATTCGCCATTCCCCTCTATAAAATTAGGGAATGGCGAATGGCATACGTCTTAACCTGAAGTTCGCTCCCTATGAATCTTTTCCAGCGCACGCACAATCCTGCGTTCAAACCGCCTTTGTGAGTGCTCCCTCGCCGATTTCAGGCCTCCTCGCAATATGTGGCCGCGCAGATGGTGGCTGTTCAAAATTCGTTTCACTGCATAGGCCAATTCTTCAGGCGCCCGTGGAGATGTGATCAACGCACTCTCATGATGTTCTGCAAAGTCCAAGATACCGCCAGAATTGGTTGTGACCACCGGCGTACCGCACGCCATCGCCTCAAGTGGCGGCAATGCAAACCCTTCAAACCACGAGGTGGAGACAAAGACGTCAGCAGCGCGGTACAAAGTCGCAATTTCGTCATCCGTCTGTGGCTGAAATGTGCGGTGCGCAATGCCAGGCAATGGCAAAATCCGTTCTGGACAAATCATGTACACAGTGAATTTACGTTTCGATATTTGTTTTAAGATGTGCATACTGGCAACAAAGTCAGTGTATCCCTTCAATTCGTAACCGGCATTCGGATCTCGAGCAATATAAAGAATCACTTTCCTTTTTCGTTTCTTTTTTCGTCCCTTCGGATGAAAAACATGCCTGTCAACGCCCAAATTGACAACCTGACTAGGCGAACCGGCATTGGCTTGAATCTGATCCGCCAACCAATTTGAAATGCTGATGACGGGCACTTGTTGTTGATAGGTCCATCGCGCATAATCGGGATCAGGCACCCAATAGGGCTCATAGCCTAAACTGAGACGAACGCACTTCTCCGGCCATGCCGCAAAAGCCGGAGCAAATGTCGTATAAAAATTGGGTAAAACAACGTCCCCATACGGGATATATTCCTTCTGTAAACTGGGTACTTGTGTAACCTTACAATGCAATTTATACTCAATCGGCATACCTTGAGGTATGACCACTTCCACATCGTGTCTTTTTGCTACGAGTGCATTTGCTACTTGAGCTAAGACACGACACCCACCACCAACATGCAGCGCTCCGACCGGGATGACGACTTTCACACGTGTTTCCCCCCTCCTGTACATATATAGTCCACCTTCAAATCCTTCGAAACGAGTATCTGCCCACGGTATAAACGCCTTAAAACGCTAAGCGTCATAGCGCCCACACCAGCAGCATCATGAAAATACCAGTCAATCGGAGCATCGCGGATGGCGCACGCAAAGGCATCGGATTATTTACAGGAGTGTGAAACAAAGCCCGTACATTCACGATGAAAAGACAATATGCTACGACAAGGGTTTCGAAACGACTTTATGTATAAGGTTTCCAAGTTCAAGGAGGGGGAAAGATGTCGCATATACGAGACGTGGGCATTGTGCTGCCTATCTACAAACAAAAGCGATCATATGTCAGAAAAGCTATTCATTCTATTTTAAAACAAAAATACAAATATTTTAAATTGGTGATTGTGATTGATGGCGCTCCCAAACATATTGAGAAGTTGGTGCGGCGGGAAGTAAAAAGAGATCCGCGCGTGCGTATCATTGTACAAAAAAACAAAGGCGTGGCTGCCGCACTCAATCGAGGGTTCCGCTCACTTTCACGGCGGAAACATATACGCTACCTGACCTGGGTTTCAAGCGATAACATCTATTATCCGGATTACCTGCGCAAACTGCGGCGCAAATTGCGTCACTCCCCTGCAAAAGTTGGACTCGCGTACAGCACTTTTAAACACATTGGCACCAAGGGTGAGGCCATATATGATAAAGAAGTGCAAACCGGTTTTGGCATATGGCAAGATCAACCTGTTGAAAATTTGCCAACCATCTGTTTTATTGGCACCTCTTTCATGTACAAACGACGTTATGCAGACAAAATCGGACCATATAGACTTGAACCTGTTGAAGATTATGATTATTGGCTACGCTTGACAGACCATTGTGGCATCGCCTACGTCCATGAGGAACTAATGGGTTATCGCGTCGCATCGGATTACAGTATTTCCAAAACGCTCTCTTCTTCTCCGGAACAACACAGACGCTGGCACTACGCGTTCCAACTGACAAAAAAAGAAGCGCTGGCGCGCAAAGGAATTCCTGTTCAAACAACAATCATCGTCCCTGTTTCACAAGTCACTGACACCGTGATGCAACGATTGGAAGCATTGTATGAGCAATACTACAGCAATTTCGAAGTGTGGATTATCGACGGAACAGGAGACGAACAAGCTCGTGCCACGCTGAGCAGCATTTCAGACCCACGTGTTGCCATTCTCCCCGTCGCAGAGGACGCCCATACAGCAGCCCGGCGCATTGCTGCAGAATCGACCACGCCGTATGTCCTGTTCTACGACGCGCAGCAAGCAGGGGCATGTCCTGATTTACAAGCGCTGCACGATCATCTGACAGCCGCTCCAGACAACATCGCTTCAGTAAAGTTCGATCACGCCATAGGTGACATGATCACGCAAACTGCCCTCACACCGCCAGTCGGCTGTGATGAACTGTTCAAGCGCCAAGCCCTGCAGACACGTTGAAACAACAGGAGACACGCACATTGGCGTGTCTCCTGTTGAAGGGTCTAAGCTCGGGCGAACCGTATGAATTTACCTACAAAGAATCGGTGTGAGCTTCCCCCATCACCGCTACGTTGTTGCCAGACACACGAAAAAATGCCCTACTTCCTTGCCTCTTGAAATGTTCACTTGGGTTGCTAGCGATTTTTACTCCGTTGCCTGTGGCAATTCCGGTTCAACTTTCGCTTTTCTACGTTTACTCGTGCGCTTGCGTTTGCTGATTTTCAACTTTACCTCACGCTCAACGGTGGTGTGCTTTGTAATCATGGCAGGCGTCAGTTTTCCCTGCGCCGTAAACATACAAAAGTCAAACGGCGTTTTCAATTCATCCTTCGCCACCTGAAGTTCCTCAGCGAGTAAGTCCTTATCCAGCACCTCTTTCTCGCGAAATTGCGGTGCGAGAATTGCATTCTCTCCATTAGGCAGTGAAATGATGACTTCTTCCTCATTACTCCCTTGAAATAGCTCTTCTAGTTCTTCGAAGATCAAATTGTTTTCTTCTCGCCGTTCTTTGGCAATCTCTTTATTTTGGAAATAACGAAGTACCTTTTCTTCAATTTTTAGACGCAGCGTTTGCTCCTGTTCTTCCGTGAGCATATCCTTTTCCACCATTGACATACTTCATATCCACCTCGTGTTGTTTTTCATGACTTGTTCGGTATTTACACTATCCATGCTCTATCCAGATACAAGTCCACAAGCATATATGTTACACCATAGCAAAATCGCTGCAACGGGGAATCGACGCATCGTCCACCTGCCTGAAGCCCAGATCTAGTGCGCCCATCGTTTCAATATTTGAACGTGACGATTAAAGAAATAGCCGGCAATCCAAACAACGAGCAACGCAACCCCGCCGATCACCAGCCAAACCATGTACTTTTTTGATACTCCAAGGAAAACCAACGCCGCTCCGACGTAGTATGGAATCCCCCCGACAGCCGACGTCCAAATATAATTCCACAATCGAACCGATTTCGATATGCCCGCCGTGTAATTGACGACGATAAACGGCAACGGAATAACGCGCACTAGCAACAACCCCAGTACGCCTCTGTCGCCGATCCAATTCGATATTTGTTGATATCGCTTCTCGGACACAAATATGCGCAACAAACGACTGCCGAAATGACGAGCAAGCAAAAACGTGACAATCGCAGCGATCATCGTGCCTGACCAACTGAAGAAAATCCCCCACCAGGTGCCGAATATTTTCATAATCACAATCATCAAAAACTCGGATGGAACTGGGAGCGTACTCAGAATCGCCATCAGAAGGATGGCCATCAAAACACCGAGTACGCCCGTTGATTGAATGAGTCGCGTCAAAGCATTAGAGCGATCTTCGTGAAAAAAAACGATGACCAAACCGGTGAAAATGCATAATGTCAATGACGTGATAATTAAGCTTAACCATTTATGACGTGCGTGTTTGACGAGCAGATGAGTTTCCGCATTTTTAATTGATTTCAATCGTGTGCCCTCTGTTTTCATGTGCATGATAAGCCATCCTTCAAATCGGATTTGCACGTGATATTGTTTCATTTTCCAAATCATTTTATGTTTGGCCTTGAAACTAGCCGCACAAAATATGTACTGTACTTGATCACACCGCAAACAGTGCATCATGACCAACATCGATGTTATAAATACTCAATGCCTACTTATATAATCGGCTTTATGATATAATATAAATACACCACCCACCCCAATTTCCAACAGCAGGTTGTCCACTCAACATGACACATGCAGTACCACAGAGACGGATACTTCCAAAGACAGGGGGAAAGAAATGCAAGAACAATTTACGGATACACATTACAGGAGCGAACCCATAAAGACAAACCCCAAAAGAACTTCGAAGTGGAAGTTATTACAACGTGCCGCATTTATTCTGATAGGCGCCATTCTGATTGCAACTGGCTTAGAGGAGTTTCTTGTCCCCAATCATATCATTGATGGAGGCATCACGGGAATTTCAATTATTTTAGCACACCTCACAGGATTCAAGTTAGGTATCTTCCTGTTTGTGCTGAACGTTCCGTTTTTGATTTTTGGCTATCGTCAAATCGGAAAAACATTTGCTTTTTCAACGCTGTTTGCGATTATCGTGTTGTCTATCGCTTCTACCATTTTAGGTCCCATCCCAGACGTGACAAACGATCCGTTGCTCGCTGCGGTATTTGGTGGTATTACTGTTGGCATCGGCGTCGGTCTTGTCGTGCGAAACGGAGGGTCCTCAGACGGTACAGAGGTCATCGCAGTGCTTGTCAACAAAAAATCACCTTGGTCTGTTGGGCAGGTAGTGATGTTTTTTAACATCTTCATCCTCGGTAGTGCGGGATTTGTTTTCGGTTGGAACCACGCCATGTACTCCCTGATTGCTTATTTTATTGCCTTTAAAATGATTGATGTGACCATCAACGGTTTTGAAGAAACCAAATCAATCTGGGTTATCAGTGACAAATACCGTGAAATTGGCGAAGCGATGTTGAGTCGTCTTGGGCGTGGTGTGACATATCTCAACGGAGAAGGCGCCTTTACAGGAGACGACAAAAAAATTGTTTTCAGCGTCATTTCGCGTTTAGAAGAAGCAAAATTGAAATCTCTTGTTGAAGAAATCGATTCCGAAGCATTCTTGGCCATCGGCTCAATCGCAGAAGTTCGTGGTGGTCGATTTAAAAAACGCGACATCCACTAATGCATAAAATCGCACATGCCTATTGAAACAAAATGAGGAATTTGGGGTTTCCAGCAGACGCTCATTCCGATAGTGAACTTCATAATCAAGGCGCCTTTTGCATTATCGTTGCAAGGCGCCTTTTGTCTACTTCAGAGTGTATTGAATCCTAATATTGTAACCAACCCAGTCAACACACACATCGTAAGCGCCGTTCCTATTGCCGCCCAAGCAAAGTCATTCAAATGAATTCTATCC
This sequence comes from Alicyclobacillus fodiniaquatilis, assembly GCF_042678105.1. Classification (NCBI taxonomy): domain Bacteria; kingdom Bacillati; phylum Bacillota; class Bacilli; order Caryophanales; family Alicyclobacillaceae; genus Alicyclobacillus; species Alicyclobacillus fodiniaquatilis. Next base: position 224,434 of record NZ_JBHUCX010000092.1, read on the forward strand.
ATGTTGTCTACTTCCTCTCTGTGATCCATTTATCATTTAGACGTAGACGAGCGCAGATTTGTTTCATAAAAGTTAGCCAAAATAAATACCCGCCGGAGCAGGTATTTTAAATACAGAATCTATTCGATGATCTTCGTAGCGCTCTTCATATTTTTTACTGGATCGCGCATAGTGATCGAACATTTAATGCGCTCGATTTGACAACATCCACGTGATTCTAATTGATGGCTTTTGCCAACAACGACGCATAGAACTGAGCACCATCAGGCTGAAGATGAACACCATCAGAATAAAAAAGCGAATTCTTCCCGGCGCTGGCGTTGTACCAATTGACAAGTGTCGTGTGCGGAAAAGATGCAGCGACCTCCGCCAGGGTTGAATTGACCACATCCTGCCATGGGCGCGGGACGCGCGTGTTCACCAACACAATCTGCTTTACCGACCCCAGCGATTGCAATAATGCAGTCAATTGATCTTTTGTGAAATCCCCGTTCGTGCCTAACTCAATGATGATGCGATCCCCCAACTTACCTTCTGATCGAAGTTGGTTTATCACTGCAGGCGCTTGCGACATTTGACGCCCAACTTCGCCATCCACCACAATGCCCGGCAACAACTTTTCCAAATATGGAGCAGCGTCAATCATGACTGAGTCACCAATTGCAGTCACGCCTTCGCCTGATTTCACAGATACCCCCGATGTGCTTCCCGTCCCTGTCGTATTGCCCGTTCCCGATGTGCTGCCTGTTCCTGTTCCTGTTGCGTTACCAGTTCCCGCCGTTGGGCTGTTCTGGCTCGTATCTGTACCCGGAGAAGTCTTGACTGTCGAAGTCCCCTGTTTCCCGGATATGTGCTTCCCGTTTGAATTTTCGTTGGGCGTTGTGGCTCGACTTCCCTTGTGATCAGTGGTAACGGTTGTGGTCAATGTGATGCTTCTATCTTGACTCCCTGAGCCCGAAGTGGCGGCGGGCGTCTTCACGGCCATACCAACACAGAACACACTAAGCACAAGCAATGCACTCACAGAGGTGATCCAAAGACCGTTTGTCACTGGTCCTTTTCGCGACATGGAGATGCGCAACTGCGTCCACAACTTCCCCAGTGCACCATGACGAATAGGCTCTTCGACAAATCGCCAAGATAGCGCAGCAAGCGCGATGCTTGCAGCCACTTGAAAGACGGCGCGCGTCACATCAAAACCGCCTGTGTCCACGGTAGGACTAGTTAGCACAATGACGGGATAATGCCAAAGATAGATACCATAGGAGCGCACGCCAAGCCAACGCAGAGGCTTGCAGCCTAGCACTTTACTTAAACCACTCGCCGGGTGCGCAAGTGTTGCGACCACCACCGCAGCAGCTATAGACAACAACACCATGCCACCGCGGTAAAGAAAAGTATTATACTCGTTAAAACTCCAAATCATAAAGAAGATTGAAAGTAACCCTATGCTGCCCAGCAAATCAAGAAACAAACGCGACCAGTACGAAATGGTGGCCGATAATTGCCGACTCGGCCAGACCAACGCCAGCGCTGCTCCAATCAATAGCGAGAAAGCCCTTGTGTCTGTCCCATAATAGACCCGGCTTGGGTCAGCACCTGGTTGATAAATCATAGCCATGGCCAGCGCTGAAGCAGTTGCTCCCGCAAGCGTGATCCCAATCAACTGCCCTCGTCGAGGCGCAAAGCGGAGCCCAAAAGCAAGCACCAGGGGCCAAATCAGGTAAAATTGTTCTTCTACGGCCAACGACCAAAGATGCCCAAGTGGAGATGGAGGTCCAAAACTGGCGAAATATGATACCTTGTGAAAAATGAACCACCAGTTGCTTACGTATAGGATTGCTGCCAGCGCGTCTTCTCGCAATGAAACAATTTGTGCTCTATCAAACAATGCTACCCATGCCACGACCACTACGAGCATTATGAACATCGCAGGAAGAAGGCGGCGGGCTCGTCGCATCCAGAAATCCTTGAAATCAATGCGCTTGTTTCGCTTCCATTGACCAACAAGAATATCCGTAATGAGATACCCGGACAGTACAAAAAACACCCCTACGCCGAGCAGTCCGCCAGGTGTCCAGGCCAGATTGAGATGATAGGCGATGACAGCGAGAACCGCCAGTGCGCGCAACCCATCTATCCCTGCCATGTAACGACCGTTTCCCTTAACCGGCTTAGGCATGTCTGTACCCCCATCCCGTCCAATGAACATTTACCATTTGGGTCATTCGTCGCCCTCTGGTTACTTCGTTCGCTGCTGTAAATTCTCTGTTGCCAAAACATCTCGTTACGTCGTCGTCCATGTGCATTCTGCCCTTTCAAAATTGTATTCCTTATTTCATATGACGAAGCCAAGTCCATAAATGTGACAGCTTTCGACAGCAAGAATAGAGAATTCAAATGTAAGCCCTCACTGTGATATCGGCGCTTCACAGAATATGTTATGCGTTGTCGTACGGCAAGATATATCGTGTTTTAAGATGAAGTTCAACACCACGTGGATTTGAAGTCAAACAGCCATTTTGTAAAACGCGATTGCAATACGCTATTCATCCATGCGACTGCTCGTTTTTCCCTACTTAAGGAATTCTCCCTCAAGCGCCCGATGACTTCATGAATTTGACGAGTTAATTGTACTTTTTGTTACATCCTGCAGTATATAAAACGTATGATGAAGATCTAAATTCAAAAACCTTATTGACAACATCACACATGATGCTATATAGTAGTCTACGCATCATTTCAATATCTCGTGTGTATGCGGAAGTGGCTCAGGGGTAGAGCATCGCCTTGCCAAGGCGAGGGTCGCGGGTTCGAATCCCGTCTTCCGCTCCAGTATGTGGAGAGATGGTCGAGTGGTTGAAGGCAGCGGTCTTGAAAACCGCCGTGTCTGCAAGGGCACCGTGGGTTCGAATCCCACTCTCTCCGCCAGTCATTTCAAGGAAAATGGACACCCAGTGAGGTGTCCATTTTCTTTCCTGCAGATATTTTTCTAATCCTTTTTCTAATCAAGGGAAACCGCGCCCCTCTGTAACTATCTTGTTACTCGCTTATATGGGAAGTTCACTAACCTCGTTCCAAACTCATTCTGTTGAGCCACATTTTTGAGAAACATTACTATGAATCATGACCTAAGTCCAAATGACCGATAAAGTTATCCACAATAAAAGGATAGACGCCCTCATTATCTGAGAATCCGCACTGCGACACTTTTTTCAACGCAACTGGCGTGTTTTTCGAACTGCGTCCAACAACTTAGAAGACGATGATTTATGAAGTCGCCTAAACAACACCTGTGGAATATTCATCATATAATTAGAGCAACTTAACTATTTATGTTTGTATTGACTAATGATACAATCACTCGAAAGCTGACTAAATTAGTCATGTTGAAAAGGAGATGAAGTTTGTGTTCATCAGATGGTTGAGATCAAGTAGATATGCATCCGTCATATTAGCGGCACTTCGAATTTATCTTGGTTGGACTTTTCTTCATGCCGGTTGGAGCAAATTAACTGCTACAAAATCGTTTAATGCAGCAGGGTTTCTCATCAATAGCGTCAAACATCCTGTCCTGAACCCTGAAAAACACGCGGTATATCCATGGTATAACTCTTTTCTCAGCGGATTCGCGATTCCCCATATAGGCGTTTTTAACTTCCTGATTCCATGGGGCGAATTTTTCGTTGGACTGGGACTTATGCTTGGTGTGCTGACGACGACTGCCGCCTGCTTTGGCATCTTGATGAACTTTATGTATATGTTTGCAGGCAGCGTATCCACTAATCCTGTGGACATCTTATGTGGTATGTTTATAATTGTCGCTGGATTCAATTCCGGATTCATCGGTTTCGACTATTTGCTCATTCCGTATATTCGAAAAACGATTACAACAATTCTTGGAAAGCAAGCGCCAAACAATAATGTCACGCGAGCCGTTTGATAAATACACCCTATCCCAAAAATCATACAACACCTTGGCGCTGCGCCATCCGCGGTGCTCCGATTGACTGGCATTTTCATGGTTCCGCTGGTGCGGGATGCATCACGCATGGCGGTCTATTCATATTAAGCTTAGGAGTTTCAATTTCCCAAGCACGGATCAACCATTCTGTAACTCCTTCGAATGACCTGTTACACGGGCGTCGGAGTGTCCGACGCCCGCTCCGCTCATTACAATTAGCTTGTGCAACAACCCTTCGCTGGCATAGTATGATGGTATATTTGCCCTGTGACGTTAAATCCCTGTCTGTTTCTTGCATCTATGACAGACCGACTACCAATCCGATGTTAATTTACGGATGTTTACAGCAATCATCTTGCCACACCCGCTTGACGCAAAATGAGTGGAGCGAAATCAAACAAAGCCGCCCACTCGCATGCTCTAATCTGTACATAAGAATGATCTATCGGAGCATGTCCATTCTTTATTCCGTTACTTCTCCTTCATAATATGTTTAATTGCTTTTTCAAAAGCGATGACACTTCGACTCCAAGTCCATGACAATGAATCTCTCTGGCCCTGATATGCTAATTTTTTCCTCAATTTAGGATTTTCAATTAATCGAGCGATGTCTTGAGCGAGCCGACCTTCATAGCGAAACGACATCAGGCAATTTTTTTCTGGTCGGCAATAATCCGCGTTACCTCCAGAATAAATCGTTGCAAGAGCAGCACCACATCTCATCGCCTCTAATCCAGGAAGAGAGCCTGCATCATATGAAGATGAACTGATGAAGATATCTGCTTCATTATAGTGATAGCACATTTCTGAATCGTCCCCAGGGGTAATAAACCGAAACTCACCACTTTCACTAAGCGCTTGAAGATATGGAGACATGTAAAACTCACGCGGCGGACAAAACAAATTGATTTGAACAAATGGATATGCCTGTTTAATAAATCTTAATTCATTTAGCAAGTAAGGCTGCTCTCTGTGAGACGAAAATCCTCCTTCAGGTCTGCGAATAGTAGCTGAAATTCGGACGGCAGGGGATAGTGAACTGCGTATGTTAAGATTTCGAAATACATCGTTTACTCCAATGGGAACAATATGAGACTGCACCCCATGTATGAGTTGAATCAGATCATGTTGCCACTTAGATAAAACAATCACATGTTTCGTTTTGTTGTAGGAATCCAAAGAATATTGGTTCCCCTCTAGAAATGGGGGCTCATAACAAAGGCTAAATCTCACATGTATTCCTTTTCCATTTTTACTCGCAGATTCAGCAGCTTCAGTGGTCGTATAGAAGTTAGAAACAATCACATCACCATATGGATAGTCGCGATCCGAAAGCGTTGAACTGTCTGTTCTAACCATTGTGGCCTGCAAGGGGTAGTCCACTTCTGCGTTTTTTGGCATTAAAATCGTCACATCATGGCCCTTTTTAACCAACCCATTGGTGATTTCCACTAACATGCGCTGGGCTCCCCCATGACTCAGTGTTAATATGGGAAACGTAAATCTCATACAATTTCTCCCCTCTCAATCAGGGCCTCAATCGCAGCTTTACGCCTTTGTTGCACATAGGTGATCTCAGGTGGAATTTCTAATTGATGAGTCTTGGTACCCATACCATCATGAAGACGGTATAAGGTGAGCGGTTCATCTAAGTAATAGAGTTCATAATGAGGCAGCATTCTAAGCCATAAGTCATAGTCATGGGTATACAGAAGTAATTCATCAAAACACCCAATAGAACTAAATACATTCATACGAATCATGACCGATGAACCATTTATCGGACAACCCGAAAGCATTGTTCGCACGAAACTAATTTTAGTTTGGAACCTTTGAATAATTGGCTCCCCTACGATTTGTGTGTGTTCATTGATATGGAAATACGCAGTATAGCTAAAATAAGCATTACGTTCGAGCATAAAATTCAACTGTTTTTCGACTTTATCTCGGACGATAACATCATCTGCACTTAACCATACAAAATACTCGCCTTTAGACACAGCAATTCCACGATTAAGCGCTGTAGCTGTACCTCCATTCGGTTTGTACACATATCGAACTTTTGACAAATGAACATACGGGCGAACTTTGTCTAGATGCATTGTTGATCCATCATCCACGATAACAACTTCTATATTTTTATACGTCTGTTCAAGCGCACTCTCTATGGCTTCATTTATAAATCGGCAGTTATAAAAAGGAATCACAATAGATACTTTATTTTTCATTACTTAAGTCACTCCCTAAAAAGCCGCTTGCCCTTTCAATTCGCCCTGCCTTGATAACCCATTTATATCCTATTCATTACACCCTGCAGCAGATACTGATACAAGCGGAAATTCGTAGGCTGCAAGGAAACCCTTTATGCGCCAAAAAGTGGAGTGACAGACAAATGCCGTTTCCCCCTAATGTTCGTCTACATATGTTGAATCACTATCAACAAAAGGAGACGAGCAATTATTCACGATTTCTGATGCAAATGATAAGACTCCAAAGAAGAACAACGAACTTATCCAGAACCATTTACTTACTGTGATCAATACTTGAGAAACCAGGTGGAATGATGATTTTCAACACGCATAAACCGACTCCACTCAAACCTGTATTTTTAAACTCGATCCCAAAAAGCGGAACAAATTTGCTCATTCAAGCCCTATCTGGTGTTCCAGGCCTAAAACATGAACCTACAGCTACTTTTTTTAATTCATATGAATACCCTATGAACTTCTATCGGTTAGGGAAAGTGCGCAATGGTAATTTCGCTGTAGGACACATTTACTACTCTGAAGAATGGTCACGTATGTTGCGACGTCTGCAAATGAAACAGATTTTTATCATTCGCGATTTGCGCGATATCCTTGTTTCACTTTGTTACTTTATCGTCGATAAACCTCAATACCACACTATGAATCAATTGCGCACATACCTGATTACACATGCTTCAACGCCCATTGAACAGATACGATTGCTGATGACGGGGATCCAAGATGGTGATTTTTATTACCCGGACTTCAAAACGTGGATCTCCCCGTTTTCTGGGTGGTTAAATGATTCAAATACACTTGTAGTAAGATATGAGCAGCTTGTAGAGACTCAAGAATCAAGAACCCAAGCCTTCAAGTCAATTGCCAATTATTTGGATGATGGAACTTGGGATAAGAAAACCATGAGCATGATAGTCAGCAGCATGGAAGCAAATGTTGACCCTCGTTTTTGTGGCACATTTAGAAAAGGTGTTATCGGTGACTGGAAAATCCATTTTGAACAGCAGGACATAGAGACTTTTAACAAGATCGCAGGGACGGCACTTCGCGACTTTGGTTACAAATAACATTAGAAAATCGACTCTGAGACATACAGGAAACACGAGGGTATTAGACTGCTAAAAAGCAAAAGACCGAGGACAAGTTTCCTCGGTCTCAAGTGTCGGACACATTCAATTTTCCCATAAATAAAAAATTACTCAAAATACGGATCGTTGAACTGAACACCGCATCCCCTACCACTTATCCCCAATTCTTATTTTGCGGCCATTCCCATGCGCTGGATATAGACTTTCACATGTGCTTGAAATGGCATTTTAGAGAATTGCTCATCCCATTTATCGTGTGATTCTTTTATCTCATTCTTCCAATAGTGCGAGTGTTCACCTCGTACAAATTCTCCAAAACCAAATATATCAGCATGAAGTTTCTGCAGTTTTTTAACAAGTTTCATTTGACCATCCGTGAGCGCTTTTGAATCCTCGTCTTCGATTTGATTGATAATTGCAGCATTATTGAGCAAATCTTTTCCTGTCTTTTCTTCAATTCTACACGGAACAACAGTGTATACATCGAACGAAGGGCGGCCATTTATCATCTGGCATTTAGTTTTTGTTCTGCGTGATATTGATGTAACGATCACACTATGCTGTGGATCTCCTGGCATCGGATACGCTGTTCCATAGCCTGCTTTATGTACATTTCTGATCTCCATAAATTGTATTGTCTCAGTGGCGTCAAGCACACCAACCATATGGTCTCCGTTAAACACGGCCAATCCTTCTGTTTCAATTTGATCTCTCGCTGACCCAATCACTTTAATGAATGGAAGAACCGGATCTTGCCCCTTTGCTGAAAGCGCTGTCCAATAATTTCCCAAAAATACATTTGGCATTTTACCGAGTGCTACTGCGTGCTCCATTGTACCAACCAAGTATAATGTAGGAACTCGTTCTAATTTAGGAGCTGCCTCCATCGCTTCTCTTGCTTCTCCATCAGATATGAGCAGCCAGCAAAGCCGTCTAATTTCCGCATTTCTACGAAAAAAATCCTGAATGTCACGCATTCCCGATGAACCGGCAATTTTTTGATTTACGGTAATCACACGTAGTTGACCGAGAAAAATCTTGTCAGCCAACTGTTGTTGCAGTTTATTCATAGCATCGTCTATTGTTTTACCTGTTGTACCTACAACCCAAACTGGGCGTTGCGAACTGCCACCACTGCTGCTTTCACCTGGTCCCAAAGGAATACGACCAGGTATGCCGATTTGTGCAGTAAGTCGGTAACCCGGTGAATCGCTTTTGGCATTGGGGCCTGTTATCCCTAATGGTGGCTCACTGTCCATTGGATCAACAGCCAATCCAAGAATCACGCCCCGTTCCTCAATCTCCAATCGATCCCAGCAGCCTGTCAGCAAAGGGAATGTGATGACCAAAATCAATCCGAATATCAATTTTTGTTTTCTGGTTAGAAAGCATCTAATTGACCAAATGGTCACTGCGTAATCCCTACCTAAAAATTATTGTTCCAGGTAGGTTGGCCTGTTTTGCATGAATAATTCGTTAAATAAAATATTCGATACAAAAAAAGTGCCCCCACAAAGTGGGAGCTGCATATTTACTAGTGATGTTGTGAAGTGAATTTTAACTGCCGAATATCGAAATCCGATTGAAGATGTCAAATTGGGAAGTGGAGATTTTAGATTTAAATCATTAAAATGATGGTGGGCTGATTTGCGCAGGAGATAAACACCAATTACTTGCGATACACAAAGGAGAGGATACGTATGAGTGATATTCGATACGTGACCAATGTGATTGTCTACGAAGATGGTCATTGTGAAGTCATATGGGATTCTTCCGTTTCGATGGAAGACTGCTACAGCGCATTGAAACAGGTCACACAAGACTTAGAGGCCGCTTTGGGAAATCGCCCAACTCCACCAACTTCACCTAAAAAAACACCGACAATCACACGTCTAAAATAGTCGAACATGCTACAATATCCTCACAGCGCTCACCATGTCGCTCTTAAGAGTAAACCTGGTGAGCCATTTTTTATGGCGCAGGCGCAAATAATGTAAGACTTATCCACAGCCGTCTGTGTGTTCTGTGGATTATTTTTCGACAATTAGGAAAGTTGAGTCGATGCTGCTGGCCATGCGGCAGGTTGCCCTACCGCGCCGATTGTCAATGATGAATCAGAATTGTGATCGACAAATTATCAATATCATTGACATTTACCGATGCCTCGTCCCGTTCTTCTTTGCTCCCTTCTGCTGATACATGGATAAATCAGCACGATGAATCACCTCAATCCAGGATGACCCTCGTTTGGCGTGCGCCCAGCCAAAACTCACCTGCAGAGTCGCGATGATGACGTCATTTTCATCTTTCAGTGTAAGCATGCCATCTAACAAGGAGTAAAGTTCTTTATGCAGGTGTGATTCATCATCGGATTCGGCATTCGGAAAAATAAAAAGAAATTCATCCCCACCTAATCGCACAAGCGCATTTGGCTTGTACATCATCGGACTGACCAAATCGGCCAGTAATTTCAGTGCCTGATCCCCCGCCTGATGTCCAAATGCATCATTTATCCCTTTGAAATCATCAATATCAGCATAAAAAATACCCACATCTTGTTCGACCAATAATTTTGATAAATAAAGCTCTCCATAACTGCGCGAATATACACCAGTCAATCTATCGACATTGATTTGTGAGTAGACGTCCTGCATATGCCACCGTATTTCACGGCATAGCATGCCGAATAGCAACAAAGCCCCTACCCAAGTGGTTGGATATAAGGTTCGATGGCGTTGAAGCACGATAGAATCGTTAAAGAGACAGAGACCGTACAGCAAAACCACCAGCGCGTATGGCCAGCGGTTTCTAGACGACACTTTCTTTAAACCACACACGACGACATAAACCAAACCGATTAAAGTGCTGCCAAATACAAAAGATTTAAGTACAGTAAACCCTACTGCCGATGGCGGACTGGCAAAAAAATAGCCATCCGGAACCTGTTGTAAAACAGGGTAGATATCTCTATGAAAGACAATTGAGACAGAGAGAAATGTGATTCCTACTCCCCATAGCACAGGATACCAACGTGGTTTGGACAACTTGAATGTCACCAAAAATGTCTCAATTAAAGCAATTTGGCCAAGGAGGACAATCGGCAACATGATGCTGTAGACAAACCGCGCCTGTTCCCCATCATGTACTGACATGAATATACTTTGACCGATGCAGGTGACAAACATCAAGATGGCTGACTTCATGAAAACTAGCGCGTACGGCTTCCAATAGCTATTCCAATAGATGAGCAAAAAAACAGACGCTGTAACACTTAAGGACGCGACTTCCCAAAGTGGCAATGTACTCAGCCTAAATTCCAGAACAAACACACCTAAGTAGCGTAATTCGACATATGTTGTCTAGAACGATTATACTTTGTATACCACTCTAAAAACTACTCAAACTGATCTCTTCTCATAGCTGTTTCGATGCCAGTGAATCTCTTTTCGGCAGACATGCTGTAAACATGCAGCGTGATGCTGCCATCAATACATCATCGTGGTTTACTGTTGAGTTTTTCAACCTATAATACATTCCACGGAGGGATGGATATGCGCATTCGAGTGAAGAGGGTCGATGTGCGAGTTCATTTTGAAGATGAGGACGACGATGACCTACTGGACATGATTGAAGACTTGCCTGGATGCCCATCTGACAAAGAAGAGGCTGAACGATCCAATTGAGGGATCGCTCCTATTCGCAAGAAACTTAAATTTCTCACTGCGCGGGCCAACGACATCGAGCAAGACGGGCACTTCAAATGAGGTGCCCGTCTTTACATTTGGATAGTTGCCCCTATTGTAGTGATTCAAGCGATGCTTTCGTAAAATCAGAAAATACAAGAGCCGCGATTTGTTTTGACTGCATCCGAACTACACTTCGGCAATGACACGCCATTCTGGATGCTCTGCGTCAAGCGCCACAATACTTAGCTTTCCGTCAAATACTGCTCCTGTGTCAATAAACAACTGGTCTTTAATGAGCACAACTTCATCAACCGGAGTATGACCGTGCACATTTATTTTCCCTAGCCCAACCAAATCTGTATGGCGACCCCATATGATATCGACATCACGCTGCTCACCCATTGGCACGCCAGGACTGGGACTGGCATGTGTGAATATGTAATGTTCAGTTTCGTAGTACTTCGGCAGGCTTCGCATCCAGGCAATGTGATGATCCAATTCAGCTTGTCGCCCTTCGTACGATGCCAGCGTCTGGGCCCCACCATTTCGCATCCATCGCTGCATATCCAGGTTCTGCTCAATCGGATCTGTTGACGAGTTGGCTTTGACGCACAAATCTTCGTGATTTCCACCAAGCACAATGGCCCCTTGTTGTGCCTGCAGGTGCATAATCGTCTGCACCACACGCCGGGAATCCGGCCCGCGATCAATATAATCACCCAGCAGAATAAGTTGGTCTTCCTGCGGATTGAATTCGGTTTGGTAGACATTCAATGCGTTGGAGAATTTGTCCCAGCAACCATGGATATCAGATATCGCAATGATATATCGTTTTGTCATGATGTAACCACATTTCCCCCTAAGACCCCTATGCCCTGCGGGCACAAGATTGCGACGAAAACAGCCAAAGACGGCCATTTCCCCCCTAAAATCTATCGACGCGGATATGTAAAAACGAGCCATATATCTTTGCAAGAATCGTAAAATAGGTAGCGATGATACGGTATCAGTCTACCATACGCTTGCAATCACGCGCCCGCTTATGTCACAACTTTCGCTTTTACGTAAAAAATAACATAAATATTTGTTTCGTATTTTTTTCCCTAATCGTCATTCGCACAGACGTTTTGTAACACTTGCGCATTGAATACATCAGTTGGGAGGTTGTGTGTGATGTACGTTATCCTGAGTGTAACATTAACTGGCAGTGCCGAAATCGCAGTCAATGGCGGCAGCAGCATGGATCCACACATTGTGATTGCAGATTTGCTCGGTATGACAATCGCAGATGCCCTAAAACGGATATTGCCTAAAGGGTACAAACTCAAATTTGTCACAGATCAATTTTATGTTTGTTATAAATCAAATCACAAACGTCACAAGCGCCACGAGCACCACAAAGCCATAAGGAGATAAAGTGATATGCAACATATAAAGTGCATATAGATAAGGTGTTACAAATTAGGATGGCGAGGGCCCCCTGAATTCGCTAAATCAAAGTCTGTAAGCTGCCACTTACACGACTAATCATCGCGTTTTTTTGCGCTTCCACATTTGAAACAGTTGCACGAGCCCTAAAGCAATTTGAAGCAGCAAAAGTGTAATTTGCAGGGTGGACAATAAATCCTTCACGGATGGTCTCCCCTCTCAATTTTGGGGCCCATCGTCTCCTATTTGATGTATATTTGTCGTTGTTCCGAAATATTCCGCTTGACAGACAAAATGGTTTTGTGATATCTGAATATTCTTTTATCGCTGTATCCAAACCTCACCACCTGCGTGTTGTCAACAATCATTTTTGTCGATACGCTCAAAGGTGCTTCCCTAGCCACATCAGGTGCAGTCCCCACATGCTCGGCGACAAATATCCAGTATATCCTTAACGAGGAAGACGGTAAGGCACCGCAAGTACTTTCACTGATTTACCCAGAATCAGCCACGCCATCAATACGCTTCCTGTCTTGTTGTGCAATAACTTGTGCCACCAACTTTTCGTGATGAATTGAGGGACGACCACTGTGATGTCTTCTGGTTCATATCTGTCCAACTCAAGATCTACGAATCTTTGGAGCCGCCTTGCCACAGAACGGTATTGGGAATGGATGACCACCAAACGGACACCTGAATTCAGGCGTGCCCATTGCTCACGCAACACGCGTTCCGTTTCATCTGCCTCTTCTTGGCTGTTTTGGGCAATGACCGAAACCGCAACGACATTTTTGAAGTTCGCAAGCGCATATTCCAACGCGTGGACGGATGACTTATTTACTGACGCGATCGGCACAAGCGTAATGGTATGACGATCCGGCTGAAGTGGACGAGAAAAGTCATACTTTAAATCTTCTCGGATCTGCTGATAATGGTGTTGGATCTTGCTGAACATCAAGATCATCAGGGGTACACAGACAATGACCAACCATGCTCCGCTCGTGAAACGTGTAATGCCGAAGATCAGGCAGGCTATCGCGGTGAGGGCAAATCCACATCCGCTGCCGATTGTGCGATAAAGCCATTTCCGTTGCCGCTCTTTAACCGTGCGAACGACCATGCCAAGTTGAGATACACTAAATGTGTAAAATACGGATACGCCATAGAGGGGCATCAGATCACTGACTTGGGCGTGAAATCCGATGGTTAACGCCAGGGATATGAAGGTTAAAAATACAATTCCATTGCTGTACACCAGTCGGTCGCCTTTATGCAGCAACCAACGAGGCATAAAACCATCGCGCGCCATAGCTGACCACAATGCAGGACAACCTGTAAACGCTGTATTCGCAGCGATGGCCAAGATGCACATCGTGGAAACAGAAACAATCACCGTGATGATATAGCCAAATCCATGAGTACCGAATAATAACATAGATTCCTGGTTTATCAAAGGTATATCAGCGTTATACGTAAGACCATGCATCACGGCCGTGCCAGAGACGATGAGAAATAAGACACTCAGTGTGATCACCAGTGTCAGCAACAGCCGTTGAGCTCTGAATGCTGATGGATCCTTAAAGACCGGAACCGAGTTCGACACAGCCTCGACGCCCGTCAGAGCACTGCATCCGTTGGCAAACATTCTCAAGAAAAGAAATAGCCCCATCCCTTGCACAGCGTGCATTCCAGCAACTGATGGAATGTGTATCGAGACCGGATGCATGATGGCTTTCACGACTGCGGTCACCCCTAGGAGAAGGATGCAGCCGATAAATATGTATGTAAAGGGAACGAAGACATTGGCTGATTCACTTGTACCACGCAGGTTAATTAACATGATGATGAGCGTGAGTACGATATTGGCAATCAGTTTATGGTGGCCGATCAGGGGAACAACAGGCCCAATTGCATCAATACCTGCTGCTATCGATACTGCTACAGTCAATGTATACCCAACAATCAACGTCGAGGCGGCTGACAATCCCCAATACTTTCCGAGATCGTTCAATCCAATTGCATAGGCGCCGCCACCTAGTGGGTAATGATAAATGATATTGCGATAGGCAAAAAAAAGTAAAAGTGCCAACACAACAATAATGAACGTACCCATCATCGAAAATCCCAAGACGTCAGATACGTATTCTTTGGCGCTACCTGCGCCAATGAGAGACATCAAGATCAGTTCCATCTGATCAGTTGCATACGCCACACTCGATAGCGCATCCGGCGTCATCACCGCCATGCCTTTGATGACTCCGATTTTTGCATGCCCCATTTCTCGAGTCTTCAATGGTCGACCGATAAGTAGCCGCTTTAATGTTGTGGCCAATTCAATATTCTCCTCCTACAGAGATGCATTTGCCCGCAATTTCAACCTATCGGACGCTGGACACGCAGGAATGACCCTACTTTTCAAACCCTACGTATTTGTGGCGAGTATGTCAACACTATCAGTCATCGTTTAAGCGTCAACACAGCTACCTGGCTGGCGCAAACAGCCAGACGTTTATTGACTTGTTTTCTGGACATACTTGAACTAGAGGTGATAGACATGTGGAGATATGAACGACGTCCAGCCTGCGAATTGATGAAATGCTCCTGCACAAAAGATCCTAACATCGCAATTGAGGATTTCAGAAGATGAGGTGGCCATTACTAGCAGTTCTTGTGATTATCTGCAGCTTTATTGGTTCTCTCGCTGCGGATTTTGTCTTCGGAGAAATCGCCAAGCACTGGCTGCAAACACACATGCAAAGCATATTGCAAATGTTTGTCAATCAACTAGACGCCTATTTCGGTGGACTGTGACGGGCGCTTTCCGCGCCTTTTACCTGCATATCATCCATCACAGGGCGCGGTCTGTTTCACAACAACTCGTTGAGAATACATCGCAAACGCAGATATGTAGCTGCGGATGTTCCTCCTCTGCCTCCGTCAGTTTTTCAGAGGATCATCCACATCATCATTCATGGCCGCGGCTTAAAACCCGCTCCGCCAGCGCCAGCCAATATCTGATGTACGAGACGCCGAATGAACAGAAGCATAAAGATACCAAGCAAAGGCATGACCAAGTCACTGGCTGATGATGGCCACTGCCTCGATTTCCACTAAAAGCCGAGGGTCTATCAATGCCTTGACTTCCACAATGGTGACCACTGGCCGGATGTCTTTAAAAAACTGACGATGCGCTTTCCCGACTTCTTCCCAGCGGGACATATCCGTGACGAATATGCGAGTACGCACGACATCGGATAAATCTGCCCCGACTTTTTCTAAAGACTTTTTAATAATCTGCAACACCCGAACCGTTTGTCTGTAGGGATCATTCTCGCCAACAACCTCATCGCCTCTCATTGCGGTTGTGCCGGCTACTTCAACCCGATTGCCAATGCGAATCGCCCGACTGTAACCAATGATGGACTCCCATGGCGCACCAGAGGTCACTTGAATTATCTCGCCCACACCAACCACTCCCTCGTACATTTTCGCTGCACTGAAAACATACTCAAACATACTCAGAAGATGAAGAATAAATGCATGGTGCAAAACGTGCCACCACATCAATCAAGGACGTTGAGTCCACAGCGCTTCGCGCGATTTTTCACCTCAGCATCAAGCATTTTACGGATATAAATCGCCTCTTGGTGCTTGTTCTCCTCCACATATTCGAAGCGAATCTCGTGCGCAGCATCATAGCGTTCAATAATTTTGACCGATTCATCGCGCATCTGCTCCTTCAGCGCCGCCAGTTCGCAAACGATATACTTATGCATCGCCTCAAGGACCAGCATACGCCGCAACAAAACTGTGGGACGTCCCATCAATGCTCCCCCTCACCACCAGAACATACGTTCTGGTTGCTCATATTATATGAACTGGACATACCGATATGCAAACATTCGTTCCGGTGTAATTTGTGGAAAGATTGGCATGTCGCCGTCATTGATGGATGGAAAAATAACTTACGAAGATCGTGATACCCCTTGTTGGACAAACGGACTGCGAGTATACGATAAGCAATAAAATGCAACCGATGAAGGATTTGAAGTGTCAGCGAAGAAAAAATCTGTTATGTTCAAAATTAGATACATCTGAAATGGAGCCGTCACTTATGGTTGAACAACGATTTATACGGGAATCACGCACATTCAAAGCCAGCCACGTCCTGCCGCCGGACACCAACAATCACAACACGCTATTCGGTGGCAAACTGATGGCGCACATTGATGATGTCGCTGCACTCGCCGCCATGAAACATGCGCGGGGACCTGTGGTCACCGCCTCAACGGATTCAGTGGATTTTCTCCAACCAATCAAGGTCGATTATGAAGTTTCTCTTGAAGCATTCGTCACTTGGACGCACAACACCTCAATGGAGGTGTTCGTAAAAATTGTGGCTGAAGAGCTCAACACAGGCACCCGAGCCGTCTGCGCCACATCCTTCTTGACATTTGTGGCCATTGGTCCAAATGGCAGACCCACAAATGTTCCGAAAGTCGTGCCCGAGACCAATGAAGAGTTATTCCTTCATCAAAGTGCGGCAGAGAGAGCAGAAGCGCGGCAACAACGCCGAATTCGCAGCAAACAGCTCGCTGATCTGCTTGGTACCCGTCGACCTTGGGAGCCCATCGATTGAATTTTGGCTTTTGTAAAACGGTCATTTTCATAAAATGGTGCAGCAGTTGGGATAATGTATTTCACGAAAACCGGAAGGGGCGGGTGTACCGCCTTCCGGCATCCCCCTTATTTCAATTTCTGACTAATTTTATCCAAAGACTTTGAGATACTTTCTAACAATGGAAAATAGTTTGGGTGGGGTTGCAATACAGACATCGCTGTCTCACATCCAGCGCATACGACAAACGTCAATACCCCTTTTCCATCCTCCACCTGAATATCTTCTACACCAAACCGATTGAAACCACATTTCGGACATCTAGCCACATTCAGTTCCTCCTACGCTATCTGTAGAATTAAATTCGTTTTGTGCCGATCCCATCGCAATATCTTGATTGACCGGCAGTTTCATGAGCGTCACCACACATGATAGTGCAAAGACGAGAATACACCTTTCAGCAATCAACAGCTAGCCCACCTCAGTTATTTGAATTTACAATATTTCCGAGACTATAATTTAGATAGCGATATCCTGAAAATAGACTCAATACCTTTGTGTGTCATCCACGATGTTCTGATTGAGTAGCAGTGAATTTTCCTGATGCGTGACACATCATGCGGCAGTCTTTGCTAAGCAATGAATCGAATGGAGGAATACATGATGAACGCTGAAGACATCAAGAAAATCGTTTCAGCTGAGAAACTGGCACTGGAGACCCTTGACTATGAAACGCAAACCGCGACCACATTTGTATGCCCGTTTTGCGGCGGAGAGGCGCATCTGGCCATGCACGAATGGCTCGGCTATACATCTCATTGCCAAAATGGATGCTTTCAAACCAACCCTGTATGACCCTCCTGTATGGTAATCATTGCTCGAAACTCGGAAGAAAGCGATGTCAATCCATATTGGTTCATCATTTTTAATTTATTGACAAAAAATAAGTATATAATATAATTGCTTTATACTTACTATGAGTAAGAAATGAACTCGAATAGTAAGCATCCATTGTGAGCAGTATTCTTATGAACTGTTTCTTTGTGGTACGACTCAACATACGGAATTGGAGGAACTTACATTGGCAAATGTGAAACTTGCTATCATCTACTACAGCTCAACTGGGACAAACTACAAACTGGCACAAGCTGCGGCCAAAGCTGCGCAAACGGCAGGCGCTGAAGTGAAGGTCTTAAAAGTCCCTGAATTGGCGCCCGCTGAAGCCATTGCCTCAAATGCACCTTGGCAAGCGCATTTCGAAGCGACAAAAGATGTTCCCACAGCGACAGCGGCAGACATTGAATGGGCAGATGCCATCATTTTCAGTGTGCCAACGCGCTTTGGCAACGTGCCATCACAAATGAAACAATTCTTGGACACGATGGGCGGTCTCTGGGCGCAAGGCAAAACCGTGAACAAGGTTGTCAGCGCAATGAGCAGCGCTCAAAACTCACACGGTGGTCAAGAAGCGACCATTTTGTCCCTGTATACGAGCATGTACCACTGGGGTGCGATTGTTGTTGCGCCGGGCTACACCGACCCAGTGCTATTTGCCGCAGGCGGCAATCCATATGGGACAAGCGCCACCACTACAGAAGACGGAAACATTGCAGACACCACCATTGCAGCTGTAAGCCATCAAGCAAAACGCGTAGTCACCGTTGCTCAGTGGGTGAAAAACGGCCAAGCCCAAGGATAACCTTCGTTTCATCATTCCATGCCAAAAAGCCGTCTCGGATATGAGGCGGCTTTTTCATTTCGCCGCCAGCCATGGCCACCAAAGTACCGAATCATTTTTCAGAATAGATTTTGCGCCAGCAAACAGAATAACTTTGTATAACCTCTTCTGCAGTAGGAGAACGGTATGGAAAACTTGGTCATTCCCATTGAAGGCAAAGAAATTGCCATTACGAATCCTGAGAAAGTCCTGTGGCCCGACTTACATATTACAAAGTTGGACTACATCAAATACCTCGTCTCTGTCTCGGCGCATTTATTGCGATATACAAAAGATCGAATGCTGATGATGTGGTGTTTCCCCGATGGCATTGACCACCAACGCATTGTGCACAAAGCAGTCCCTGCCCACGCCCCCGCCTGGCTCCCCCGCTGGTTTTATAAGGATAAATCGTGGATTCTCATCAACGACGTCGCCACCTTGGTCTGGGTGGCAAATTACGCGGCCATCGAGTTGCATGTCCCCTTCTCCCTGTGCGATCACGTTGAATATCCCACTGATTTGGCGTTTGATTTGGATCCTTCTGACCCCGACAACTTCGACTTGGTGTTGGAGGTGGCGTTCCGTCTGAAGGAAGTGCTGGACTCCCTCTCGCTGCACAGTGTGGCCAAAACATCTGGCGCGACGGGTATCCAAGTTTTTGTGCCAATTGAATCGAAGTATACTTTTGTAGAAACCCGCGTCATCACTAAATTTATCGCAGAGTACTTGCGCGAGAAAATGCCTGACAAAATCACTTTGGAACGGCGTGTGCAAAACCGTGGCAAAAAACTGTATTTTGACTATCTGCAGCTCTGGCGCATGCGGACATTATCAGCCGCTTATTCTGTGCGCGCCACCACTTCTGCCTCTGTCTCCGCTCCAGTGACATGGGCGGAAGTGACCAGTGGCTTTCATCCAACCGACTTTACGATGCTAAATATGGCACAAAGAGTTGAAAAACATGGTGATTTATTCATGCCTATTGCCTCCCCCTCGGACCGACATGGGCTTGATGAGATCCTGCATTTTATCAAGGCGAAGCGCCATCACTAGATGGCAGTGCCCGTTTGAAAATTTCATTCAAGTGCGCACTGCAATATTGTGGGAATTTTGAGGCATGCTATGGAGGCAAAACATCTTTTTCAAGGAGGCGATGTGCCTTGGCAATGTCGACAATGACACTCAAGGACATGACCTGCGCAAATTGTGCAAATGAAGTATCGGTGGCGCTTCACAGTGTGGAAGGTGTAAGAAATTTCGATGTGGATCTGTCAGATCAAATTGCCGTCATCACCTACGACGATGATGAAACCAGTGATACTTTTATTCGGAGCACCATAGAAAAAGTAAACTGTAAAGCGCATTGATCACAAGCGTGATCGAACTGTGACGCATAGACAGCGGCTCATTTTGCAGACAACACCCCCACGTAAGCCATGGGGGCTGTTTTTCTTCATCCGTTCGACGCCAACGTCTGTGGACACCGAAGCCTCAACTGCTGGAAGACCCGTTTGCGAAACGCTGGATAGCAGGCCAGATGGACGTATCTTCAAGGCCCATGCGCCAAACCGCCACACCGCGCAAATGGTATGACTGCACAGTTGCCAGTTCATCGGTGATACTTTGCGCGTTTTCATAGTATACGGTGTGAGAAACCCCATTTTTTGTATAGTTAAAATAGGGAGCTTCATCTTTTGCATCCCATTTTGGCGCAACGGAATATTCCGCCATCAATTGATCAACCTGCGGCAGACTCAGCGCCTGTGTCTTGCCGTTGGCCCAATCGTAGCCATAGACTGGCAAGCCAAGCAGCAACTTGTTCGCCGAAATTTCCTTCGTGGTATAAGCAAGGACGTCATTCACCCACCAGACAGGGGCAATGGCGCCTGCCGGTCCGCCGGGATAGGAGTAATCATACGCCATCAGCATCACTTCATCACTCGCTTGGCCAATGGCATGCTCATCATAAGCGGTGTTATCGCTGGTGATTGCCGGGATGTCGACGCTGAGTTTTTTGCCCGCCTGATGCAGTTGCTGCTGCAGCGCAGTGAGAAATTGCGTAAAATTCGCGCGCTCGGAAGCGGAAAGCATCTCAAAGTCGATATTGATGCCCGCAAATGATGTGCCTTTGACCAGCGTGACCATATGCTGTATCAATGTCGATCTCGTCGTCGCATGATTGAGCACCGTTGCTGCCATCTTCCCGTCAAAATCCCCTGTTGATGCGTCTGTATCGGTAATGGTGACATACGCAGACAAATCATGACTCTGCGCATATGTGCCAGCCGCTGTGAACAAGGTCCCGGATAGTCCTCCCGACGCCGTGATGCTATGTGTAAATGTCGCAAATTCACTGACCTCTGAATGGGCTTCCAAATCCGTCAAAGAGCTTGTGCTGCCGGAATAGTTTGTGACAAATCCAAAGATGATCGGCTTTGACGCGGCAGATGAGGATGTAATGGCCCATGTCTGCCCATTCCAGGATGATGGAATGCCCGCGGCTGTCAGTAATTGCTGCACGTAATAAATTGGCATATAAACCGTTTTGGCAGCGTTTTTGCCTGCCGCTGGGTCCGTCCTCACGTATGTATTCAGCTTTTTCACCACTTGCCCATTGACCACAATGCTTGCAGAGCCATTTCCGATAGGAAGACTAGAAAAATCCCCCTGTGTGCCTGTTGTCAAGGTCCAAGTGTGCGTTGCCCCATTCCATGACTGTGTGAAACCCGCCGCTTGTAAAGCTTGACCCACATACCAAATTGGCATATATGTGGTCATTTCACTTCCATCAGACGCAACAAAAGCATAAGGATCAGACAGCAATTGTCCATTGACTTCCACCGCTTTTTGACTGAATCCAGCGATGGAAGCATAGGCGTTTGTAGAAATGATGGCAGAAGCGACTAACAATCCGGTTGTGAAGACGGTAAGCGCACGTTTCAAATCAAGCAACCCTTTCAAACAACGTTTGCTTCATCTTACCGGATCCAAGCGAATATCACTTTACAAAATCATTTGATATTCTGCATTAAATATCCATTTACACATCTACCTCCGCCACACCGCCAAACTGTGGCAGAGGTCTCCACTTCCTTTCAACATCATCGTTCAGTATGCATTTGTGCGAAACCTGTACATGTATCCTACAGTCCCACTGAATGCCGACCGCTGGTTTTGGTGGTCTCCAGATAATGCTGTTGAATCTCGCTCCAAGTCAAATCAAGCATCTCGCCAAGGCCAATAAATGAGCAAAACATGCGGTAATATTTGCCACCATGCCATCGATCCATGTCGACCTGTGCAATGCGGCGAAACAACGTGCGAAACTGGGCGCCCACATCATTGGACGGATCGCGAATAGGGATATAGTCTGATATGTGAAAATCACATCCCAAGTCCAACCCGATGGAGAGGATCAAATGAAGACAATTTAGATAACTTTCGAGCAACGGATTGGTTGCAGATGATAACGGCACGTCTGTTTGAAGCAGGGGATACGTCGTTTGTTCCGGAGATCCCTGGTTGTGTTTCCATACATGCAAACCATGGTGATGCCACAGATTGGCCAATCCACCGAGTTCGATTTGCAGAGCTAGGATTTTTTTCGGTAACAATGATTGCGATTCATGCCCACTTGCCATCACGGCTTGTGGCTCCAACGCTTTTTGAACGTCAAAGAGCGAATCCATTTTCATTTTGCTACGCCCCCTCCGATTCATTCACAAAGATAAAAACAAACCTGTTTGCATGAACCATTTGAAGTAAGCGCAAGTATTTACTGTATTTTATTTTTATCAGTCGCGGTTATGCCGTCAGATGTCATTTCAAATGCGCATCAAACCAAAAAATCCGACCTGTACCGTGTGTTCACCATCCAACCGGTCAGTATCATCATATGAAATCCTTAGGATTTAAAACCCAAGGACCTGATGCGCTGCACAAGGATGTCGAGCAGCAAGAACAGTGAAAACAAGGAATAAAACGAAGCAAACCACAATTCGGTTGGATCACTGCCCACGCCGACCACAATGCAAGCCATCACTTCTAAAACAATAAACAAAGCAGCGTTGATCAAAAGTGTCATCTGCGAACTCCGAATCGAGCGATAAATCAAAAGCAACCCCATTACAATCGAAACAAGACCCAACACCATCCCCTGATGCGTCACTTTCCCACTCAACAAAATGGTGAAAATGATGGCGAGAATGAGCAGATATAGAACGCCATACATTTGGTATGAAGGGACACGAAATTTATGCAAACGGATTCCTCCCATGCCATTTCCTCAAAGTCGTGCTGCTGAAAACAAAACGTAAACCGCCTGAGACGGACAAACCGCTCCTACCATTATATTCGCCGTGCCATTCTGGCTTCAAACATCCATGCGGTAGAAAACGCCGCCGATTTACTGCAACCTGCGTCGCTATCACTTGTGGGAAAATCGTTTCTCTATCTATCCTGAAAATAAAGTCGATACCTGTGCGCGCGCCATCCGCGCTGCCCTGATTGACTGGCATTTCATGTTCTGCTAGTGCGGGACGCATAACGGTATATACGAAAAGACCGGACACATCTCTGCGCGGTCTTTTCGCTGATGGTTTGCACGTTCTGGTCAATTTTAAGAGACACAGTTCGAATTTGGCTTGAATTTTGCTTGGCAAACGACAAAATTCGCCATCATTTTTTGCATAATTTATCCATAACCAGCCATACCAGTACCAGAGGGAAGGTGATGGCCATCATTCGACACCGCTTTAGAGGACCTGCCAGCAAAGCTTTACTGGTCATCTGCATCAGTGTCTTGCAGTCTTTGCGCTCTGTCAACGCCGCGACGCCCGCTGTATTGTCAAAACATCAGGGGAAAGCGATAACAACCCAGGTCAGCACGGCGCAAGACGAAACTCGCCACGGCGTCAAAAAAGTTTTGATCATTGGCGCCTCGGTCGCGCACGGATGGAAAGACGACAAGCAAGCAGGCGGCTATTTAAAACGCGCTTTCACCGCCATTTCAGACGTAGGAGCCAATCATCTCCAAGTATACAACAAAGCCATATCTGGCAAATGTGTCAAAGATATCGTCGACCGCTATCCCCAGTGGCTAAACCGAATCAAGCCGAATGTGGTTGTTTTGGCATGGGGTGTGAACGATCTCGCCGCACACACCCCACTTAGCGACTACCGGGCGCAAATTGATTGGGAGATTCAATCTGCACTGCAACAGCACGCCGTTGTGCTGGTTGTGACCACCCCTGTCTCCATCGCGTCCTACACGACATACAAAACCGCTCAACCCCAGTTGATTTCTACCGAGATGGCTGCAGCAAATCAGTTGCACAACGCCAACGTACACGTTTTCGACATTTTCCATCAGATGAAGCAATACATCAATCAGCACCATCAGTCCTATCGAGCGTACGCGGGCGATGCATGGCATCCAAACGCGGCTGGTCACCAATTGGCGGCCCAACTCCTCGTGCAAGATTGGTTTCACCAATTCGGCAATGAAGAAATCCATTTTGCCTAGGGACCCTAGGGTCCTCAACGAAAACAGGCGCGCCCCGCTCCAGGGGCGCGCCGCAAAAGTATGTCGTTTATTCTTCGATAGCCAATGCCGGGCTGGATAAACTGCTTTTTTCCTGCGCTTTTGACAGATTGGGCGCCTCTTCTGTCGGCTTTGTCTTGCGAATGAAAAAAGACAAGAGGAACGCAAGAACCGACAAAATGGTGGCCACCATGAATGCATCATTAATGCCCATGACACTGCCTTGATTCTGTGCGAGCAACATGTGAACTTTATCTGTCGCAGCAATATGTTGTTGCATCACAATCGCTTTTGTATGCACAACCGCTTTGGTTGACATCACAGTGACCAAAAACGCCATCCCCACTGCGCCAGCAATCATCCGCATCGTATTGAGCATCGCAGTGCCATGTGGATTTAAACGCAAGGGCAATTCATTCAACCCTGCCGTCATGATGGGCATCATCAGTACTGCCATGCCGAACATCCGGACAGTGTAGAGTATGGTGACGTACGTGTATGTGGTATCCATCTGCAGGCGCGCCAATGCGAACGTAGTCGCAGCAGTGATCGCCAAACCAAATGCACTCAGCCATCTAGCGCCAATTTTATCAAATAATTTACCTGTGATAGGAGACACGGCGCCCATGAGAATGCCGCCAGGCAACAACATCAAGCCAGATTGCAACGGGGAAAATCCACGAACATCCTGCATGTAAATCGGCATCAAAATCATTCCAGCATACATCGCCATCGTCACAAGCACATTGATGATGGTGGTCAATGTGAACATCGGATACCGAAAAATCCGGAACTCCAAAATAGGATGTCCTATCGTCAACTCGCGCCAGACGAACACAGCCAAAGATACCCCACCGACAATAAACGTGATAACGACCTGTGGACTCCCCCAGCCGTTGCCGTCACTGCCTGCCATACTGAACGCATACAGCAAACCGCCAAACCCAATTGTAGACAAGACGACGCCCAGTGTATCCAGTTTCGGTCTACTCGTTTGCGTGACATTCTTCAATAAAAAGATAGAAACAATGAGATCGAGCAGCGCGATGGGCAAAATGACATAGAACAATACCCGCCACGAGTAGTTCTCCACAATCCAACCAGACAAGGTCGGGCCAACGGCTGGCGCAAAGTTGATCGCAATGCCCAATATCCCCATGGCCATACCGCGTTTTTCAAGTGGAAACAACGTAAAGATGACATTGATCATCACGGGCATCAGGATGCCCGCACCTGCGGCCTGCACCACACGCCCGACTAAAATGACAGCAAAATCAGGACCAACCGCACAAATGATTGTTCCTATCACAAACAGCGTCATGGCCGTCAAGTACAATGCCCGCGTCGTAAACCGTTGCATCAAAAAGGCAGTGACAGGAATGACAACCCCGTTGACCAACATGTAAATCGTCGTCAACCAATCGCCGGTGGTTGCGGATATGTGCAGATGATCCATCATTTGCGGCAAAGCAACATTAATTAAGGTCTGATTCAGGTAGGCGACAAAAGCGCCCGCGATCATCACACCAAAAATAGGGCCAACCGGAACGGATTGTTGCCCCATCGTTCGAGTTTCACTCATCCCTTTTTCTTTCTCCCTCCGTGTCTAATATCTCTGTCAGTTGTTGGTGCAATGCCAACAAGGTGTCTATGTTCTCCACGGGAAATTGGAGCAAATTCCGCAACGCTTTGGACATCAGCGAATCATCGCCAAATGCCTGCTCATCCAATTGTTTCCCTTTCTCTGTCAAACGAATGGCAATCGTGCGCTGGTCTTCTTCCAGGCGTTTGCGCTCAAGAATGCCTGCTTCAACCAGTCGCTTCACAACCCCGCTGACTGTGCTGCAACCCAGTTGAACGCGCTCTGCCAAATCGCTCAATGACAAATTCGGTTCTTCGGAAAGTGCGTGTAAAACCATCATTTGCACCGGGGTCAAATCAAGCAAATCCGCCTGAATCCGCATCATTTTCAACATAGAACGATGAACTTGGCGAAACGAGCGAATCAGTTGCGCAGCCCTCGCACTGGAATCTCGTTCTTCCGCACTTTGCAGTTTTCTCACCATCCCTCGGCAGTATTTCGTTTTTGAATATTTCGCATTACAATACTTCGCATTGAAAACAACAAAAGCTATCTTACTCCGAATATAGAAAAATGCAATGGTTTAATCATGAACAAATTGTCATTAAAGCACTAAATAAACTCGGGAAATAAAAAAAGCGATCAGTGGTATTCACCGCCGCCTTAATTCTACAATCGGAATGATGATTCCGATTCCCTCTCCGCTAAGGTGTCTCGAAGCATGAAGAAACGCGATTCATTTATACTGCGTCCTGGATATTGATTCGTGCCTCAACAGTACCTTTCAATATTCTGTACCACCAATTATGATGTACCTGTGATAAACGCATACTACACGAAAACTGAGGTGATGACATTGTGAATGTTCAATTCAAAAAAGGCGTTCTTGAACTGTGTGTGCTGGTGCTTGCCACGAACACGGATCGCTACGGATACGAATTGGTCAGTGCCATTTCGCAGAAATTTGAAATCGCTGAAGGAACGATTTATCCCCTGTTAAGACGATTGACGAAAGAGGGATATTTCTCAACATACCTGGTCGAATCCAGAGAAGGTCCACCACGAAAATACTATTGCCTGACTGAACAAGGAAAGTCCTACGCACAGGAACTGATTCAAGAAGGGATTACCGCTTCGGATATGAACGGGTCAGTCAATCTGCAGACTTCCAACGGAAAAATGACGTTAGAGAACATCACGGGTTCAGTCACTGCCAATGACAGTAACGACACAATCTCAGCGTCATCGACGATCAAGAGAAAATGGTCTTTGAGAACAACCAATGCCCGTATTTCTCTATCTGTGCCATCGAATACAAATGCCCGCATTCACGCATCGACTTCAAATGCTTCAATTGAAGGGAATGTACCCTGGAACGCTAATGTTTCTGGTCAGAGCATTTCTACTTTGGGCACGGGTTCGAACCAAGTGCATCTTCAAACGTCAAACGGACACATCTCCGTGAATGATGTTCATTGAATGTGATCCGTGGTGATAAGACGACAGGCATCCAGCCATGCCTACATTCCGCCAGCCAATGTCCAGAGCGTTGCTCCCACGGAGAATGGGGGCATTTGTCCGCACAAGGCAAAAGAAAAGGTCTCCGACGCGGGACTTTCGCCACCGCGACAATGGGGACCTTGGGCGCGTGCAGGTCTATTGACAATTAGCCCGACATAGCGGTTCATTTTTCATCTGGCAGGTGCGCCGGCTGATCTCGAATGACTGAGCCATCATCCAGGCGAAGCCAAGATTCAAATTGGCGCTCGCCTGCACGCAATCGAATCATTCGTGCACCACGCGGAAATCCCTCCTTCCCGTATTCGTTGTACCCTGTCGCCCGTCCGTAACAAAGCCGGATGCCGTGCAAGGTGCCCCAATAGTCATTGACGTGATCGTGCCCGACAAAAGTGCCCATGATGTCGCCCATTTCCACCATGGCCGCAAATAGGCCGGAGTTCAGATTCGGACAGCACACATCCTCGAATTTGTTGCCATAGCAGACCTCTTGCGCCCAGACTTGTCGATACTCCGGAAGCGGTATATGAAAAAAAGCGAGGGACGGAAGCGGTGTACCTCCATTTTGTTGAGTCGCAGTTCGAGATGATCGTACATACCATTCAATTTGATCTCTGCGAATCCAATCGTATCCGCTTACAGTCGACAAACAAGACTGATTGCCGGAATCCAGCAGGTAAAGCAAGGCCGCCGCTTGTCCATTGGGATCGACAATTTCTAAGACACAATTGCCAAAACCGGTAATATCAGCAGGCCCTTGTTCCGTGACGCACAACGCATACTCCGACGCCACGTTTATCAATTCCCGCCGCGTGATGATGCGCTCTGTATCGTGATTTCCGAAGACAACTGCCCAAGGAATCTGCCGCTCGTCGACAGATTTGACGGCCTCCCGGAATGCCCGAATCGGATCGAGAGAAGCGTACGATGCGACGACGTCTCCTGTAAACACAACCAAATCCGGCTGCTCTGCCTCCAACACTTGTTCCATCAGCGCGCGGGACCTCAAATCTTCGGCCTCCCCATTTTTCCAATGGACATCGGTGAATTGCGCAATGGTAAAGCTATGATCTCCACGAAACTTCAATTGATGTTGCAAATGTTTTCCCTCCTGTTTAAAGACGAACCGTATTGTGACTGACTTCGGTCCATACGTCATCAAAACGACAGAGCATGTTGGGCATGCCCCCAAGTTTAACAAAGATTAATCCTTAATAAGCTTAACAGGCATATACTTCGTTGGATTTAACGCTTCTGATTCGATCACAATTGCCATTAAGCCAGTTTCGGTCTTGGTCTCGTGCCACTCTCCCTTTTCCCAAAAGACCGCATCCCCAACTGAAACACAGACCTCTGATTCCGAATCGCATCGAACCGACGCCGGTCCATGTACGACAAGTAGCAATTGTGCGGAAAGTGCTTGGTGAAACCCAATTATGCCGCCCGCCTCGAGATACACACAACCAATCTGTGTAGGTTCATCAGTCAACAAAATTCGTGACATGATGAAGTTTGAATCGAAATGTGCCACGCTTTTCCCCGTCTCGGATCCAAACCTAAAAATTTGCACTCGATACACCTCATCTAAGGCGTTTTTTTGAGTTTGCTATCAATGATACATTTTTGCTTTTCAATAAAATCATAAACTTTGATGATTTCTTGTTCGTAATTCTGTTCAATCTCAAAATAATCAACACCGTATGCCAAACATGTTCTTTTAAATGCTTCATGCTCGTTGATGCATTCAGTGATGGTCTCCTCTGCCGAACCACGAGTTTCAATGACATTCCTATGCTTTACGATATTTGATATGTAATTTTCTTTTATATAATGAGTAGAGAATCCGAGGAAAATGGATATGATGTGTTCAGAATATGCTTTCTCGAAATCCTCAATATGCTGGGGTAGCAAATAGCACCCTTCAATGATGATATGTTGACCGTTCTCGATATTCGTCATAATGATCCCTTTAATGATTGGCCACAATTTTTCAGCAATGAGTTCCGTACTGTCTAGAGGAGTAAATTCGCAACGACTATCTCCTCTGTACAACCCCATTTTCAAGTGATCGACCGAAAGATAAGGAATATGATACTTTTCAAGTAATTTTTGAGACATAAATGTTTTACCTGTACAACCGTTGCCGCTGATTAAAATCACCATTCCTATCATTCCCTCTTCCATTTCTGTTGCCTTCTTCCGTTCATACTTCTGCTCACACTACGCTATACAACTTCGACTGCGACACCGCGTATCGCGAGTTGCTCACACATGCGAGTTGGCAGCTGAGCATTGGTGATAAGCAGGTTGATCTTCTCAAGTCCACATATGCGCTGAAGGGTTCTCTTGCCAAACTTCGTCTTATCGGCCAAAAGAATCACGTAATCGGAGGAACTGTTCCGCTTTCTGAGCAGGTACATATCCCCCTCCTCAACTGCAATCTCTCTTCTTGGTACATCCTCTCACCCCGTTTAGCCATAGAACTACCGCAATGCCGATAACGCAATTGATTTCACTTCCCATCAACGATTTCAGCAACGTGAACCCTGCGGCCAAGTTCAAACGAGCGAGCAGCTGCGCTTGCAAGCAATACGGCCCGATATCCCGCTTTTGCATGAATCGGTGGTTGGCGGCCCTCTCGCAGCGCGCAAATGACTTCATCCATATGGCGATCAAACGTCTTGTGAAATTCGCGGTCGACGTCGTTGAAATATCCTGCTTGCCATATCTCCGCTATCTCACTTCCGGCCCGTTGATAGGCGTACTCCTTGACGGTGTCTACGATGACCACCCTTCCATCTGTGCCATTTACCTCCACGCGGTGTGTGTCATGGTACGCATAGGATGAATCGTAGGAACCAACCATACTCCCGATGGCGCCATTTTCGAATTTCAAGGACAGCGCCATCGTATTGAACCCATTGCCTGTCACGTCTGTCATCTCCGCCATGACGGATGCTACGGGACCACAAAGGTGCTCCAGCATATCAAATCCGTGACACTGAGTTTCAAACAGATTGGCATGGGGATGGTCGCTGGCGCCTTCTCCACCAAACCGCCACGTCGCGAAAACCAACTGACCGAGTTTCCCTTGTTGAATGGCGTCGTGCGCCAGTGCCACAGGGCGCGCATAGCGATGGTTAAAATTGATTCCGAAAAACAGATTGCGCGCAGCAGCTTCAGAGATGAGGCGTTTTGCTTGAGCGAGATCGAACACCAATGGTTTTTCCACAAACAAGGGGACCCCAGCCTGTATCAACTGAAGCGTCACATCGTAGTGGTCCTGATTGGGCAAGCACACACAGACCAAATCTGGCTGCGCTCTCTCCAGCATCTCTTGGACATCCAGGTATGCCTGAACATGAAATTGAACGGCTCTCGCCTTTGTCTTCTCTGCATGCCTGCCCACAATGGCGCAAAAATCGACGTCCGCGCGTTCCGAAAGGATTCGGGCATGTTGTACGCCCCAATGTCCAGCGCCGTCAAACCATGTCACTCCCTTAGGAGAGAATGTTGCAGCGCCTCCTCCGACCAGTGCGATCTTCAATTTGTCATTCGCCGATATGCTCATTGTTCGATCACGACCTTTCCACTTCTTCCGTCATGCAGAAATAACTGATACGCTTCTTCCAAATGTTCGACGCCAAACCGATGCGTGATGATTTGTGTGAGGTAATCAAAGTTGCCTTGCAGATGAACCAGATTCGTCGCGATTTCGTTGTAGCAAAAATACTCGCTGCCCAGCACAGCGCGCTCGGTCGCAATCAAATCTGAAGAAACCTCTAGCTCTAGCCTTTCTCCGTGGCCGACGCATATCAGAACGCCTCTTTGATGCAAAGCGTCTAAATTGGCCTTACGCGCCATCGTTTTACCCGTGGTATCAATTGCAGCATCTACACCGTCCACACCGTAGGCATGCAAACCTTCTTGCAATGTCCGATCTTTCAACTGAATGGGTAGCCCACCTAACCGCTTTGCCAAATCTAAACGATAAGGAATCATATCTGTAATAAAGACAGGAATCGCAGAACCGAGCAGAATTTTTGCCATGGCTAGCACACCTAATCCAATGGGCCCGGCGCCGGACACAAGTACGGATTGAATGTCAGCATGGACAAGCTCGGCCCGTTTGATTGCATGCCCGCCCGTGCCCATCACATCCAAGAGCAGCGTGGCTTCCGTTAAAGGCAGATTGTCCGGAATCGGAAAAAAGATGTTTTCGTTCACCAACATGTATTTGCCATAGCCGCCATCCCGATTGAACCCCATATCTGCACGTTTGTTCAGACATTGGTTCGTCGCGCCCCGCAAACAATTTCGGCACTTCCCACAAAAGTCCATGAGAAAAACCACACCTGGCGTGCCGACTGGATGAACGGTTCCCGCCCCCGCTTGAACAACCACGCCAGACGCCTCATGCCCCGGCGTCACATCACTTCCATGATAAAACTGCGCCCGATCCGATCCACATAGCGCATTGGCCTTCACTTCAAGCAAGAGTTGCCCCACGCCCGGCTCGGGAATTTCTCTTTCGATCCAGCCAATTCGCTCATTCCCTTCAAACTTTGGAACATTTACTGCTCTCCCCATATCATTTGCCCTCCAGTTCGCCAATGCATTTATTGCCGGCGGCTTGTGCTTGATAACATATTGTAAACGTTTGCAAAATACTACCCACTCGTATGATGAGGTCAGCCAGTTCATTCATTATGACTGGTTGACCTCTTTCATCAAGTGGATCTTGCTCAAATTTTACCCTCTTTCAACATACCAATGGCCTTATCGATTCGTCGCATACGCGTTTCAGACGTCTTAGCGCTTTCTATATTGAGAAGGAATCTCCGTCGGTTACTGTAAGATAAGCTTTCGAAAAAACGCTTGGCTGCCGGAACTGCTTTCAATCGCTCGGAAAAGTCAGCCGGTAAGGAAAGCTCACGAGGTTCGGTGTCGAGTTCAATCTGCACTTCCACCTCATCACCAGCAGCAACGCCCGCTGCTGCCCGGTGTTCGGCACTTAAAGGAATCATGTACCGGCCGCCCATCACACCCACCGTTGTGCGGTATGTATACCCTCGGATCGTAACGCGAACCGCAGGGCGTTTGGAAGCCCCCATACTTGCCAATCGTTCCTCGGGAACCTGAATGCCTGTTGCTGTCTTACCATTCAATTGAACCACTGCTTGGAATTTCATCTTGTTGACCTCCAGTTATTTTAGTTCTCCCTTAGTCCGTAAAATAACGAAGCAACTCGGGTGCAAGCATAGTTGGCTTAATCATATGTGTCTGGCCCTGCAAAATTTGGAGCCTCGCATTGGGTAATATATCGGCCAAAGCTTGCATCGCATTGCGCATCCAAGCTGGACTTTTGCCCCCAACAGCCACGAGTGTGGGAACGGTGACGTTTGCCCAGCGGTTTAGAGACGGCTTTACTCCTCTCTGATGGTCAATCGTCAGGATGGTGTCATATAGGAGCGTGTGCGCGACCTTTTTCAACTTCGTCCAGGCAGGCATGAGCGGCATAATGGCTACGAGTGGTGTCGGCAATCCCACTCCTTTGCGCATAAAAAGCTTCACCGCTGCGCCTCGACGATGTGAAGTGAGCAGCGTTTCCATCTGCGACATATAATCGTTAGGAACCGGCTCACGGCTTTCATCGACGATAAAAGGCGCTTCATATAATGCCAATTTCTTGATAGAACTCAGACGATTGGCCGCTTCAAGCGCCAAAGCCGCACCGGAAGAGATGCCATACACGTAAGCTGCTCCACCTGCCTCATCAATGATAGCGGCAATGTCTTCGATTTCGCGATCAACATGATAAAATGGCGTGTCCCCGCTCTCGCCCCGCCCTCTGCGGTCGTATGTGTAGACCGTAAAATGTTGCTGCAACAAGGCGGCCACCGCAGGATTTGGTCCATTCGTCCGACTGCAAAGCGCGCCGTCTACCAAGATGAGCGGCGAACCGCTTCCGATTTTGTCAAACGCGATTTTTGTACCGTCAGTGGACGTTACGAAACTCATAGAATCCCCCTCATTCATGAGTCAATGAAATCGACACAAGTGATGCCATCGTCACACTCGGATACACGCTTTAAGAGCAATGATCGTTCACGTGCATTGCGTGTAAGCGACGCAGCGCGTTCAAATTCCTGGCGCGCTTCGGTGGTGCGGCCGAGCTTCAAGAGAAAATCCCCACGAACACTCGGCAGAAGGTGGTACTTTTCCATGGATGGATCGTCGGCTAATTCATCGACGATTTGTAGTCCGAACGATGGCCCAAATGCCATGACGACCGCGACCGCTCGGTTCAACTCGACCACAGGCGAAGGCATCACACGGGACAACGCTTCGTAAAGGGCCGAAATCCGCACCCAATCGGTTTCCGACGCCATTCGTGCTCGTGCGTGACATGACGCAATCTCGGCCTGCAGTACGTAAGGGCCCATAGGTTGTCCCAGCGCTCGGGCACGCTCAAGCGCAGCGATCCCGCGGCGGATCAAAAGCTGATCCCAAAGTGCCCGGTTTTGATCCATCAGAAGAATGGGTTCTCCTGAAGCGCTGACGCGTGCCCTAAATCTCGATGATTGAATCTCCATCAGGGCGACTAATCCGTGAACCTCAGGTTCTTCGTGTGCGATCTCGGCCAAAATGCGCCCAAGACGAAGTGCCTCCTGGCACAGCAACGGACGAATCCACTTCGTGCCCTCAGTCGCCACATAACCTTCGTTGAACATGAGGTAGATGACCTCAAGCACGGACGATAACCGGAGCGCAAGATCGGCCCTGTCCGGGACTTCAAAGGTCACTCTGCCAGCCGCAAGAGTCCGCTTCGCCCGTACGATCCGTTGCGCGATGGTTGCCTCAGAAGCGAGGTAGGCTCTTGCGATTTCGTCAGTCGTCAGTCCGCACAGCAATCGGAGCGTCAGTGCCGCTCGAGCCTCAGCAGACAGGACTGGATGACAAGTCATGAAGATCAGGCGCAACAGATCATCACCTATGTAGTCGTCAAGGTGTGCATTCAAATCGGGATTGTGTTGCAAATCCATCTCACGACCAAGCTCCTCATATTTGCGAGAAAGACGTTTATTTCTTCGCAAAAAATCGATGGCTTTGTGTTTCGCCGTCTCCATCAACCACGCACCAGGCTTGTCAGGAATGCCAGTGCGCGGCCATCGTTCCAGCGCAATCACAAGCGCGTCTTGCGCAAGATCCTCGGCAAGCCCTATATCCCGAACATAACGCATCAGCGCTGCGATGATCTTAGCCGATTCAATTCTCCCAATGGCTTCGATCCGATGATGAACCTCCGCTTCTGTCATCGCTTCTCACGCCGCGTCACTTGCGCTCTCAGCTCCATCTCCTGTGCCAACACCTCCGGATCCTGAGTCAACTCAGGCGCTTCGAATACCTGGCGGAGTTCGATCTCTCCTTCACCGAAACCATGCGGATCCGGCATGCGTAAAGCCCATTCCATGGCTTCTTCCTTCGACTTGACCTCGATAATCGTAAACCCGGCGATGATTTCCTTCGTCTCCGCGAAGGGACCATCCACAACTTTAGGTTTACCACCAGGAACCGGATAAGTGATCCGAACGGCGTTCGAACTCGGTTGAAGACCTTCTGCGGCGACCAGCACGCCAGCTTTCACCAACTCCTCGTTATACTTCATCATCGCATCAAGTAATTCTTTGCTCGGCAAAACGCCAGCTTCCGAATCGTTCGATGCCTTGACAACCATCATGAATCGCATAAACACAACCTCCTAATTTTCATAACAAATATCCTCGTATACAGACCCTTACAATCAGTCCTCCTCCATCATAATAGGTGATTTACGGATCAGTTGCCCTTCAAACATCGCCTACACTTATACAACGAACGGGAAATGACAAATCGACAGGAGAAACTCGAAAAATGCGGCACGATGCTAAAACATGGTCTACAACCACCGAGTAGAACCTTTTTTACAACACGTGTTTAATCGTCGAGTGTGAATGAAAAGGGCGCTAATCGCTTTTTCTAGTGGGACTATTACCATCACAATCATACAGCCTCTTGGGTGTACGACCATCCGCGAATCTACCTCTGCCGCTTCATTTAGAAGCATATACGGCGCTAGCCAACGGTTTCCTTGTCGATCCGCCGAATCAAACATAGAATAAAATCAGACAGCAAACGCTTGAAGGAGTGGATATAGATGGCGGATCGCACTGAAAACGTACATATTGCCATGTATACAATGTGCATTGTGCAGAACGGGGATCAAATCCTGCTTTTGAACCGACCGGATGAACGTGGATTTCCAGGGTATATTGGCCCAGGCGGCAAAGTGGACTTCCCCGAAAGTTTGACTGAAGGCGCCATCAGAGAAGTTTGGGAGGAAACTGGTCTGAAAGTAAAGGATCTGGTTTATAAGGGACTGGATGAATACGTCAATCCGAAGAAAAACTTCAGATATATGGTGTTTAACTACTTGGCGACTTCTTTCGAAGGCACCCTTTTGGACAACCCGCCGGAAGGTGAATTGAAATGGGTGTCGATTCACGAGGCCATGGACCTGCCCATGCAGCCGTGGTTTAAGCGAAGATTACCTTATTTCTTTGCGGAAGGCACATTTGAAATCTACGAAATGTGGGATGAAGATGCACAGTTGACGCTGAAAGAGAGCGTCAAACGACTATAAACCGCTCAAACAAACGGACCCTCACTGTCAAATGGACTTTTCCAATGCGTTTTTGGATGATGAAGCGCTCCCCATCGGATTCCTCCCCATTCTCACCAGTGCCCAGATCCAAATGATGAAAAAACGCGCCTTGACTCTCCTCTTGGGGGAGCCTTTATGCTCAATGCGAGAAAGGTGTGAGACAATTTGTTGTACACGGTAAAAGAAGTGGCCGAATTGGCGAACGTGACGATTAAGACCCTACATCACTACCACAAAATCGCGTTGCTCATCCCGCGTGAGATCAACGAAGCGGGATATCGCCTCTACGGCATGCAAGAACTTGAACGCTTGCAACAAATTCTCTTCTATCGAGAACTCGACTTTTCTCTGCAGGAAATCAAGCAATTGCTTGAAGACGAGCCTGGTCGTTTGGCCATCTTGGCCAAACAGAAAGATCTGTTGTTGGCCCGCAAGCAAAGACTCGAACAATTGATTCAAACCATGGATGAATCGATTGATTCGACCGCAAAAGGAGAAAGGATGGATAAGAAAAAGATGTTTAAAGGATTTCAACACGAGGATGAATGGCGCGACGCGTTGGCAGAACAAAATCAATATTTGCAGAAAACCTATGGTCATGATTTATTGGCTAACAAGACCATCGACGTGGACCAAATGAACGAACAAGCGGCAGAAGCAGTTCGTTTTATGGGCGGCATGAAAAATGCATTGCAGACAGGATTAAAATACGACCATCACGATGTGCAACTTTTGATCCGCGCGCATATCGACTGCTTAACCCAATCTGGTCACATCAAGAATGCGAGAGATTTCGCGACCCAGGCGCGGTTTTTCTTGCAAGACGACTTTCACCGTGACATGCTGGAGTCCCAACAGACTGGGTTGGCTTACTATCTCTGTATCGCCGCAGAATCTTTCGCAACGGCATAAATTCCACTCACAGCATCGCACGATGTGCCCAGTCACTTGAGAGCCGACTGGGCACATCGTGATCGTACAAAAAATCACGACAAATACTTTGCTGTCAGCGCCGATGGCGCGGCCAACGTGTTCGTTTGCACTTCATGCATTGATTCAACACGCTCTTTTTTGCGATCCAACTGTAGACACGATACAGCGTGTTTATGAACTGAAAATGAATTCAGTAGTCCGATTGGACTATTGAATCTAGTCCGACCTTATCTTTCTGCCATCCGACAGCCGAAGTAAGATCATCAAATAGAACATACATTGGCAGGATCAACTTCGTGAACGGAGAAAGCAGGTATCAATCCCGTGAAAAGGCTGATGGCGCACCTCTTTGCAAGAGGCAGTCGTTTGGACCTACGTATCACGCTGTTTACCACGCAGCACATCAATCTGATCATGGCCATCGCCATTTTATGCCTCGCGGTTTGGGGTGGTTGCACTGGTCACCCGGCATTCGTGTTTGGACTTGCTATTGTCGGCGCCAGCGCATACTTTGCTGGCATTCTCATCGGCGTCAGCGTGGCGATTGTGTATCTAAGTGTCAATCTGTGCATTGGATGGACACATCCTGTCCAGAGCAGCGTCATCTTACTGCAACTGATCGGCTACTTGGCGGTCGCCTTTCTGGGATACAAGCATAAAACCTTCAAGGAGAAGCAAAAGACAATCAACAAGCCCCACCAAGTCCTGCCTTGGGCGATGGTCAACGAAGTCCGAACCTCGTTATCAGCCATCCGCTTTCTGCTCTTCCCCTTGCAGAACCGCGATGCTGCCAACCCAGAACTGCAAAAGGCAACCGATGAATTGAGCAGGCTGGAACAATTGTTTCAAGAACTGGAGGAGAAAGGGGAAAAGCGTCACGAATGAATGTACGCTTCTGAAGACAGCATGAAACCCCCACCCAAAACGAGGGATGGGGGTGATGGCATATTCCAGGTCTTCGAACCACCGTCTTTCAGTGGTTCTGTTGACAGAGATATCAGGACTTCACGACGAGTGTCGAGATGTGCGAACGGTGAACCACACTGTTGCTGACACTTCCGAGCAGCATTCTGTCGACGACGCCATAACCATGGCTGCCGATGACAATGAGGTCCACCCCTTCTCGCTTGGCCGTTTCGCAAATCGAAATTGCAGGTGCGCCGAACTCGCTGATAAAGCGAACTCGGTCCGCATAAGCGGCGAATTGCGCATGAAACTGTTGTTCAATGTCCTTGGCCAACGTTTCCAACGTATCATTGAGTGTTTCCACCACAATCCCCATGCCCGTTCCTAAATAGCTAGGATGCATCACAAATAATCCGACAAGTGTCGCTTCAGGGAAAACATCTAAAAAACTGGCAGCCATGTCTCCAGCTTTTTTCGCATCCTCGGATCCATCCGTCGCCAACAATATCTTTTTCATCGCAGGTGCCCTCTTTCCTTTTCAAAATAAAAACAGCAGATGTGCTAGACTTATCATCTATCATTTTCCACAAAGAGGACAGCCCCATCTGTACTGTTTTTTGCAGTGCGATTGAACTACAACTGGATAGTAAGATTGGACCGGGAGAAATGTCGCAGAGAAAAGATTCAACACAAAGCGGGGATATTCAAGCAAAACACAATCGCGTGGATGCGACAAGTTCATCCTTACAATGGCCGTCATCCATCGCTCGCAGGCAGTACAATGACAATTTCGGTGCCTTCATTCACGACACTGTGAATGTCCATTCTTCCATGATGATCTCGAATGATCTTATGGCAAACCATCATGCCAAGTCCTGTGCCAGATTCCTTCGTTGTCAGGAAGGGTTCACCTAACCGAGCAATCAACGGTTCGGGAATGCCGACGCCTTTATCGGTGACCTGTATGGAAACGCCCCCTTCAGGGTGACGCGCAGCACGAATGTGAACTAGCCCCCCATGCGGCATCGCTTCAACCGCATTTTTGATGAGATTGATGAAAACCTGCTTGATTTGGTTTGGCTCACAGCGCAAATAGGGCAAATTCGGCTCCATATCCACCAGCAATTGGACACCATTGCGCTTCGCTTGGCTCCGCATCAGCGTGATCACCACGCTGAGAATATCTTCTAACCGCACACTTTCGAAACGCGTCTCCTGCGGCTTCGCCAACATCAGCAATTCACCGACAATCCCATCCACGCGGGACAGCTCGTCTAAAATGGCATTGAACGCTTGCTTGTGCTCTGGATGATCCATCGAGAATACTTGAAGCGACCACTTCATGGCTGCCAGAGGATTGCGAATCTCATGAGCGATGCCCGAAGCCATTTGACCAACTGCGGAAATTTTGTCGGCGCGGCGCAAAAACGCTTCGGTCTGCTTTTTTTCCGTGATGTCTTTCCCCACCACAATCAAACCGCTGCGCTTGCCGTCATTGTGAAAAACCGGCACCTTTGTCAGCTCAAAGATACGAGGAGAGCCACTCTCTAGCGGAATTTCGAGCTCCAAATGCGTCGTGGTTGCGCGCGTCCAGGCCTCGTCATCCGATTGGGCAAAATGAAGCAGCCTTTCGCCATGCACGACTGGCAACATGGCCAATTGCGCACTGGTCTGTCCCTCATACTGCAAACTGCCAAGCCCAAAAAAGCGGATGGCTGCATTGTTTGCCTTCAGCCAGCGCCCCTCGCCATCTTTAAAAATCACCATATCCGGCATCGTGGCGACCAGCGTATCCAAGCGCTCTTCCGCCAATTTGCGGTTGGTGATCTCATTTCGAAACGCGACGTATTGATACGGCTTGCCATTTTCATTCAAACAGGGGACGATGGTTGTATCCATCCAGTAAAAGCTGCCGTCCTTCGCGCGATTTTTGATTTCTCCACGCCAGATACGACCTCGGGCAATCGTCTGCCACATTTCTCTGAAAAACGCGATGGAATGATGTCCTGAATTGATGATGCGATGATTTGCGCCCAGCAACTCGCTTTGAGTGTACTTGGAGATTTCGCAAAAACGGCGATTGACAAACGTGATATCGCCGCGTACATCTGTCACCGCCACAATCAACGCCTCGTCCAAAGCGTGATTGATATCCGTCAATTCCTGCAGAACACGTTCGACAGACGCTGCGTTCGCCATGTTGTGCAACACGGACGTCAAAATTTCAAGATTTTGTCGCAGCACCTTCAACGCTCCTCCACTTCAGCCACATCCGCCATTGTCGTACTTCCGATGCAATGCACAATACCCTCATCATAACATAGAAAGCGGGCATGACGTGTCATGAATCCCGGTGGTGGCGTTCCTCGGCGACAATCCCTTCCCGCAACGCATAAGTCGCAGCTTCAACCCGATTTTTCAAATGCAATTTCTCCAAAATATTGCGCACGTGATTGCGCACCGTATTCTCACTGATGTAAAGCACCTGGGCAATATCCCGATTGCTCGCCCCAGTACTGAGTTGACGCAGCACATCCGTCTCCCTGTCCGTCAACGGCTGAAGGTCCTGTGTTTCTGCTCTGGTTGAACGCGTTTGTGGCCGAGAAAACTCGGTGATGATTTGCATTGCCAAGTTGCCCGGAATCACCGGTTCCCCCGCTGTGACACGCCGCACCGCATCGATGACGGTCGCGGGATCCGCGTTCTTCAGCACATAGCCAGACGCGCCAGATTTGATGGCTTCAAACAACATCTCCTCCGTGTCAGACACCGTGAGAATCAGAATCTTGACATGCGCAAACAGACGCTTGATTTGTCTGGTGGCCTCCAACCCATCCATCACCGGCATGTTGATGTCCATTAAAATCAGATCTGGGGACCATTCCTGACATTGTTGCAGCGCCACTTGACCATTCTCAGCTTCAGCGACCACTTCAATGCCTTCGGTTCGCTGGAGAAGTCCGCGCACACCTTGGCGAAACAGCTGATGATCATCCACAACAATCACGCGAATCGAATTTTCAATGGATGGTTCCATGGGCAATGCTCCTCTCTCGGGACATGCGCGATATCGTCCATCATACCTGACTTGGCAAAGTGTTTGTCAATTGCCCCTCTAACCTGTAAATAAAATCGATACATGTGCGCGCGCCATCCGCGATGCTCCGATTGACTGGCATTTTCATGGATCTGCTGGTGCGTGATGCATCACGCATGGTGGTCTATTCATCACGCCAACACACAGACCACCATCACCGCAAACAGCACTGGCAAATAAATGAGCGACATGCGAAACGTCCGTTTGGCAAAGGTGTTTTCGTCCTCCCTGGCGCGCAGCAAGGCGATGGTGGATTTGAGAAACAGGACGCCAATGGCTGTGGCGGCAATGATGTAGCACAACGCCAGATGGACAGACGCGGCCAACAGCCAAGAGGCGACGACCAGCAGAACGGTATACATCACCATTTGTCGCTTGGTCGTTCGGCTACCGCGCACAACTGGCATCATTGGCACGCACGCCCGGATATAGTCGGCATTTTTGTACAACGCCAAGGCCCAGAAATGCGCAGGCGTCCATAAGAATATGACAGCGAACATCACCCAAGCGGCAACACTTTGGTGTCCGGTGACGGCAGCCCATCCGACGAGCGGTGGAAATGCCCCCGCGCCACCGCCAATGACGATATTTTGCGGTGTTCTGCGCTTCAGCCAGATGGTGTACACCACTGCATAATAGAGATAGCCTGCCAAGGACAAGATGGCCGCCATGCCATTGCACCAGATGTCAAGCACCAGCACAGACAACAGACCAAGGCCCACGCCAATCGCCAGTGCGTGCCAAGACCGGACGAGGCCAGCCGGAATAGGCCGGTTGACCGTGCGCTCCATCAGCGCGTCAATATCGCGGTCATACCACATGTTGACGGCCGCGCTGCCGCCTGCGGACAAAGCCAACCCCCCCAGTCCGGCGAAGGTGACGCGCAAGTCAGGCATCCCTCCTGCCGCCACAATCATCGCACAATAGGCAGTAAACAGAAGAAAGAGCATGATCCGCGGCTTTGTCAAAGCGAGATAGGCTTTTGCAACCGTGATCATTTTGACCGTCGTACGCATATCCGCAAACGGCTGTACGTCCGCGCACTTTGTCATCCCCATTCATTTTCCCTCCTCCATCGACATCAGTAGCTGACATTTGTGCCAAAGGCCATAATCCAGACGGACATCAACGCGATGGCAAACGTGA
The DNA here is from genome assembly GCF_042678105.1 of Alicyclobacillus fodiniaquatilis. Classification (NCBI taxonomy): domain Bacteria; kingdom Bacillati; phylum Bacillota; class Bacilli; order Caryophanales; family Alicyclobacillaceae; genus Alicyclobacillus; species Alicyclobacillus fodiniaquatilis. The sequence goes on from NZ_JBHUCX010000092.1 coordinate 266,630, forward strand.
AAATCAGACCGAGAACAAGCAGCACCGCATGGTATGGCGGACCGTCGCTCTCGGTGATATGCATGAAGAAGAACAGTTGAACAACAATTTGCAACCCTGCGAGTACCGTCAGGATGACCACGAGCAAGCCGACATGCATGCCCGTATTCAGGGCCAAGAGAAACGAGATGGCTGACAGGATGAGAGACGCCAAATAACCGATGATGTAGAGCTTAGGCGAATGTTGCGATCTCGTTTTGTCGATTTTGTTGATGGACATATCACATCACCACCCCAGAGAGATAGACGATTGTAAAGATGAACACCCAGACCACGTCGAGAAAGTGCCAGTACAGGTTGACGACAAACAGTTTGCGCGCCGTCTTTTCGTTCAACCCCCGCCTTGCAATCTGTATGAGCGTCAAAAACATCCAAATGATACCGATACTCACGTGGCTGCCATGTGTGCCGACTAAGGTAAAGAACGCGGACAAGAAGGCGCTGCGCTGCATCGTCGCCCCGATGGCCACGTCTGCTGCAAACTCCTGAACCTCCAAACCGATAAAAGCCAATCCCAAGAGAATGGTCAAAGTGAGCCAAATCATGACCTGTCTCTGCTGGCGATTGCGCATGGCCAATGTGGACAAACCACCTGTGAAACTGCTCGTCAACAGGATGAATGTCTCCGCTGTAAAACCCGGTATGTCGAACAGATGGTGGGCGGTCGGCCCGCCATCTGTATGTGTCCGCAGCACCAGATACGTTGCGAACAGACAACCGAACAACACCATATCGGTCGCCATGAATATCCAAAAACCTGTAATCTTCACAGCTTGGTGAGGATTTCGATATTCCAGTGACGCTTCTGTATCCCCATGACCTGACAATACATTTTGCAGTGCGGACATATTACAACCTCCCCAATCCATGTTCCGTTTCAAGAATCTCTTTGACCGGGATGACATCCTCATCGTCTTCTTCCAATGCCCGAAGCACCATGCACAAGGCCACACCAGCCAAACCAATCGCCGCAAGCACATACCAATTGAAGACGAAGCCGAACCCCGCCACAAAGAACGCAAGTCCCATCAAGAACGGGCGCCCTGATCGCTTTGGCATATGAATCGGTTCGATATCCTCTCGTTTTGCGCGAAAAGCATCTGTCGTCCCCTTCTCCTTCATGGCCCACCATGCGTCTCTGTCTTCGATGGTCGGAATCACCGCGAAGTTGTAATGCGGCGCAGGCGACGGCAAGGACCATTCAAGCGTCCTTGCATCCCACGGATCTCCCGTGGTATCCCGCTCGCCGCGGAAGATGCTGTAGAGCACCTGCCAGACGATAAACAAAAAGCCAATGCCCATTAGATATGCGCCAATCGTCGAGATGAAATTGAGCGATCCCCATCCCATATCGGCGGGATATGTGTACATCCGACGTTGCATGCCCTCGAAGCCAAGCGCGTACTGCGGCATGAAACAGACGTAAAAACCGATGTTGAAAATCCAGAACGCCCATTTGCCCAGTCTTTCATTGAGCCGAAATCCGAACATCTTCGGCCACCAGTAATACATGCCAGCCAACATGCCGTTGACCACGCCGCCAATCAACATCTGGTGGAAGTGGGCAATGAGAAAGTAGCTGTTGTGATACTGATAATCGCCAGGCGCGGCCGCCAGCATGATGCCCGTGGCGCCGCCGACCGCAAAGTTCGGAATAAATCCCAGCGTCCACAGCATCGGCAGCGTCAAACGGATCCGGCCACGAAACATGGTAAACAGCCAATTGAACACCTTCACACCTGTTGGAATGCCAACCGCCATGGAAGCAACGGCAAAGAACGTGTTGACATCCGCGCCCGCCCCCATTGTGAAGAAGTGGTGCGCCCAGACAAAGTAGCTGATGACCGCAATGAGCATCAATGAAGCGACCATGGACGAGTAACCAAAAATCCGCTTGCGCGTGAATGTGGAAACGACCTCCGAATACACGCCAAACGCCGGCAAGACGACAATGTACACCTCCGGATGACCCCAAATCCAAAACAGGTTGATGAACATCATCGGATTCCCACCATGCAGCATGGTGAAAAAGTCTGTCCCTACGACTCTATCCAGCAAGAGCAGCGCGAGCGCGACTGCCAAGGCGGGAAAAGCAAAAATAATGACAATGCAACTGGCCAACGTCGACCAAGTGAAAAGTGGCATCCGCATCAGTTTCATGCCCGGTGCGCGCATTTTCAAAATGGTGGCGATGAAGTTGATGCCCGTGGCGATACTGCCGATGCCAGAAATCTGCACACCCAGCAGATAGTAGTTCTCGCCAGGACCGGGATCGAACCCGAGCTCTGTCAGTGGCGGATAGCTGGTCCAACCCGCATCAGGGGAGCCACCGAACACAAACGATAGGTTAAAGAGCATCGCCCCAAAGAAAAACAGCCAGAAACTGATGGCGTTCAGATACGGAAACGCCACATCGCGAGCGCCGATTTGTAGTGGAACGACAATATTAAATAGTGCGAAGAGAAACGGCATCGCCATAAATAAAATCATGATGGTCCCATGTGTCGTAAAAATCTGATCATAGTGCTCCGCGTCGAGAAAATGCTCGCCCGGTTGGGCCAACTGCGTGCGCAAGAGCAAGGCGTCTGCCCCGCCTCGGAAGAACATCAATAAAGCCGCGATCAAATACATGATGCCAATTCGTTTGTGGTCCACCGTGGTCAACCAATTGTTCCACAGCCATTTCCATTTTTTAAAATACGTCAGACTTCCAATTATCCCGATGCTCACGAGCAAAATCAGCGCGTCAGATATCCAGATGAGGTATCCTTCGTTCCACATCAGATATGTATCTGTAAAATGCTTCAACGCTGCAGGCATGGCTTCACATCCCCTTTCAAATTGGTCACTTAGAACTCCCCATTTTCCCGTTCTGCGTCATGGACTCCATCCCCATGCCCATGCCCGCAACCGTGCTGGAACCGCTTGGCATCGCATTTTGCATATACCGCCCGCCCTCGGCCCAAATGGTGTCGTTGAACAGATTGGGTGGAAACGAGGAATATGAAATTTTGCCAACGGTGCCCGGCTGCTTGAGCTTTTTATAGCCTGCTTTTGTCAACGCAGAAGCGCTGGATTTCACCTGTTTGACCCAATGATTAAACTTGGCCTGTGGTTCAGCGACGACGTCAAACGACATGTCGGCGAACCCTTTGCCCGTAAAATTGGCGCCATGGCCGTAATAGGTGCCTGCTTTATCGGCTTCGAGCCACAGTCTCGTCGCCATGCCGGGCATGGTGTATTCTTGGCCGCCAAGGCTCGGCACCCAGAAGGAATTCATCGGCGCATCGGAAGTCAATTCAAAATTCACGGGTACGCCTGTTGGGATTTCCGCATAGTTCACGGTAGCGACCTTTTGACCCGGATATTGAAACAACCACTTCCAGTCAAGCGATGTCACATAGATCGTGATGGGTTTCACATTGCGCTCGGGCGGCTGCGTGAGAGAGAAGGTGACTTTTCCTGTGTACACCCCCAAAATGGCGATGATCACAATCGGAATGCCCCACCAGACAATCTCAAGTTTTTTGCTTTCCGCCCACTCCGGGGTGTACTTGGCCGTACTGCCCGGCCTGTCGCGATAACGCCAAATGATGAATGCCAACAAAAGCAATACGGGCACAATGACGATGAGCGTCAAAATGGCCGACCAGGCAATGAGATGAAGTTCCTTTGCGCCGACTGGCCCAGCAGGGTGTAACACAAAATACTTAGATCCACATCCGGTGGCAAAGAGAACACTCACCCCGGCGACGAGGAACACACTGCGCAATCGCTGCCACTGTTGCCCTTTCATGCTGTACTCGCCTTCCTTTCACACGCCATCTGATCCACTGACGGACTGATAGATTGCAAATTGTCCCAGATGGGCAGTCCACCATCGCCCGTACTGGCGATTTAATCGTAACTGGGGGGCGCGTAGTCACAGGAGACACAAAGCACCCATTTTCATTAGTCATTCAGGACTGTTTGCACGATAGTCCAGAAGAACTAGGCGCAAGGCCTATCACTCAATTTAGGTGGCTAGAGTGGTTCGTGTTAAAATGGTGGGATGAATGAGTCATCCAGAGGGGAACAGGAAAAATGGTCATGGACAATCAGCAAATGAGATCGGCGAACAGGCAGATGCTGTGGTCGCTCGGATTCGGCGGTTTCTTGGTCAACGCCGACAATCGGGCCATCTCGCCGATGCTGCCCGCAATTGCAACGGCTTTGCACACCAACGCGTCATCGGCTGCCTTGCTTGTGACGGCCTACTCCATCCCATATGGAGTCTTCCAATTGGCCTATGGCCCGCTTGCCGACAGGATTGGCAAAGTGAATACGATTCTCGCAGCTTTATGTCTATTTGCACTAGGCACGATTGCGTGTGGTGTCGTGGACAGTTTCTCATGGCTGTTGGTGCTCAGAATCATTACAGGCATGTTTGCCGCTGGCATCATTCCCACCACGCTGGCGCAAATTGGGGATCGTTTTACGATTGCAGAGCGCCCGAAGGCAATTGCCTTTTTTATGTCTCTCTCCACTTCTGGTCAAGCCATGGGCATTGTCATTGGCGGCTTGGTGGCGCAGTTTTTCAGCTACCGCATTTTATTTGTCGTCATCGGAATTGCAGCTGTTCCGGCCTTCTTGGCGATGTTGCGCCAGCGTCGAAACGGTGAAACGACGTCTTCGACCCAGACAGTGCCGCTGCGCACGCGTTATATCACTTTGGCCCGAAATCGACGCGCCTGGTTGATTTATGGGCTCGTCCTCTGTGAAGGACTGATTTTTTATGCAGGATTTACGTTTCTAGGCGTCTATGGCGTGACTACACTGCACCTCACCTATCTGGTGGTTGGTCTGTTGACGGCCACATACAGCCTTGGCGCTTTTGTCGGCAGCAGAACCATCACACCCGTGCTGCGGCGGGCAGGGACAGCGAGGATGCCGGCAATGGGTTCTTTTCTGATGGCGCTTGGCTTTGCCTTGATTTGTAGTTGGGAAAATGTCATCACACTGACCGTCGGCTTCATCATGCTCGGCTTTGGCTTTAGTTATTGCCACTCCACCTTACAGACTTTTGCCACTGATTTACTGCCAAACGGACGGGCGACGGCGGTGTCCTTTTTTGCTTTCTCCTTGTTTCTGGGCAGTGGTATTGGTCCAATGCTCTCTGGCCAAATCATCGATACCGCCGGTGTTCGTATCATGTTAGTGAGTGTCGCGGCAGGGATGGCCGTTTTTTGTTTTCTATGTATTCTCTTTCTGGGGAAACGGAGGTTGGCAAGCGCATGACTGCGACCAGAGGACAGCAGAATTCAACAAATCAGATATTCATCTATATCTTATTACTGATTACAACCTCCCTCTGGGGGAGCGCCTTTGTCTTCTCCAAAATCGCTGAAAACTCCGTCCCGCCTGCGGCAGCCGCATGCTTGCGGTTTGGCATCGGAACCATCGTTTCATTCATCATGCTGTTCACGCTGCGCACGCGAAGTAAAAATAAAAACCAAATACGGCGCTTCCCCAAAGGGAAATTTTTGCGAATTCTGTTGCTCGGCCTGATTGGCGTATTTGCCTACAACTGGCTGTTCTTTATGGCGCTGTCCTACTCGCCAGCCGCTGATGGCAGCATGATCATCCCCAGCTTAAGTCCGGCCATCACCGTGCTTTTATCAGCGATATTCTTGCATGAACGCCTGCGCAAAAACCAAGCGCTTGGACTCGTTTGCACGTTGATTGGCGCAGCCATCTTTTTCTTTGCCATGGCATTGACCAAACAGGCAAACGGTCATCATGGGATTGGCGATGTGCTCTTCCTCGGCTCGGCGATTCTGTGGGCGACCTATACGCTCTTGGGGAAAAACGTGCTGCAGGCAATGGATCCGCTGTTGACAACCTCCTACGCCATGCTCACTGGCGCTGTAGCGCTTGGCATTGTCGCGGCGCCTTCGCTTGTCCGGATCCACTGGGCGAGTTTGGGAGGCGATTTTTGGCTGGATCAAGCCTTCCTCGGCATCTTTCCAAGCGCACTGGCGAACTGGTTCTACTACGTCGGTGTGCGAACCATCGGACCGCCGAGGGCGTCCGTGTTCATGTACTTTGTTCCGGTATCCGGCCTCATTCTCTCGGCGATATTTCTACACGAAATCTTCTCCGTCATTCAGTTCATCGGCGCCATCGTGATGATCTTGGGTGTTTGGATGGTCAATCGCCGCAGCCGTCCAGTTCCCTCACAAACACCAGCAGGTGACGTTCAACAGACCGGCCATCCGTGATGCATCCCGCACCAGCAGAACCATGAAAATGCCAGTCAATCGGAGCATCGCGGATGGCGCAAACCGACCGCAAAGTGGGACATGCGCTCATCAGAATAGCGGATGATGTGATCCGCTGGCGCACAACCCACTTTGCCAGGCGTGGTTTCTACATCCCCATTTTCCTCCTCATTTAGGCGCCGATGGTCGTGTTTTCATGTGTGTCCTCTTCAATCAAACCGTGTTCCGTCTTTTCCCAATAAAACGGTTTTGTGATGAGTTGCCATGCCGCCTTATACGATGCAATGCTCATCATGATCCAGTACAGCGGCGCCGAAATCGCGTGCTTAATCAGACGGAAAGAGAGCGAGAAATCTTCCTTCGAATGCAGCTCGCGAACGACCCAATAGACACCGGCCACATTGCTGAAGACAAAGATAAAGTTTCCGACAAACAGCTCCACCGCAGCAATGTAGTAAATCGGGCCAGGAAACATCAACGGAATATCATGATTGGACGTCAGATACCACAAGACAATCATTGCCCATAAAAACGGGTTGATCAGCGGCAACAGCGGCGTGGCCAACACCACGACTTGCGTCCCGAGCATCCCACGCGTGCCAATCTGGCGCCACAGTCGCAGCGGATTGCGCATGTGCACCAACCAAGTCTGCATGTAGCCTTTGATCCACCGGGATCTCTGACGAATCCAGTTGCCTACGCGGCTATTTGCCTCTTCCCAGGTCCGCGAGTTGACAATGCCCGTTGAGAATCCAGCCTTGTAAAGCCGAATGCCCAAATCCGCATCCTCTGTGACATTGTATGGATCCCAGGCGTTCAATTCCTTCAGCACCTGCGTTTTGAAGTGGTTGGATGTGCCACCGAGCGGGATCGGGATGTCCAACTGCATCAATCCCGGCAACAGGAGATCAAACCACATGCTGTATTCCTGCGTAAACCACCGGGTCAACAAATTTTGTTCGCTATTGAAGTAGTTCAACTTGGCTTGGATACAACAGCAAGCCTCTGGCGCACGTTGATATGCGAGATATACCTTTTTCAGTTGATCTGCATCCGGCCTATCCTCGGCATCGTAAATGACGACATATTCGCCGCGGGCGTGAATCAACCCGTAGTTGCACGCTTTTGGCTTGGTCTTGGGCTGCGAATGTGGAACGACAATGACGGCGTAATGATGCGGCAATGCCATCGCCTGCAGCACCTCAAGTGTCTCAGCGTCATCTTCTTCGACCAATAGACGGATGTCCAACTTGTGCTTCGGGTAATCCAATTTATCCAGATTCGCCACGAGGGACCGAATCACACGACCCTCTCTGTACATTGGAACAAGTATCGTATAAATCGGCAATACGCGCTCATCCACCGCATGAACCTCTTCATCAGAAATACGGATTTGCGAATACGAACGAGCGCCCCGCAGGATAATGGAAAATTTGACGAGCGAAACGACAAAATAGATCAGTTGGATGATGACGTTGATCACGACGGCGGTGTGAAACGTATTCACACATAAACCAAACACGATGACAGCCAGCATGATGGCAAGCGTGATCAACTGACCGCGTGTGACAGTGCGGTTGGCGGAGTGCTCAGGATCATCCACCGCCAACTGATCTCGACTGACGCGGATGAGTTCTGTCGAATACACCTCCCGCAAGAGCGCTTCCAGTTCTGCCGGTGTCGCCAACACTTGTTCAATCGGGCTGTCGACATACGTCTGCAGTGCATCTACTTGTGTTACCGATAAAGGATTGTCCACCGCAACAATCGCCCGCTCCCCGCTCGTATGGACTATGACAGCGCGGGATGCTCGCGCAATATGCTCCGGAAATTTCTCTACAGATTCGAGATCGAATTCATTGCCTATCCTACCCATTTCCTGTTGCGCAGCGATGGCGCGATACAATGTCTTTGAATCCACTAGATTTAACGAGAGCAGGATATCGCCGATCAAACCGCCGCTTTTTGCCTGGAAGGCCAATGCAGTGTCCAACTGTTCGCGCGACAACACACCGAGGTGAATCAACTGTTCACCCAGGCGCCCTTTATCGGCAATCGATTGCGAAGCGGTTCGGACAACATGTTCATCAACCAATCCAAGATTCGTTAATATATTGCCTAAGCGTCCGCCATAGCGCGACTGGTACGCAAGCGCTCGCTCCAATTCTGACTCTGCCAAATTTCCTTGTTGAACGAGAATTTCACCTAGTCGAAGCCGTTGTTGCTTTCTCATCTGCCTCACCCAATTGTGATATTTTGACACGTTTCACTGAAATGCGTTTGCCTTGCCAACGCTGCGACAAAGTGCTTGTATTCTCCCTGACCACATAGCGCGGTCGCCCTTTGACTTCGTCATAAATCGCTGCGATATACTCTCCCAAAATGCCGATACTGAGCATAATCACGCTGTTCATGCCAAGCAGGAGCAGGATGACGGTGGTGAACCCCGTCACGGCGCTTCCGCTCAACTTCATATACAGTGTCTGAATGCCCAATATCACAGCGCCGAGAAAAAACAAAATGCCAATGAGCGTCACCAATCGCAACGGCCACGATGTAAAGGAAACCACCGCGTTTAAAGCCAAGCGAACCAAGGAGATGAAATGCCACTTTGATGTGCCAGAGGTGCGCGGCGCGACATCAAATTCCAGTTCTTTTTTGGTAAACCCCAGCCAAGCCGTCATCCCGCGGAAAAAAGTAGCCCGCTCTGGCATGTTCAGCCAGGCGTCCACCACTTTTCTATCCAGCAGTTTAAAGTCACTGGCGCCATTGAGATCGTAACGGGTCAGTCGGTGAATCAGTCCGTAAAACATCTTGGTGCCCACCCGATAGCCCAGCGACTCTCGACCGCGCGTTCGCTTGACCGCCTCGACCACCTGGACGCCATCATTTCGCCACTGGTCGATCATCTTGGAGATGAGTTCTGGCGGATGCTGCAAATCTGCATCCATTACCAGTACGGCTTTCCCTTTCGCATGTTCTATCCCAGCGCACAACGCGCGCTCCTTGCCAAAGTTGCGACTGAGTCGGATTCCATAGACTTGTGGGAGATCTGATGCCGCAAGACAAAGTGCATCCCATGTGCCATCCGTGGATCCATCGTCGATCACGATCACTTCGAATGAACTGGACGACTGCGAAACGAATGCCGCAATGAGCGCCAGCGTATTCCGAATATGCTGCGCTTCGTTCATGACGGGTATGACCACGGAAATTTCAACAGCGCCCAAGCTCATCTCGCGTTCACTCCTGTGCTTTTGATCACTCTGTAAAGTCGCCAGTCACCAGGGAACTGTTTCACCAGTGTGCCCCAGCTTGCCCCATGTGCGTAGAGGTTGGGATAGGCGTTATTGATGGCACTGATGACAGAGGGGTCTCCCGGCTTGGGAATCAAGATATACTGCACGCCATACAACTTTGGATTCGAAATCGCATCTTTAAAGCCAAAGTCGCTCGTGATATAGAAGCGCCTGGGATAGCGGCTCTCGAGAATGATCAGATAGGCAGAAAAGGAATCCGCGAGAATGGTCGCATTTGGCACCTCTTTGTCCAGATCATGCGCAATCTGAATTTGCTGATGTTCCTCGACATATGTCTGGTTGTGATGTCCAAATGTGTTTTGCAAAAATGTATTCTCATCCGGCGCGATGGCAGGTTGTGTGATGACATAGGACAACAACGCAAAGTTGACAACCATTGCAGCGAGCGGCAAGCTCATTTGCCAACGCCGCTTCAATTTACTCAATTCATAGGGCAGCCAAGCCACTGACACCGGCAGTACATACATGAAGTACCGCAACCAAGCCAGTGTTGTCCCTTTGTAGAGCATCAAGATTTGCAACATCGGAATCGAAAAAAACACGCCCAGTAAAATCACTGTGTCCCAGCGGAAGAACCGACGATTGAACAGACGCAAAAGCAAAATCGCGAAGAGCGGCACAGAGAATACAGCGACTTTTTTCAGCGCATAAACGACCGCCGAAAGCGGATGATGCACCATCGCCGCATAAACCGGATTGCTCAGATGCCCCTGAATTTGCGCCGTATTGGAGTAATCGCTGTTGAGAAAATACAAGGGATTTTTCATGATCATGGCGTTTAACAGAACCCACGCGATGACCGAGTAAATGAGCGGTGTGGCAATCACCATCAGTGTGCCTTCCGCCCGATTCCATCTGTAGCGAAACAGTCTTTCAGTCGGTGGTTTCTGCGATTTGTGAATCGCCGCTGTCACAATCACGCAACTGACAAAGATACTAACCCCAAATGGCACCGCCTCGTAACGACACCAGAAGGCAAAGGCCAGGGCAAAACCAGCAACAATCAAATCGCCCAGTTGATCTTCATCCAACCAGTTCAGAAAGCTGATCATACAGAGGATGGTGAAAAAGACAAACGGCGCGTCACTCATGCCGTTAAAACCAAACAAAAATACCATTGGATTCAGTGAAAACAACAGGGGAAAAACAACTGCCGACCATTTCGGCAGACCACGTTGAAGAAACGCTCTGGCCAATAGCCCAGCAGTCAATGCAGCAAAGATGGAACTCATCAACAGACCGGCAATGCCCTTCGTCGCCATCGCCGGAATCCAGTGGTACAGAGAAAGAAATAGTAAATCGATCACACTCGGCAACGGATTCCAGACAAAGCCGATGGCGCCTAGGTGTGGATCTCTGCTGTAGAGAACGTAGAAGGCGTTGGCCACACGGCTGATACCGTCACTATGATAAAAAACCACGTGTACATCGTAGTAATAACCGACCACATTTTCCGACAGAAAAACGAAGAGCGCGACATACCAAACCAGATTGTGGCGCCACAAAAAAAATGGCTTTTTCTTCTTGCTTGTCGCCATTCACCCGTTACCCCGATTCGTTTAAACGTTTTATTATCTCTCTATATAAGAAGGTGAGTTGTGTATGTATTTAATGTTTAGAAGCGATAACTTCACAAAAATATTTGCAAAAAACAAACCGCCGCCATCGAAAATTGTCGGCTTTTGTCGAACAACAGAGTAATTTTAGGCGCTCAATTTCGCAAAGTCAATGAGTGATTATGTTAATTGGCGGCGGTTGCTCCACCTCTAGATGGATGCCCCAGAGAACAATCACTCCCCAGATGGACGAAAAGCGTTGGCCCATGGCTTATTCTCTGTTTTACGCAACACAAAACAGCATGAAACGAGGGTATATTATGGGGACGTCCACGATACTGATTGATTCGGTCATACTTCTGCTGATTTTATGGCGACAGTCCATGACTCGTCCCATTCGCAGCACGGTTCTCCCCATCATCCTGATTGTTTTGGGGTTTGTGGAGTTCATGGCATACGCAAAACAAAACCCACTCTCCCCCATAGAAATCATCTTGTTTATTGTCAGTTTAGCCGGTCCTGCCGCAGGTATCGGCTATTGGCGAGGCAGCGTTGCAATCCGGCTTTGGCTAGATGGCACCACCATCATGCAACGAGGAACATGGCTCAATATATTGCTATGGCTCTTTGCGCTAGGACTTCATTTGGCAATTGACATGGCAGATAGCGGTCAAGTCGCTTCTGTGAGTCTTCTGCTCTATTTTGGCGTCAGTTTAGGCGCGCAACGATTGGCTGTGCGCCAACGGGCAAAACGCCTCTTTCCAGCACATGTATGATATAACGTGGGGGAAAGGAATGATTGGCCCTGACTAGGAGACACGAAATAGATTGCGGTGTAAACGATAAATGAACAAGAACATAAATCGCTGGTTCGATGTCATTGCCGATAAAATTTCACGACGTTCTGCGTCCATCATATACAGTTTGTTGCTCATCCTGAGCGCCATCTTTGCCATTCCAAGCACTTCATTTGGATACACTGCGGCCAATGTCGTTTTATGCGTTGTGTATCTTAGACTAATCTGGATGCCTGTACCGACCAAAAATACTTGGAACGTGATCGCCGTTTTGGTGGTCTGCGCACTGACAGCCACCGATTGGATCTGGTTTCATGGCGAGACATTGGCGCCTTCATTATTCTATTTCTTAATTGGTTACATTGCGCTGCAAACGTCAAACAGCGTGTCCGTTGTCTTAGCGGCACTTGTGCTCATATCCGAAACAACGCTATGGTTGTATTGTTCACATGTCAATTCTACGGCTGTGCCGTTTTTCATCGGCGCGGACGCAGGGATTTATGCGGGCCTGTTTGGTCTGCGGATGCGGCGGGAAGCCAGAGCGCTGACCCAGCGCCATCTTGCGGAGTTGACCGAAATCCATGGGCGACTCCAAAAAGCGCATGAGGAACTACAGCAGGCACACGCTGAATTGCAGGATTCATCTGTTCGATCCCTACAGTACGCGGTCCAATATGAGCGGACGCGGATTGCGCGGGACATTCACGATAGCATTGGACATGGATTGACATCCATGATTGTGCAATTGCAAGCCCTACCACACATCATGAAATCCGATGCGAGCGAAGTGCCAAACGTGCTGCAAAATGTGCTTGATGTTGCGCGGCGAAATCTGAAAGATGTGCGAACCTCCGTCCACAACATGGCGGCTGACGACGCCGGGCTTGGTATTGTCGCACTCCGTGCCTTGATCAATCAAGTGAACACAGAGACACACCTCAACGTCTTGATGGAGGTTGCACAGCCTATCAGCCAATGGTCACAGTCAGCCGCTGATGTGCTCTATCGCTCACTGCAAGAAGCGCTCACCAACATCATTCGCCACGCCGACGCGACACGAGTGTGGGTCAATATCCGGGAGACTGACGAACAAATCATCATCACCGTGCGAGACGACGGAAAATTTGACGCCTCAGCGCCGCCCGTTCCAGGCTTTGGCCTGTCAGGAATGAAAGCGCGGTGTGAAAGAATTGGAGGAACACTCGTCATGCGACCTGTCAAACCGCATGGACTGGAATTGACTGTGCGCATACCACTTGACGATCAGGCGGTGAAAGGGGAAAAACCATGACCGAATCACCTATCCGCGTAGGCATTGTCGATGATCAACCGTTGATCCGCCAAGGACTGCGTTATGTCATCAACGCGCAGACAGACATGCGCGTCATTGGAGAAGCAGGCGACGGACGCGAGGCGATTGAATTGGCCCGCGCGCACCGACCAAATGTCCTCTTGATGGATGTCCAAATGCCAAACTACAATGGACTGGATGCAACACGCGACATTCTCCAGATCCTGCCTGACTGCAAAATTGTCATTCTGACCACGTTTGATTTGGAGGATTACGTTTATGATGGGATTCGCTCTGGCGCTGTGGGTTATCTGCTGAAAGATGCCACCCCTGAAGAATTGCTCGACGCAATTTACTCTGCGCATCGAGGAGAATCCATTTTTCGCACCGCCATCGCCGCCAAAGTTATTGCCCAAGCCTTCAATCACAAGGATGAACTCCTAGATGATATTTCGCTGGATGCGAACATTGTAGAATCGTTCACAGAACGAGAACTTGAAGTTTTGCAACAGATGGCTTACGGGTTGCGCAACGACCAAATTGCGCATGTCCTTCATATCAGAGAAAGCACGGTCAAGACGCACGTGCACCGCGTGCTGCAAAAATTTCGTGTGGAGGATCGCACACAGGCGGTCGTGTTTGCCATACGCAACCGCATTGTCCGATGAAAAAACTGGAGGATGAGAGAATGAAAAAACATCTGCATCCAATGGAAACGCTTATCCGCATACCAGGTTTGCAAAAAGAGATCTCAATCATGCAAATCACTGACAGCCATTTGACAGAAGTGAACGCCAAAGACGAAAAAGAAATTCAACAAATCGCCGCTGAGAGAACAAAAGTCTTCCAAAGTTTCGACGACGTCACCTCAAGGGAAATTTTTGCGGCGCACATACGATTGTGCAACGGACATCATGTCGACGGTGCGGTGTTCACTGGAGATATCATCGACTTTCCATCACATGCCAATCTGGAGGGAATCAAGCAGGAATTTGAAACTTTGAAGGCGCCATATTTATATACCATGGGGAATCACGACTGGAGTTATCCCCACCTAGCTGCCAGCGATGAATTAAGATTGCGCAACTATAGCAAATTTCGCGCGTGGTCCCATCATGCGCCAGGCTGCGAACAGTTGGAGTTGGGCGGCGTAAATTTGATCGCGATCGACAACAGCAATTATCAAGTGACGCCTGCTCAATTCCACTACGTCGAAGAGCACGCAAAACGAGGCCCTTGCTTGCTGTTTATGCACATCCCTTTATATGTGCCTTCCCTCGAACCAGACGTGCGCCAGAGATGGCAAGCGCCAATTATGATGGGCGCGACCACGTGGACAACTGAAGAGCAGCAGCGCTGGCATGTTCGGGACGTGGACGATAGCACAGCGACGTTTCGTCAATGGCTTTTGGAAGGCTCTAGTGAGAACATTTGGGGAATTTTCTGTGGCCACGTTCATTTTGCCCATGTGGACGAATATCGCAAAGCGCGGTATCAATACGTGACAGAACCGGGCTTTCTCGGCGGATGCAGGCTCATTCAACTCAAACCGGCCGATGCGTTGGATAGCCATATGAGCCATCGTTCAGTCTGACTTGAGCATATAGACAGGTATCGACGATTTCTTCGATCTCGGCAAACGGCTTCATATAGTCGTTGATGAGAATGGCTTCCAGATGATAGCCGCAGCGTTCGGCCACCTTGCGGCTAGCGCCATTCTTGCTGTCACACCGCAGTTCGACCCGATTCGCGCCAAAATGGCGAAATGCCAGATCTGTGAGTTGATGTACGGCTTCGGTCATATATCCTTTTTTAGAGGCTGAATCCGTGATCCAATAGCCAATTTCGAACCGTTTGACGCGCCACTGAATCCCGAGAAGCTGGCATGATCCCACAAACAGCCCGGATGCTTTTTCAAACATATAAAATTCCAAACGCTCTCGCAATAAAAACCGAGCGTAGCTCTTACGGACGATTTCTTCCGCTTCGTCCATTTCTGGAATGTGATCAAAAATCCATTCCGAAAGAGAGGCAAATGAGTGTTTGATTGCCGTGTGCAGATGAACGCCATCGCCGGACTGTGGCGCTCTAAGTATGAGGCGTTCGGTTTCGACGCGCTCTGGTACATCGAATAGAACAGGCTTCACAATATACCTCCAATTGAGCGATTGTTTTCACAGTGTGAAACCCACTGGACTTGCGTATCGACGCATTTACATCAACTAAACACGAAATGGGCCCACGCCTAAATCGTGGACCCATACCGACAATCTACGTGATTGCGCGATTGTTCTTGGTGAGCCATCCGCGACTCGAACGCGGGACACCCTGATTAAAAGTCAGGTGCTCTACCGACTGAGCTAATGGCTCATGAGTTGTTAACAGGAACGGGTATTACTATACACTTTGTTAAACTGATTTGCAAGGTTTCTCTGGGTTCGCCAGCCACGACACCAATGTATGGAACATAAAACCAATATCATTTTGATGCATACAATCCAGCTCATTTGGTCACGGTACAAGTATGAACAAAAGACTCAGTATTTTACAGTCAGAGCGTTGGGCAAGTACGATGTTATGTGCCATCATCATGTGGTTTGCAACGTGTGCGCATGCCTCTGCACAGCAATCGGCTGAATTGCCGCGAGACAACGAAGCGGTCTCGGCATTTGGCAAGGTTTTTGATTTACGAGATTACACAGCAAAGGAAGGGACATTTACGTTAACCGCATACAACCTGGACAAAATATCGACAGGGAAAGATCCTGGTGACCCTGGGTATGGTGTGACCGCTACTGGCACATCCGCAGCGTCCGGCCGAACTGTGGCCGTGGATCCAACCGTGATTCCATATGGCGCACTGTTGCGCATTGACGGCGTGGGATGGCGTGTAGCAGAGGACACTGGTGGCGCCATTCGCGGCAACCACATCGATGTCTTGGTCGAAAGTCGACGCGGCGCGCTTACGTTTGGCGTCAAGCGCCACTGTCACGTCGAAATATACTTGCCCAAAACACCTGAAGATGCGGCACCGGTTCATCAAATCGCCAACCGCCGCTTTGGCGCTTAGAGTTCGAGATAATCTGCAACTGCAGCTGCAAATGGCGGAAACAGGTTTGCGTATGTACAAATGGCATCTCTGACTTCTTCGGGGCGCACATTCGCATGATCACGAATAAAACGCGCACGGAGTGAGATGATGGGTTCAAATTGTTCAAACCACTGGGACTCAAGGACACGTTCCTCAACCAGTATTTTTAGAATATCGGCATACCCGCCAGGATCACGCATGACGAGTGCATCGATAATCAGCGAACCAATGTCCGTTGTGTATTCTACACTGGTGTGTAGCGCGCGCTCGGCGGCCAGACGCCAAGTTAAATCTTGCTCCCATGCATCTTGCCGACTGGATAGGCGCAACATCCACTGCACGCGTTCATCCAGCCCTTGTAGCCACACGCGGACTTGTTCGCGATGCGTTTGTGTGATAAACATGCGCATTCATCCCCTTTCTCCATCCAAACAAAAAACACTTGTTGCCTAAAAGCGCCGCACTCGACGCCTCAATCGACCTCTCTGACGGTAAATCCATCGCTCAGCTCGATCACAACGCACTGCAGACATTCGGCCAGACAAGTGCATAAATGTCATCTTGCAATACCGGACTGATATCAGATCTGCGGCGCGCCTCCGAGGGAGAAATGACTGGCCGAAACAACTGAACGTCTATCATTTCCGATGCGGGCGGGCGCGATTTAATGTCATATACATGAGCGATGTATATCCACTTTGCACGCGGACCACCCGTTGTCTGAATTTGATACTCTGCTATCCATTGTAGCGGCGCTGTTAGAATCAGGCCTGACTCTTCCCACGCTTCGCGACGAACGGCTTGTTCAGGTGATTCATGTGACTCCACTTTGCCGCCGGGTACCTCCCAACCGCGAAAGGGGTGACGCACAAAGACCAGATGATGATCTAAAATCGGAAAGACAAGTACCGAATGTGGGGTTGGATTGCGTTTTTCTGCATTCTCATGATAACCACTTGCAGATTGCCAAACGACATGTGATTGTGAATCCGCCAAGTCGCTTACCACCACTTTCCAAATACAGTTCCAATAATGAGACCAATGACTGCACCGACAAAAATTTCGGCCGGTTCATGACCCAATATTTCCTTGAGGCGCTCGCCCTCTGTCTCTTCCGTTGCCGCTGGCGCTCCAATATTTTGCCGTGAAAATTCCATTGCAATGCGGTTGAGCAACACAGCGTGCTCCCCAGCGTGTCTGCGAATCCCGCCAGCGTCATACAGCACAATCGCCGCAAAAACAACAGAGGTCGCAAAAACGGGAGATTGCGGCCCCACGACAAAAGCGAGCGCAGTGGTCAATGCAACCACGCCTGACGCGTGCGAACTTGGCATGCCGCCAGCGTCAATCACTTTATGTAATTCCCACGTGCGCGTTTGTGCATAGTGCACAGGCACTTTTAAAAGCTGTGTCAGTAAAATTGCACAAACCGCTGCCATCAATGGCGCATTCACCCATAAACCTTGTACAAAGTGTGATAAATCTTGCATCTACGCTGTGCCCTCCCCGATAGGGCGGGCGCCAAAGCATTTTGACGCCCATTGTCCATCCACTTTACCACTCTTGGATTTCTTTGACCACTGTCGTGTCCAAACGTTTGACCAATTCCACGACCAAACGCACGCCATTGTCGAAATCATCCTGATGAAACACTGCATTGTGGCTGTGTATGTACCGTGTCGCATGCCCGATGGCGATGCTTGGCACACCAGCGCCATACAAATGGAATTGCCCAGCATCGGTTCCGCCGCCGGCCATCGTCTCAAGTTGAACCGGAATGCCCGCATCACTCGCCGTATCCAGGACGAAATCACGAAAGCGCGTGTTTGGAATCATAGAGGCATCATAAAGCATGATGAGCGGGCCCTTCCCCACATCGGCCAAATAACCGCGTTGATCTTCACTGATGCCTGGTGTATCGCCAGCCACCCCTACATCCAGGGCGATCGCAATATCTGGCTGAATCTTGTTGACCAGCGTTCTTGCACCGCGCAGACCCACTTCTTCTTGGACGGTTGCCCCCGCATACACGACATTCGGATGCATCTCACTTTGTAAATCGCGCAGCACTTCCAAAGCTGTCGCACAGCCAAGTCGATTATCCAGCGCCTTGCCCATGTACAACTTGCTGTTGGCCATCTGCGTGAATGGGCTCCAAGGTACAATCGGATCCCCTAAGCGCACACCCATCTCTTCTGCTTCTTCCTTGCTGGAAGCGCCGATATCAATAAAGATGTCCTTGATCTCGACCACTTTGTTTCGCTCGCTGGCAGGCAAGATGTGTGGCGGCTTTGAACCAGTCACTCCGATGACTTCGCCTTTGCGCGTCTGCACAACAACGCGTTGGGAAAGCATGACTTGCGACCACCAGCCACCCAGCGTTTGAAACTTCAAAAATCCGCTATTGGTGATGTGGCTGACCATTAGGCCAATCTCATCAAGATGGCCCGCAATCAGCACACGTGGTCCTGAAGCATCTCCCGTTTTCACTCCGACAACGCTGCCCATATTGTCACGTTCCACACGTTCTGAAACAGGCGTCAAGTAACGCTCATACAATTTCCTGACATTCGACTCATGGCCAGATACACCATATGCGTCACACAGCTCACGGATGATTTCAATGCGTGAAGTCAATGCGATTCCTCCTCTACTCCCTTAAAAAATCCATGCATAACGCTACATCATTCATGCACTTTGAACCCTGTTTTGATACCACTTTCCCTGTACAAAAGTAACATGATTGCAGCTATGCGTACATTTCCACAAACATGCCTATCGTATCACACCTAGGGGACATGTGAAAAAGTCTTCGAGCCAATCAATTTGATGGATTTTCAGGTGTTCTTCGACCGAGATTCGCAGCCAAGAGACGCCCGCTAATTTATCTGGTCACATCTGCTGTCAACGAACCAAGCCCTTGTGGAATAACTTGATGGAGATGCGGGTATACGAAGGAGGAATCAGCTTTGGTCAGTGTGGAACCGATTTGGGTGGAAAATTACCCTTTTACTGCAACGCATGTAGCATTACCCAAGACGAATTTGCTTGTTGTGAGCAACCACATCGGTTATGTCATGTGTGGTGCGCTAGATATTTCCCTTTTGCGTGAACAACTTGCGCACAGAGGCATCATCGCAGCGCGCGCGACAGGCGTCAAAACGATGGCAGAACTGCTTGAGGGAACAGTGGAAAGCTGTACACAAACAGCGGAATCACTGGGTATCCAAGCAGGCATGCCCATACAGGCGGCATTGGAACTGCTGGGTCAAGAAGAGATGCGCCAAAAGGAAGATTAAAACAGAAAGTGGCGGCACGCTTTCGCATGCCGCCACTCGTCGACTTATCGATCTTTTCAACGACTCCTGATTTGCTCCAACCGTATGGAACGTTTGTGTTCTGTGTGCGACCATTTACGATTCGCCTTCGTAAAGTACGCCTGTGCAGTCACAGGACCCCATGTCCACAAAAACAATGGCAACAGGGCCAAACCGAAGTATCCACGCCAATTTACTCGTTCAAGCAAAAGTGCAAGCGGCATTTGGAAATACAAAAACAGGTTGACTGCCAGCCAAAAATCCGTCGGTAACAAATGCGTAATATGCGTCACAACGGTTGTTTTTGGCGTACTGAACTGCAAGAGCATCATGAGCGACGTCAAGAACAAAATTAAGAAGCGCATCGGTTGAAACAGATAAATCCCTGCATCAAATTTCACCATACTGCGCTCCATAATGCCCTGTTTCATCAACGGAAACATATGGTGTTTCGCGCAGTGAAAGTGACCTTGCATCCAGCGCAGACGCTGCCGATAAGACGATAAGATATCTGTCGGCTTTTCGTCGTACACTTTCGCGTCGTGCGCCCAAATGGGGATGACGCCGCGTTCAACGCAACGCACACCAAATTCCAGATCCTCAGTCAAACCAGTGGCATCCCAGCCCATTTCTTGTAACAAGCCGTGATCGATACACAATCCTGTGCCACCCAAGGAACAAGAAAGCCGTAAATTTTGACGCGCTTTTTGCCACATCCGATTACTAAACCAGTAAGATATTGCCATAGACACACTGACCCAAGTATCGAACGGATTTTTCACGCCCAAATAACCTTGTATTACTTTGTGTCCACGACAAAGTTTGTCGTTCATGATGCGCAAAAAATCAGGATGGACCAAATTGTCCGCATCAAACATCACAATTGCGTCATACTGATGTTTCGAAGCTTTAAATTGTTCAAGCATCCACTCGATGGCGAATCCTTTTCCGCGTTTTTCCTTGTCCATGCGAACGTGCACTGTCGCACCGTGATTGCGTCCAACATCTGCCGTGTGATCAGTACAATTGTCAGCGATAAGGTGGATATCAAACAGCGACGTCGGATAATCCTGCGCCTTTAGACTGTCAATCAGCGGACCAATCACTCGGTCCTCATTATGTGCCGGAATAACAACAGCAAATTTTTTTTCTGGTTGATGAATGACTTTCTCCTTGCGATGCCAAATGCCAAACACCGACATTGCAATTTGATATACACCAATCACTCCGGTGAAAATTTGCATGATCACGTACACGACATTCAAAATACCGTGAAGCAGGGACATGCATAACCCTCAACTTTCCCCGTCAGTGAGTTGCATTTTTGCACATTCACTGACGTTACTTGTCACGTTGCAAACCATCCCCACCATTTTGGGGATAAACCAAACCCTTGTCAACGGATATTTCTTGTCGAAACTGTGCAAATCATGATCCACATTCACTTTTTCGCATAAATCGGTTACGATTACCACGGTGATGCGCACTTGAACCGTCTGCAACAAGGTTCAACTGCATTCGCCTTGCCATTTGAAATTTTACCTGAAACCATGAATGGGGGATGAACGTTGTCTGGCCTTAGTGTGCTGATTTCACACTACGGGAATACAGCCATCTTTTTTCTGATGGCCTTGGAAAGTTGTTGTATTCTCATTCCATCGGAAGTGGTACTACCTTTCGCCGGTTATTTGGCGTATCATCATACGCTCAATTTTTGGACCATCGTCATCGTTTCCACCATCGCAAATGCGGTTGGCAGCCTCGTGGCCTATGGAATCGGCCTGTATGGCGGTCGGTCATTCATCCGCCGATTTGGCAAATATGTGCTACTCAACGAGCAACATTTGCACAAAGCTGAACATTGGTTTCACAGATACGGAGAGATCACCATATTTATTGGACGTTTAGTACCGGCAGTGCGCGCATTTGTTTCCTTGCCTGCCGGTGTGGCCAAAATGTCCCTCTGGCGCTTTCTCCTCTTCACCATTCTCGGCTCGCTGCCATGGAATATTGCATTGACTTACGCAGGACTAGCGCTCCATGCACATTGGAATATTGTCGACGAAAAATTAAAGCCGCTCACATACATAGGTGCATTGGTCTTAGTCCTTTTGGTCTTGTGGTTCTGGTTCAGCCGTGGAAGCAGAAAAAGGCGTTAAAGTCAGGACAACCTTAAAGACCCGCATACACGATGGACTGAATTCGACGCACAAGTGGTTCATCCGTTCCTTCCAGCATTTCCTTGGGCAAAAACAGGCGGTGCTCTTGACTTGGGACAAGTGTTCGAATCAATTTCGACACTTGGCTCAGGTCAGTTAAATTGCCCGCCTTGTCCACCATGTTAATGCCTTGACCGAGGATTTCATAACCGGGAATGCGGCAAATACGCCCTGTGACATAATAATCAGGCAAAAAATTCATCGCCTTGGCCATTGTCCGCAACGCCGCCGCTTCGCTCTGAGTCAATTCTGGCCGAACCACTGGCGCAAACAAACGGCGGTTTAGAAAACGCCGCGCCAAATCAGCCAGTACAACATCCGCTGCATCTGCCCAAAGGTGAAATGCATAAAGCAGCACGGACTCGTCCAATCGCAAATAGGCATTGATAGGCGCGATGTCTGCAGTAAGCACATCGTAGAGCGTCGGGGGGATTTGGAATTCCATGCCCGCTTTGAGCAAATCCCGCACGCGCATCAAAATTTTCTCCACCAATACATCGCTGCCCACAGTGACAGGATGCAGATACACCTGCACATACATGAAGTAACGCGCCAACAAGTATTGCTCCACCGTGTGCATGCTCAATTGTTTTACGTATACGCGTTCATCGACAAGCGTGAATGAGCGAATCAACCGCGCCAACTCGAACTGACCGTACGAAACACCGGTCGCTTTTGCATCCCGCAGCATATAATCCATTCTGTCCACATCAAGTTGACTCGAAATTAGATTTTCAATGGCTGGAAACCGGCCATCCTTTTTTAAAATGGCCACCAGATCTGCCGCAAACGTGTCATCGATTTCATCCAATCGCGCACGCAGTTGTGGTTCTTCCAAAATAATGCGATGGGTCCAGTCCTCGTGATGCACGCCAAGAATGGACTCAAACGTATGCGAAAACGGTCCATGGCCGATATCGTGCAGCAAGGCCACAGCCAGCGCAAGTTGAAGGTCGCGCTTTTCTGTCGGCCAGCCACACTCCCGCTGCAGATGGGAAAGAACGCGCCGCATCGTCTCGTAAGCGCCAAGTGAATGCGCGAAGCGAGTGTGCTCTGCGCCGTGAAATGTCAAATAAGACGTTCCGAGTTGACGTATGCGTCGCAACCGCTGAAAAGCTGGGGTATTGACCAGGGACCAAAGCCAAGGGTCCTCAAATAAAATCTCATCATGAACCGGATCCTTCAGTACTTGTTCAAACAAACAACGTCGCTCCTCTAATATTTTGACGAATCAAGCGACCCATGCATGGTGCTACAAAGCAAAAAGCCTGTGGCATGACACCACAGGCTGGCTGTAAATCATTCGCAAGAACCAGGTTGCCCCGCTTTGTCGGCAGTTCGAAAACTTGAACCGCAACCGCACATGGTCGTGGCGTTGGGATTGTTGATTTTAAACCCTTCGCCAGTCAAATCATCGACGTAATCAACTTCCGAGCCATCTATCAACTCGATGCTCTCTGGATCAACAACCACTTTTACGCCATGGATATCCCAAGACAAATCGTTCGGTTTTTGGATATCCAAGGCCATTGCGTAACTATAACCTGTACAGCCACCCAACTTGGTATAAATGCGCAAAGCGTCCAGCTCTTGGTCGCTGTCGTTCAACATGTCACGCAATTTCTCCGCAGCGTTTTCGGTCAGGGTAATCATTCAAATTCGTCCCCCTTTCACCTTTATTATACGCCGATGCAACACGTAACGCATCAAGCTGATCAGACCTGTGCATTGTTTTACTGGGCGGCTTTAACCGCAGCCAATACCTCGTCCGCATGGCCATCCACTTTCACCTTTGGAAACACGGCTGCAATCTTGCCAGCGGCATCAATGACAAAAGTGGTGCGCTCGATGCCGATGCTCGTCTTGCCAAACATGTTCTTTTCCTTGAGCACACCGTACGCTTCACAGATCTGACTATCTTCATCGACCAAGAGCGGGAAATTCAAGGTGTACTTCGCCCGGAATTTTTGATGCGCATCGGCCGAGTCGCGGGAAACACCATAAATCACGGCACCAGCATCGGCAAATACAGACTGCATATCCCGAAAAGCGCACGCTTCCTTGGTGCATCCCGGTGTGTCATCCTTCGGGTAAAAGTACAACACAACCACTTTTCCCGCTAAAGACGCGAGCGAAACTGGTTGTCCATCCTGGTCCACACTTGAAAAGTTTGGCGCCACGTCACCCACATGCAACTCACTCATCATCATTACCTCCAGTGAAAATAAAGTTGGTACTCCGGTGCCACGTCATCCCCATTAAATCACATCTCGTAATGCGATTACTGCAACACAGGTGATCTAACATCCATCTTGAACGACTTTAATATAACGAATTTCGGGATCATCCGGCCCCTGCACAGGTAAGCCTGCCCGCAGGTTTTCCTCGATATAGTCAATACTCACCTGTGTCACCACTTCGCCAGGCATCAAAATAGGGATCCCTGGCGGGTATACCATCACCATCTCGGCCATGATGCGCCCAATCGCAGCATGCAGCGGCACGACTTGCGTCTTTGCGTAAAAGGCAGAGCGAGGAGACATGGTCAACTCCGGCATGGCTGGCAACTTCACAGTCACTTCCCGCCGACCATGACGATCCCGGTACGCCTCCGCGATTTCTGCCAATGCAGACACCAGCACATCCATGTCCGCCTCGGTGTCGCCCCATGAGACAATACACAGAATGTTGTATAAATCGCTCAGTTCCACTTCAATATTGTAATTTTCACGCAAGATCCGCTCGACATCGTATCCCGTCAAGCCAAGATCTTTTACGGAAACGGTCAATTTTGTTGGATCCAGCGCAAATGCCGCACTGCTGTCGAGACAAGTTTCATCCAAACACGTCAACCCAGGAATCTGATTGATTTTTTCACGGGCAGCAAGCGCCAATCCCAAAGCATACGAGATATGTTCATGTCCATGCTCCGCCAATTCCTTGCGAGCGACATCAAGTGAGGCCAACAACAAATAGGAGGTTGATGTCGTTGTCAACATACTCATAACAACTTGTACGTGCCGGGGATCTATCATCCCTTCCCGGACATTTAACACGCTGGAGCCCGTCATCGAACCGCCCAGTTTGTGCACGCTGGTCGCGGCCATATCCGCCCCCGCCTGCATGGCGGACAACGGCAACTCGGAATGAAATCCAGTGTGTACGCCATGCGCCTCGTCGACGAGGACAGGCACCCCATAACTGTGCGCCAAATCGACAAGCCGCGTCAAATCAGCGGAAATCCCAAAATACGTCGGATTGATGACCACCAGTGCGCGCACATCCGGGTGAAGCGCCAATGCCTCCGCCACGCACTCGACGGAAAGACCGTGCGCAATGCCAAAATTCGTATCCAGTTCTGGATGCAAAAAAATTGGATTGGCGTCCGCCAAAATAATGGCCGTCAAGACCGACTTGTGCACATTGCGGGGCACCAAAATCTTGTCCCCCGGCCTCACAGTGGACAGGATCATCGCCATAATCGCCGTGCTTGTCCCCTGCACCGAAAAATACGTGTAATCTGCGCCGAATGCCAAGGCGGCTAACTCTTGCGCGCGCTTAATTGGGCCCGTTGGATGGTGCAAGTCGTCCAACGGCGCGATGTTGATGAGATCAAGCGAAAGCGCCTTATCCCCGACAAAATCACGAAACCGTTGGTCCATGCCGCGACCGTGTTTGTGACCCGGGATGTGAAATTGAACAGGCGCGCGTTCGACGTGGTGCAAAAGCGTATCCAATAATGGCGTTTCATTCTGATTCAACGACCTTACTGCCCCCTGTGTATCACTTCTCGTCTAGCGCAAATGCATGGCGGAAATCTGCTGATGCATTTTCCCACAAATCCGGTCGAATTTTTTGTAGATACTGACCAATGCTCATCCGCAGTGAAGGCTCAAGTTTGCTCAAATCCACCATCCCGCGAACGGCTTTGTCCATGTTGTTCACTTGCTCCGACAATTTTTTGTACCCTATCTTTTGCCCAGCGTCAATCCATAAATCAAAGGGCATGGCGCCAGTGAAGCCCAAACCGTTTTCTTGCCGCTTGAGCGTGATCCACAAACCTTGGATATGACGTGCGTTTGGCACTTCGTCCAACGATTTGACGAACTGAATGCCGACCTCAAGACGGCTCTTTGCGTGAATCGCGCCATTGTCTACAAAAATATCATCGCCATCCACCAATACAGCGGACAGCCCCTTCATTTGATCATCTGTTTGATGTTTCGCTTTTCCCGTCAAACTTAATTTTTGCAAACTGCACACCTCATTTCTGGAGCACGGTTGCCTCCATTCTACAACCCACCATTTCGGATGTCACATCTGTTTTATGACGTGTGCATGACACATAGCAGGTTGGGCAAAGTAAAAACAAAATTCCCAGCAAAGCGAGGGAAGTGCACTGATGAATGGTTCATTGAAATTGACGCTTGCCGTCGGAACCTGCGCTGCAGCCTTGTGTCTGCCCAGTGTTCCCCATGTGTTCGCTGCCCAAACGATTTACAACACCAGCGTACCAACCGTCATTCGGGTCGCCATTCGCGAGAACAACCCAAGTGGCGAGCCAGACCCGCGCGGCGCCATTTCGTACGTTCAAGCTGTGCCGTACTTGGACTATTGCGAAGATGTGCTGCCAAACGAATGGTTTCCCTCTTGGAATCCGGAATCGCTGAAAGCGGGCGCGATGGCCATCAAGATGTTTGCGTGGTACCACCACCTGCATCCTGTCACCATCGACGGATTTACCTTCGATGTCGACAATACGACAAACTTTCAACAGTTCCGCTACTACTCGCGGCAGCCTACGACAAATGCGGCGTTTGCCGCTATTGCCGGAGACGCCTACACCAAACCGGGTGGTGAAATTTTTGAGCTAAATTACCGAGCAGGCATCAGGGACAACCCCAACTGGCAGTATCGCAATGCGCAAAAAATGGCGCAATGGGGCAGCCAATACTGGGCACAACAAGGACAAACTTACACACAAATTCTGCAATTTTATTACGTCAATCGTTCGCTTTATCAAATCACCTAACACGAAGAGGCAAGGAGTTACAGGCGTATGAAGCGTTTTCCATCGCTTAAAAACGTATTATTCTGCGGATTTGTGTCCGTCGCGATCGTTTTGTCGATCCCGACCAATCCGCATGCAGAAAAGACCGGCGTGCATCGCACCATGCCGACTGTCGCCCAACCTGCCCCCGTCAACAGCACGGCAAACGGATCGGCGACAAAACCAAGCGAAAAACCGCCGAAGGCGCCAAAGCAGACGCAACCGGCAGTTCCAAAACAAAGCCAGCCTGCAGCGCCGAACAATGGCACAGATGCGCCATCGGCGCCGCCTTCAAACGCGGTTGCAAATTCATCTGAAGTTCCCCAAGGCCCGAAAAGTTGGGGTTACACACGGCGGAAAACGGCGAAGCTGCGCGTCAACGTCATCAACGGACGCACCAGACAGCCGCTTGATGGAGCTGAAGTCGTGGTCATTGAAAATGGGCAGCGCTACAAAACCGATAAAAACGGACAAACGCCATGGTTTGACGCGCCCGTTTACCGCAATCCGCGCTATCGGCCAATCGTCGCTGAACTGCATGGACAACTCGGCGTCATTGTCTATAAAAATGGCTATCGCGACTCCATCCACCTAGGTATTCGCATGCACGAGGGGATCGAACAACAAACGACGGTTTGGATGTACAAACTTGGACCAGAGGACAGGCGTGTCGAGCCCGTGTTATATCAGGAACCTTATCATCACATCTGGCTCATTGAATTGGCTGATAAATTCCGACAGAAGTCACAGATTGGCGAGGGTCCAGAGCGCCCCTGAAACGGGGCGCCTAGGGTTGGATTGTGAATCGTGAATATGCGTCAGAGCTGTGTGTGACAAAAGTGGGCAATCCGCCAAGCAGCCTCTTTTAATCTGTGTTCCGTGGTCAGTAGACCGAGTCGTACATAGCCTTCGCCATGTTCGCCAAACCCACGGCCGGGCGCGACTGCGACATGCGCGTTGACCAAGAGCGATTCGGCAAACGAAATGGAATCCAAGCCAGCTGGCACCGGTAACCAGCAAAAAAAGGAACCTGCTGGTGCTGGCGCTTGGAGACCATGTACACTTGCGGCGTTCAAGAAAGCGTCCCTTCTTTTCTGATATGTCGCCACAAGTGTGGCAACAGCGGATTGATCCGCCCCGAGCGCGGCGATGGCCGCTTCTTGCACAGCCGGAAAGATAGAGACGTAATAGTGATCCTGCAACAAATTCAGATGCGCAATCACATCCGCGTTTCCCACCG
Organism: Alicyclobacillus fodiniaquatilis; assembly: GCF_042678105.1. NCBI lineage: Bacteria > Bacillati > Bacillota > Bacilli > Caryophanales > Alicyclobacillaceae > Alicyclobacillus > Alicyclobacillus fodiniaquatilis. The sequence goes on from NZ_JBHUCX010000092.1 coordinate 294,810, forward strand.
CAAAAGCCACGCGCCAGCCAGCCATGTTGTAGGTTTTGCTCAACGTGTAAATTTCGATCCCCACATCTTTCGCGCCTGCCGCTTGCAGGAACGATGGCGGCTGTTTGCCATCGTAGCCAATGGCCGCATAAGCGAAATCATGCACAACCATGACATTGTGCCGCGATGCCTGCGCAATCACATCGTCGAAAAACGCGCTGGTTGCCCCTGCGCCAGTCGGGTTGTTCGGATAGTTGAGATACCACACTTTTGCGCGTTCCCATTCAGACGCCGTGACCGCCTCAAAATCGGGCAGATAGCCATTTGCCGCCGTGATAGGCATCGATTTCGCCGTCCCCCCTGCCAAGGCGATGCCGCTCAAATAGTCCGGATAGCCAGGATCCGGCACAAGCGCAATATCCCCTTGCTCCAAGTAGAGTTCAGCCACTTCAACCAACCCAGTCTTCCCGCCGACCAAAATTGCCACTTCCCGCTCTGGGTCCAACGTGACGCCGTACGTCCGGCGATAAAAATCCGCCGCCGCTTCTTTTAGGGCTGGCAGTCCGTGAAAAGGCGAGTATTTGTGCGTGCGTGGGTCCTGAACAGCCGTGCGCAGTGCCTCGACCACGTGCGGTGGCGTAGGCAAATCCGGATTTCCCTGCCCCAAATTGATGATATCGTGCCCGAGCGCCTGCACTTCCGCCACCCGTTTGGTCAACGATGCGAAAAACTGCGAAGGCAACCGCTCAATTCGATCCGCCAACAAAAATTCCACGTTCTCTCTCCCTCGTCTCTACTCCCGATAATCAATACGGCGTCTGGACTCGCCACCATTCGCATGAAATCAAAGCGCGTTATCAAAGCGCATTTTCCGTCGGCGCAATCCTACACTCAGAGCTACCCCAACGGCAATATAGTCAATGACCAGCGATGTGCCGCCGTACGTGATAAACGGCAACGCAATCCCCGTTGAAGGGCTTAAATACATATCCATGCCGATGTTCTCAAACACCTGAAAGGAGAACATGCCAATGATGCCAATCACGATATACATACCAAACCTGTCACCCGCTGAGCGAGCCACTTTGATCAAGCGATAAATCAAGACCAAGAACAGTAAAATGAGCACTGCAGAACCGACAAAACCAAATTCTTCGCCGACAGCGGAGTAAATGTAGTCTGTCCACTGGTTGGGCACCCATCCGCCCTTGGAACCGATGCCATTGAGAAATCCTTGACCAAAGACTTCACCACTGCCGATGGTAATTTGCGCCATGTGCACATTATATCCCGTGTTGTTCGTGTCCCAGTTGGGATCGAGCCAGGTCGTAATGCGATCCGATTGGTAGGATTTCAAAATATGGTGTTTGACCAACACATTGTTGATAAAGTCGGTCGATTGAACTGGAAACATGGTCGCCAACACCGTAAAGCCGACCACGACCACGACAACCACAAACATGACGACAATAAAATGGGATTTCTTTGCAAAGACAGTATACATGGTCATGACGATGGCCAACATCACCAAAGCTTGTCCCAGCGCAGGCTCCTTAAACGTGAGCGCAAACGGCACCACAAACATTGGCGCAATTGGCCATACACTGCGCAGCCGGTAATCCGGCACTTCAGATTCATCAACACCAGCCATAAAGGCGGCAATCAACAGAATCATCGTCACCTTGGCCAACTCGGACGGCTGGAAGGTGGTCACGCCGAGGTTGATCCACGAATGCGCGCCATTGACCGGCGTAGCGCCAAACACCGCGAGCAACCCGAGAATCGACGCACCGTACACCCACCAGCGAACACGCCGCAAGAGGCGATAATCAAACAAGGTGGCCGCAAACATCATCAGCCAGCCAAACACCTCATAACCTATCTGCTTTGTCATGATATGACTGGGCACGCCGATGTGGTGCGGACCGGATGATGCGGCGTCCACGGCCACCGTGCCGCATACTGCGAGCAAAAGCAATACACCAAATGTGGTAAAATCCAAATCGCGAATATTGCGGCGTAATGTTTCCAAAACTCAAGCCCTCCGTGTTCTTTCAACGCAGCTGTTCAGCGGATCAACCGCGATATTCCCTCGGACTTCAAAAAAATCCTCAGTGCTGTTTCGCCAACACAGCTTTCAGTACATTTGGTTCATTTGTCACAATCCCGTTTACACCTAAAGCGATCAATCGCTCCATATCAGCCGGATGGTCCACCGTCCATACGTGCACCGCCACACCCTGCCGTTTTGCGCGACGGACAAAACGCGCGTTGACCAGTTGGTGTCCCCAAAAACGGTGCGGAACTTGGAGCGCCACATACGACACTGGCTTTCGCTGACCCAATATCGAACATTCCTGCAGCCCAAGGAGAAACTGCACCACTTCGCGGGTGGAGGCGCTGGTCGCCAGTTCTGGACAACGCTGGCGCGCTTCTACCAATGTGCGGTGGTGAAATGATGCGAGCACTACGCGGTGCATGGCGTTTGCCCGTGCGACAACACGCAAAAAAGAGCTGGCATGCGCGATTTCCGGTTTGAGATCTACATTGATTCTAATCCCAGGCATCTTGGACAACAATTCATAAAATGTTGGGATACGCACGCCCTGCCCGCGAAAAGGAAACGTTTTTCCTTCGTCAAGTGTAAACCGATAGCCAAAGTCAAGTGCGAGCAAATCCTTGTAGTTCATCTCGGCAATCCGTCCAGAGCCATTGCTTACAGCGTCAACTGTATCATCGTGCGCAACCACCAGCACGTTGTCTCGGGTCCAATGCACATCTGTCTCAATGACATTGGCCCCCATCTGCACAGCTGCTTCAAAGGCGGCAAACGTGTTGGCAGGCGCAACAGCAGAAGCGCCTCGATGCGCCATGTTCCAAAAACCCTCTGTCTTTAGGTTCGGACGCATACATCTGTCACCTTCCCATTATAAACGAGGTCGGACAATCTGTGCATTCGCCGCTACATCCGGGATACGCGCCCCATAAGCTAGGCAGTGCAAAGGAGGCGTATACACATGGTTACGCATCGTCACGTGCGCAAATTACTTGGTCAGCACGTTCAGTGCCATACGCATTTTGGAACATTTCAAGGCGTGATCGTTCATCTAAATAAACATCATATCATCCTCGGGCACGTACCGAGCCGGGAAACAGCTTGGCAGTGGGATCCAAATTATGAGATGCTCCGCCAAATGCCCATGGGCCCTGGCGGACCTGTCGGCATGCCGCCAGGTGGTGGACCAGGCGGCGGCTGGCACATGGCCATCCCCATCGCGGCAATTCTCGGGATTACGGCCGTTGGCATGCATTGGTGGTAAGGCGGGCACTGCCCGCCCTCTTCCTTCTACCTCCGACAACAAAACGCATTTGCATCTCCGCTGTACATGCAGGCAGGGAATCGAGATGATATGTCGAATTCATTAGCGCTACGTATAGCGCTGACATCGAAGAACTGTTTCTGTATTCACGAGGTGGTGTTTACAATGCGGACCGAGCGGCACCAGCCGGACTATATCCTCATGATTGCGGTCCTCATGCTCACCGGAATTGGCATTGTCACAGTCTATTCTGCAAGTACCGTCATCGAGCTGCACAACGGCCAATCAGCCGCCCATATGGCCATCCGCCAGCTAGGGGCAAGCATTTTCGGCCTGATTGTGTTTTATCTTGCTACATACCTGTCCTACCATTTTTGGTTCAAGCATGCTGCAAAACTCTTGCTCCTCGCCGTTTCTTTGTTACTGCTGGTTCTCGTGCCCGGTGTGGGCCGTAGCAGCTTAGGCGCAACACGTTGGTTGGGCACCACAAGCTTTCACCTCCAGCCATCTGCAGTCGCCATTCTCGTCGTCATCATGTATTTATCATTTTTGCTGACAAAAAAAATGAACATTTTACATGACTCACGCCGAACATTCCGACCTGCAATGCTGGTTGTACTGATGCTCACCATCCTGATTCTGATTGAACCTGACATGGGCACATCCACAACGCTGTTCGGCACAGCGCTTGTCGTGATGTTCGCCTCTGGACTGCGCATGCGTCCAATCATTCTCACGCTCGCCGTGATGTTGCCAAGCGCATACCTGGTTGCCCATTTTGCCTCTTACCGGAGTAGCAGGCTTGAATCATTCTTTCATCCGTTCCAAACAGCGAGCGGAAATAGCTACCAACTGATTCAAGGCCTGACAGCCATCACGAATGGCGGTCTCACCGGGCGCGGTTTTGATTTGAGCATCATGGCCACTGGGTATTTGCCGGAACCTTACACGGACTTTATCTTTGCCGTCTTCACCGAGCAATGGGGTTGGCTGGGCGATGCCGCTTTGTTGGCCATCTTCGCGGTGATCACTTGGCGCGGGTTTCGCATTGCCCGCTATGCCCGCGACAGATTTGGCGCGCTCATGGCCGTCGGTCTGACCAGTACCATCATCATCCAAGCGGCCATCAACCTATGCGCAGTCACGTGGCTTTTACCGGTCACAGGGATTCCTTTGCCGTTCATCAGCTATGGTGGCACAGCCATCGTCATCAACCTCTTCGGCATGGGGATATTATTGAGCGTTTCGCGGGAGACAGCCGATGTGGCGTTAGATCACGACGCGCTGGCCGAAATCGTTTCTGTCGATGAATTCCTTGCCGGACGAGCCCAAACTGCCGCTGGCAAATCGTCGCTTCAGAAAACGCAACGCCCAGCAAAGGTCACCAGTTTAAAGACCCATAGAAGCACGTGGAACGCAACAGGCAGTCAGAAAAACAGCGGACAAATTCCTGCCAGCCACACCCGTCGAAACCTGTCCTTGAGCTGGAGAGATCAACAAAGCATGTCAAACCAGCAGAAGGACGCAGAGAAACGACGCAATTCAAAGCGGGACAAACGCTGATAGACACGAAACGACATCGACGTGTCGCCATCCAGCGCTGGATGGCGAGGAATGGAGCGTGAATACACTTGACGAACGCGAACTTTCCCCAACCGATTGAAGTCGCTAAAGACGTCTGGCAAATCGATGTACTTGAACGGAATACACCTAAGCGCACAGCGGCCTACCTCATTCTCGATGACGCGCCGACCTTGATTGAAACTGGCGCTGCCAATTCGCACGATGCGCTGATTCATGGCCTTAGCGCCCTTGAATTGCGCCCAGCGGATTTAGCCCACGTCATCGTCACGCATGTCCATCTCGATCACGCCGGTGGCGCTGGACAAATGATGGCAAAGGCGACAAACGCGGATTTGGTCGTCCATCCGCGTGGCGCTCGCCATATGGCAGACCCGAGCAAGCTGTGGGCAGGCGCGTCAGAAGTGTACGGCGAACGCGCCAACAGCCTGTTTGGCGCCATGGTGCCGGTGCCTGCGGACAAAATTCGCACCCAAGCGCACGGCTCCAAACTTGCCATCGGCAAACGAACCCTCCAGTTTTTCGATTCTCCTGGCCATGCCAAACATCATTTCACCATTCTCGACGAATTGTCAGATGCGCTGTTTGCCGGCGACGCGGTGGGCATTTGCTATCCTGATGCACTCACGCACTTTGGCTACGATTTCATTCTTCCGTCATCCTCACCGATTGACTTCGATCCCGCCGCTGTCCACAATACACTGACGATGTTAGAACAACTCCCGTTCACTTGGGTGTACCATGCGCATTTCGGGAGATCGCCAAAAGCGACAGCCATAGAAGAGACCGGACGGTGGGTAGACATGTTTGCAGCACTCATCGAGGAAATCTACACGCCTGACGTCGAGATCGACACGATTGAGCAAGCACTGCGCACGCTCATCACGACAACACTTCGCAGCGAAGGACATGCACTCGGCGATATGTCTTTTCTGGATATGGATATGAGGCTCGACGCGATGGGATTGAAATTCTATGAAGAAAAAAGAAGAAGATAATCTGCTTTGCGCAATATGGTCCTACTGGCACAACCATGAAAATGCGAATCAATCAAGGCGCCGTCACATCGGCGCCTGTTGTCATTGCATCACCACTTCATGGGCATTTCCTCATCTGCGTGTGATGTAAAAGCAAAACGATGGCGGATTGGGTAACACAATTGACCGTCAATCCGCGTTGACTCAAAGAGACACAGGTCTGTAAATGTCGCCGTCAGGGGCTCTGGCAAAGCGAGCCGGTCCACATCGACGTGCTGCTGTAATTTACGTGCAAGTGTGATATGTGGTCGGTATCGCTTCTCATCCAAATCGAGCGGCAATTGAGCCAAGATAGCTGCTTTGACTTGTTGGTGTAGATGGTTGAGCGCTTGCCAATCGCTGTGTTGCTTGTCCAGCCCTAGCCAGAACACCTTGTTGCGGGAAAACTGTCCAAGGGAACCTGTCGTCAACTGGAACGGACGACAGTCCTGGACCGCTTTTTCCCCCGCAGCCACCACATTTGTCAGGGACTCCTCTTCCATTTGCCCGAGAAACAAGACGGTCATATGCAGCAAATCTGGATTGTTCCACGCATTTGCTTGAACTTGTTTGGCTTTCAAGGCCGTTTGCAGCGCACGCAAGGCGTCCTTCCATTCCTGCGGCAACTCAAGGCCATAAAACAGTCTCGTCAAATACACACGCCCTTCACCGAAGAACTTGTAAAAAGCCCTACGCATCGTAATTGAACGCCATACTCATTCCCCTAGCGCAAGCCTGCGATATGCGCCTTCGTGATAACCAACCAGCACCTCGTCCCGCGCCGTGACAAGGATGGGCCGTTTGATCAGTTTCCCTTCCTGTGCCAATTGGACGATCCACTCGTCTTCTGAAAGGTTGGCTGTCTTTAGCCCCTTATCGCGATAAACCGTTCCCCGCGTATTGATAAAGTCGGAAATTGGCCTTTGCGATTGTTTTACCCAAAACCGAATGGTCTCTTCACTCGGTGCATGTTCAACGATGTCGTGAAACTCCACTTTTGCCCCATTGGCCTCCAGCGTCTTTTGTGCTTCGCGGCAAGTCGAACAGCGACGATAGCCATATAAGCGCATTGTTACAGACCTCCCTTTATCCATTTTAAAACTTGGTGTGTTGCAAAATCACTTGGACAACCTGTTCCAACCCTGCCTTGTCCGCTTCGTCAAAGCGTCCTGGCAGCGGACTGTCAATATCCAATACGCCAATCAGTTCATCTCCAACCACGAGCGGAATGACCACTTCCGAACGCGAAACCGGATCGCAGGCTATATGCCCATTAAACGTCAGCACATCCGCTACGACGACTGACTCCCGCTCTTTTGCAGCTGTGCCGCAGACGCCTTTGCCTAAAGCGATGCGAATGCAAGCAGGCTTGCCTTGAAATGGACCGAGCACCAACTGTTCGTCCGCAGGCTGCCAGAGATAAAAACCAACCCAGTTGATGTCCTGCACATGAAGATTCAGCAATGCCGCCGTATTGCTGAGGTTGGCAATGGAATTTGCCTCTCCTTCGAGCAGATGATGCAGTTGCCCTTTCAAAATATCGTAAAATTCCGCCTTGGTTTGCGCGGTAATCGATTTTTCTTCAAACAATCCGCTTCCCTCATTTCCATGTCTGTCCCGCCTGATTATAGTATAATCCACATAAATGCCAATTCGCGAATGACCGGGCGAGATATGCGCCCAACCCACCATACGCGACGCGCATCACACCAACAGTATCATAAAAATGCCCGTCAATCAGGGGGTATCGTGGATGGCGCAGCCCTTGGCGCCGTCTTGGTTTTCAGGATTGTAAACAGCTTTGAAAGGACGAAAAAGATGATGTTCGCAACTCTCATCGGCAAGTTTGTAACTGGGCTGTTGCGCCTGCGCGGCAAAGATGCCACCAGTTTCCCCGGCAAACTTGTTCTGCGTTTGTCGCCGCGATTTATTCATAAAATGGGTCGGCGCATTGAGCGTGTCATCGTCGTGACCGGCACCAATGGCAAAACGACGACAACCTCACTCCTCGCGGCCATGATGCAGCACGACGAGCCGATTATCACCAACCACAAAGGGGCAAATTTAGCCCAAGGCATCGCGACTGCATTCATTCAACACGCCAATTGGCGCGGTCGGTTTCGGGCAAAAACCGCTGTGCTGGAAGTGGACGAAGCCACTTTCCCCCACATTGCCGAAGCGTTGCCCATCGTCATCACCATTGTGACCAATGTCTTTCGCGATCAGTTGGACAGATACGGCGAACTCGATGCGACGGTGGAAAAACTGTTTGCCGCCATCCGTAAGACGGATGCTTGCTTGGTGCTCAATGCCGATGATCCAATTTGTCGCAATATCGGCCTGCGCGCCAGTCGCAAGACGTTTTATTACGGGATGGCCAGGGAAACAGCACGATCCGGCGAGCGCCAGCAAATGCGCGACGGCCAGTTCTGTCTGCGCTGTGGTCATGAGTTGCAATACAGCGCGTTTTGGTATGGTCAACTCGGCCTGTACCAATGCCCCAACTGTGATTTCGGCCGCCCACATCCAGAATTTATCGGTATCTATCAAGGAAAGGCGATGACGCTGCAGGAAGCGGATGTGCCTGATCTCCACTTGACGATGCCTGTTCAAGGCCTATATAACGCCTACAACGTGCTGGCTGCCGCAAGCGGCGCGCGCGTGGTGGGATTGTGGGCGGAGCCGATACATCAAGGCTTAGCCGACTACATCCCACCAGACGGACGGATGCAGGCGTTTAACACTGCCGCCACAACGACGCTCAACCTGATTAAGAATCCAACGGGATGTGACAGTGTCGTACAGGCGGTGGTGACAGAGCCGGGTCGCAAAACCGTCGTCATTGGCATCAACGATTTGGCAGCTGACGGACGGGATGTTTCCTGGCTCTGGGATGCAGATTTTGAATTGTTCGCTGAAACGCATGACATCGATAAGTTTTTCACAAGCGGTTTGCGCGCGGAAGACATGGCGCTGCGCTTGAAATACGCTGGCGTGGACGAAGCGAAAATCAGCATTGAGCCAGATATGGATAAAGCCGTTCAACTGGCGATTGACGCAGGTGTCGAACGTGACACCCCCGTTTTCATCTTAAGCACGTACACACTGTTGCACAAAACAGTACACACCTTATCTGCGAAGGCGAGAGAGCATGAGTCGACAAACACTGAATATCGCGCATCTGTATCCTGATTTATTGAATCTGTACGCCGACCGCGGCAATATTTTGACACTGGTACAGCGCCTGCGCTGGCGCGGCATCGACGTGAATCTGCACCAAGTCACCCATCATGACACCCTTCGCTTGACAGCGTACGATCTCGTCTTGTTGGGCGGCGGCTCCGACCGCGAACAGGAACTGGTAGCCAAGTATCTGTCGCGCTATCAGCGTGATTTCAAGCACGCCATTGCATCTGGGCTGCCGCTACTCGCTATTTGTGGCGGGTATCAATTGCTCGGCGCATATTATCAAATGCCAAGCGGCGAAAAAATCGCTGGACTCGATGTGCTGGACATGTACACCAGCGCGGGCACGGGCCTGTCGCGCCTGATTGGCAACGTGGCAATTGAAACAGAGGAATACGGCGTCATCATGGGCTTTGAAAACCACGGCGGCCGCACAGTGCACCATCATGCACCGCTCGGCAAAGTGCTCCATGGACACGGCAACAATGGCGAGAGCGGGTTCGAGGGGGTTCACCACCAAAACGTCTGGGGCACTTATATTCACGGTCCGCTGTTGCCCAAAAATCCGCAGTTTGCCGACGCCATTCTGTCGACCGCACTTGCCTACGCCGGCCAATCGACACCGCTGGATCCATTGGATGATGATGTTGAGCAAGCTGCGCGTCTGGCCTTTCTGCAGCGGCGCATGCCCGATGTGGACACGTCATTGCTGACTGTGCAAAGTTCAAGCGGCGTGATCGAGAATTCGAATGCGGAAAAGCGCGATGAGGGCGATGACATAGCGCCTTTGCCAACACGTGAAACACAGGAGTCTTAACTCGAAATGACTGGAAGGCGATGGATGAATGATGTTCTGAGATATGATATGCTCATATCTATCAGGTCGCATTTACGATGCCTGCATCCTAAAAGAATTTATATCAAACAAATCGGGCATTGTGGATAGTTTAGCACGAATGTACCGATTTAATATTCAGGATGGGTGATGGCCATGGAACTGCTCACACCAAGTGTCGACTTTGTGTTCAAACGTATCTTCGGCATCGAGGAAAATAAGGATATTCTGTTGGATTTTCTCAACGCTGTTTTTGAGTCGGCCAATGAACCCGGTGTGACCGAGATCGAAATTCTCAATCCATTTTTGGACAAAGATGCGGTTCATGACAAGCAGTCCATTTTGGACATCAAAGCCAGGTCATCCAATGGAACACTGGTCAATATCGAGATACAGCTTTGGAACCAGCGAGATATTGAGAAACGCACACTTTACTATTGGGCTCGGATGTACGGTGGCCAGTTGGTTGAAGGTGGACGCTATCGGAATCTCTGTCGCACCGTGACCATCAACATCCTCGGTTTCAATTATCTTGCCAGTGAGCATTACCACAGCATATTTCAACTTTTAGATACGAGGACTGGGCTCGTCTTGACGAATGATATCGAAGTCCACATGATTGAACTGCAAAAATTGCGAGAGGTCTCTGTGGGGCAACAGCGAAAGCTGGTGCGTTGGATGCTGTTTTTACTAGGACCTACACCGGAAAAAATGGGGGAACTTGTGATGGGAGAACCGGCCTTGCAAAAAGCGTTGACGACGCTGGAGTTCTTGAGCCAAGACCGTGAGGCGCGTGAATTGTATGAGTCCCGTCAGAAAGCGATGAACGATTGGATATCCAACATTGAAGGCGCCCGAGAAGAAGGCAGAGAAGAAGGCAAAATTGAGGGAGAACGCATGAAAGCCTTCGCTGTTGCGCGCCGCTTGCTGAACAAAGGGATGCCCATCGAAGAAGTGGCGGATCTCACCGATCTGACTGTGGCAGATATCGAACGTTTTCAATAGGCACCCTCAAACGGATTGGATAAATAACTCCACTGGATATCTAGTCTACATCGAACACCTGACCCACATGCACCCCGTGATATCGAAATGGACCGTTACTCATCAACATCATGCAATGTCCACCCATCCCCAAAAACAGTTAAGCGTTTTGCGAAAATCCCGCAAAACGCTTCTTACATCTATGAATCAATCCCTCGCATCATGTCCCGATTGTCTAAAACCCATAGATGGTCATACCGCCATCCACATACAGCGTCTGTCCCGTCACATAGCTGGCCGCTTCGGAAGCCAAGAAAATGGTCGGGCCAATCAACTCCTGCAGTTCCCCGACACGGTTCAGCGGTGTGCGCGCCAAAATGTCAGCGAGATACTCTGGACGACGAAGCAATTCGGCAGTCAGCGGCGTATTGAAATACCAGGGACCAATGCCATTGACACGCACGCCATGTTTTCCCCATTCGATCGCCAACACCTTGGTCATCTGGATCACACCCGCTTTGGCAGCGGCATAGACGACACCTGTGCGCAAGGCGACATGTCCCCCCACAGAAGAGATGTTGACAATGTTGCCAGCGCGCTGCTCGACCATCCGTCGTCCGAACGTTTGAGCCACAAAAAATGCACCGCGCAAGTCTGTGTCAACAATCGCCTGCCATTCGGCAGGTGTCACATCGACAGCAGGTGTACGGATGTTCATGCCCGCATTGTTCACCAAAATATCCACCGCACCCAGCGAATAAATCGCTTCAGCGACAGCTGTGATATCGTCTACCTGCTGTAAATCACAGATGTGAACAGACACTTTACGCTGTGGGAAATGAGCCAATATCACGTCCTGTACAGCCGTCAATGCGGCTTCATCCCGAGCGACGAGCGCGACATCTGCTCCCGCTGCCGCTAGGCCAATTGCCAGCGCGCGGCCAATCCCCCGGCTGGCTCCAGTGACCACTGCGCGCTTTCCCGCCAGGGAAAACATGGCGAGCGGATTGGTCCAGGTGCTCGGCACCTGATTTTCTTCATTCGACGAATGCATTCGTCTATTCCCCCATTCCGAAAATGAAATCGACACCTTGGTGCAGAGTGCAGCGCCACCCGCGCTGCACGGATGATTTACACAGTGATATAGATGCGGGACACATCGCACATGGCGGGTTTCCTGCTTGTTACTCGGGGCTGTCCATGGTGTAACGATGCAAAACGGAGCGAACGTCCTCTGGAATACGCGCTGGCCTTTGGGCTTGATAATCAAAATAAACAATCGTCACCTGTGATTTGCACAGCAAAGTACCGTCCTGGGCCAGCAATTCTGTCGCAATCTCGGCGCTAGAATTGCCGATGGAACTAAACCACATTTTCGCCACAATATCTCGATGTTCTGGAAACCGGGTTTGGTATGTGTACTGATAAGCGGCAGAGGCCACGATGAGCGGAACCGTAAACTCACCAAACACTTCCAGCAAAAACGCGACGCGCGTTTCTTCCACGTAGGTGGCATAAGTGGCGTTATTGACATGCCCGTACATGTCCGTATCACGAAACCGCACGCGCAGTGTCGTTTCAAAAATCATCCGTCCACATCCCCCTATCCTGTAAATAATCCAATACCTTGGTGTGCGTCATCCGCGATGCGCCCATTGACTGGCATTTTCACGATGCTGCCGGTGTAGGAAGCATCATGCATGACGGTCTCTTCATTTTTTGCGGTTGATAATGGCAACCGTACAGCGGGAGATGCAAACGAGTTGATCTCGTTCGTTTGTAATCCTCACATCCCACACCATGGTCGAAGCGCCACGGTGAATTGGCGTCGCCGTCGCCGTGACTAGCCCTTCACGGACGGCCCGAATGTGGTTCGCGTTGATTTCGAGACCAACGGCCGTCTTCTCCTCCGACTGGAGGTTTAAAAGCGAGGCAAGACTGGCAGCAGACTCAGCCAGCGCCACGCTCGCACCGCCGTGGAGCAAGCCGATGGGCTGATGTGTACGCGCATCAACCGGCATCGTCATCACCACTTTATCCGGTGTTGACTCAATGATTTTCATCCCCAAATGGGACATCAAAGTGTTGTTTAATATGTCCTCCAACCTAAACTCGCTCCTACTCCAAAAATCATATGGCACCTAAGCGCCCTACCATGCTTCGGCAGGCCACCACGTTCCTTCCCCATTGTACTACACGACAAGGCCTGTCCACCTCATCTGTCACAACGCCCTTTTACACATCGACCAGCGCCTCGAACAGCCTTTGTCGTTCCGCCCACGTGTCCATCACCAGTTTCCACTGCGCCCTATCCGCTTTGCTTGGCCGCCTGCGCGACGCCCGCAAAAGAAGATAGTTGACTTCGCGCGGAATTTGCAGGAAGACACCGAAAGCGGCTTTGGCGTCATCGGAAAGAGACGACCAGCCATACCCCGCCAAAAGCGCACGCGCATGTGGAATGGACAAATTGCACGTGTTCATCACCGTTTTTGCCAGTTCCTCCATGGCAAAGCCCAGGCTTAACCGCTCCCAGTCGATGAGCACAGCGGTTCTCCCGTTCATCAGCACATTGGGCACGGTGACATCTCCATGCACCATCACGTATGACAATTTGGGTCCAAGTTCTTTCAACATGCGCATGGATGTTTTCAGCAGTGGCACAAGCGCGTCCGTTTGCACCGTGATGAAATCACGCGCGACAGAGGGCAAGTGAAGTGTGCTGTCCTTGTTGGACAAAAGGGTTGTCACTTGCTCAATTTGGTCAATTCGCCGCCTTAGTGAAGGCGTGGTGAACGATTGACGGCTGCGCGGTGGCACGTGCAATTTGCGCAATGTGCGACCAAGCGCATACGCGTGCGCGGATGTGTGCTCAAACGGTTTGCCGTGTACCCAATCCAGCAAATACAAGAGTTGCCCCTGTACACGTATGTATGCTTTGCCTTGTGCTGTCCGATGCCATGTGGGAAACTCATGCAATCTACACGCCGCGACTTGCTGATAACCATTGGCCAGCGTTTGCAGTCGCTGCTGTGTGCCAGCAAACCGCTTTAATTTATAGGTCTTGTCTCGCGCCTCAAGACGAGCCGCTACACGCCGCAGGTAAAGCGAATCGCACCATGTGAGTTTATCCACCTTAAGGTTGTATGACGCCCGTACTGCCCGCGTGATCGTCAAATCGTCTTTATCACGCATCCTCTTCTCTCCTTTGGTGACACTGGTGCCACGCCAGCCGTTGACTGGCATTGTCATGATGCTGCTGGTACAGGGCGCATCACACTACGCGCTCTGTCTTGTAGCATATGAAAAGACCGTGCGAATGTAGCACGCACGGTCTGCATGGTCGTTATCTGCGGTTACGAAATGGCGTGATGAACACAGACACTTGTCGGTTCCTTGCATGGAGAGAGCACAAGTGAACGGCATGGCGTGCCTGCATTGCGCCAAGCCAACGTCATCTCATCGGCAATTTGCACGGCGTGATCCTGACGACACCAAGCCAGCAGTGTTGGACCTGCGCCGCTCAAGGTGACCGCAAAGGCCCCTGTTTCGACTGCAGCCCGCACCACATCCTTGGCGCCAGGCACCAGTGGCAAGCGATACGGTTCATGCAGGTGGTCAGTCAAACCGCCGCGCAATAAATCGAGATCTGCCATGGTGAGGGCCAGCATCAACCTGGCGCACTGTGCGACATTTTCCACCACCTGCGCCCTTTCGTAGACAGCAGGCAGCACTTTGCGCGCCTCTTCTGTGCTCAAAGCAAAATCGGGCGTTGCGGCGACAAAACAGAGCGCATCCGGAATCGGAAACGAAACGGTGCGCGGCCCTGCTTTATCGTGAAAAACCAGTGTTCCGCCGCCAAGCAGCGCCGGAGCGACGTTGTCCGGATGACCTTCGATGGCCACGGCCAGCGCCAACACCTCCTGTTGGGACAAAGCGGCGTTTGGTCGATACGTGCTCAACAGCGCGTTCGCCAAGAGCAATCCACCGACAATCGCCGATGCGCTTGAACCGAGACCAGACGAAATGGGAATCTGATTGTCCAAATGGAGCGCAAAAGCGGGCAAATCATCAAGTGCAACCCCTGCCTCTGCAAAGAGCCGCACCATCGCCTGCACAACGACATTTTGTTCGCCAATCGGCAGCCGCTCATCCCATTCGCCACTGACCGTCACGCCAAATGGGCGCTCCAATTCCAAAGAAAACTCGTTGAATAATTCGAGCGCGAGCCCCATGCAGTCAAACCCAGGACCCAGATTGGCGCTGGTGGCTGGCACGCGCACCGAAAGACGATGGACGGTCATACGCGCCCCCCAAGCAACGATTCAACAGCCTGAAAATTGCAGTCAACCACTTCCGTCACATCGCCTGCCAAGGAGATTGCGCTGTCCGGGTCTTTTAGGCCGTTTCCTGTGAGCACACAGACGATGGTCTCGTCGCGCTCGATTTGCCCGTTCTGATGGCGCTGCAACAGCCCAGCAACGCTCGCGGCAGAGGCTGGCTCGGCAAACAACCCTTCCTTTGCAATCAAGCGATACGCCGCCGCAATTTCCGCGTCCGTGACCGAAGCAATCTGCCCGCCGGACGCGTCAGCCGCATGGACAGCTTTATCCCAAGATGCAGGATTGCCGATGCGAATCGCTGTCGCAAATGTCTCCGGTTGCGCAATCGGCTCCCCACGCACGATGGCGGCAGCCCCTTCCGCTTCAAAGCCGTACATGCGCGGTCTGTGCTTCGTTTTACCCGCTTGAAAATAGGCGTCAAACCCTTGCCAATAAGCGCTGATATTGCCCGCATTTCCCACAGGGATATAGAGCGCGTCAGGCGCTTGGCCCAGCACGTCACACACTTCAAACGCAGCCGTTTGCTGCCCGTCGAGACGATACGGATTGACGGAGTTGACAATCGCCATGCCCAATGGATCAGCGACTTCCCGCACAATCTCCAGCGCTTCGTCAAAATTGCCACGCACCGCCACGATACGCGCACCGTACTGGACGGCCTGAGCCAATTTTCCCAATGCGACGTAACCATGCGGAATGAGAATCACCGCTTCCATTCCGGCCCTGGCCGCGTACGCTGCCGCAGAGGCAGAAGTGTTGCCCGTGCTGGCACAGATGACAGTGCGCTTGCCAGCTTCCTTCGCTTTGGCAACCGCGAGCACCATCCCTCTATCTTTAAACGATCCGGTCGGGTTTGCGCCCTCGAACTTCAAATAGACGGACGCCTCGACCTGTTCGCTCAATTTAGCTGCGTAAACAAGTGGTGTATTCCCCTCATGCAACGTCAACTGCGGTGTCTGTTCTGAAATAGGCAACCATTCGCCATATGCGGCAAGCAACCCGGGCCACCCGAGGCGCAATGCATCTAATTGGGCCATCTGACTCTGACTCCTTTGTCTCTTTGCGCATGTGCCTTGGTCAGTGCCAACGCCTACCACGCCCAAATATTTTATCTATGTTATCCTGAATTTTCATAGAAAATCGGGTCAGCGTCAATCCCTCTTGAGCGATTGTCGGGATTTGGCGTAAAATGTCTGTCCGTGTTGGGTGATCACAATCCGATTTTTCTTTTCACCAGCAGCTTGTATCAGCCGAGCTAACGGTTCATCCACCAGTTCACGCGAAAGCACGAACGTGTCATGATGCATAGGGACGAGCACTTGCGCGCCAGTGTCCTCAAACATCTTCCACGCTTCCTCTGGCGTACAGTGCGCGCCTTGGAACGTCTCTGGCGCATACGCGCCAATCGGCATGCAGGTCACATCTGGGTGGTGCGCCTTCACCTCGGACAGCGCCTGTGTATACGCGGTATCCCCCGCAAAAAACACGCGCCAATCGGCATGCTTGAGGATGTAGCCGAGAAATCCGTACCTGCGATTCCAAGGGAATCGATTGCCCCAGTGGCGAACGCGCTGGCCGCTGATCTCCAAGCCGCAGGACAGTGTCAACGTCTCGCCAGGCGCCAATTCATGCACGTGTTTCGCATCAAATTTGCGCGGCAAACGTCCCGTTCCATGCGCAGTGACGATCTCTGTGGCCGGACTGACCACCGCCCGCAAACTGGGCATGTCCAAATGATCCAAATGCGCATGTGAAAGAAGCACCACATCGATGGGCGGCAGATCTTCTGGTTCCAGTGCGGGAGAGACATGCCTTGCCGGACCAATCGTGAGAAAGGGGATGCGCACCCCAACTTTATGCGAGAATACCGGATCAGTCAGAACGGTGATGCCATTGATGCGCATGAGCAGGGTCGAATGCCCTATCCATGCAATATACAAACCTGTGTCAGACCACTTGTCCGGTTCAGGCACGAACTGCGGACGTCGGTAAGCTGGTTTGGGAAATCCTTTCGTCGTCAACTTATAAATGGCGTAAACGACCACAGCAATGACCACGATGAGGATGCAAAGTACAATCAACCACGTTTGCCACAATCTAAACATCGCTCCCAGACGGAATAGATTCTCCAAGCGTATCTTTTCGTCGGCTGTTTTTTCGCCGAGACACACTTCTTTCCTTTCATATTAACGCAGAATCGATCCGGTTTAAAATGCAACTCATGCCAAACTTTCGACAAAATAAGCGCACAACCGCCATTTTTTACATCCATGAACTGACACCCTTCGCGATTCGTTTGACGTATGCTCATACAAAATCACCTGTCATCCAGGGAAAGGAGTGTGCATATGCGCACAGCAAAAATACACGCTGCCATCATTCCAGCGTGCATTTTATGCCTACTCTCTATTTTTGCCGGCGTGCTCATCTTGAACTTATTCAGAGAACGTCCTGCTGACCAATCCGAAGCGACCATCGACTTGGCCGCTCAAGTGAAACCCAACAACCATTCAGGGCCTGGGAGCATCGTGCAAAAGCCACAATATGAACACCAACGCTCAATTGTAGCAGTCACCCATGGCAAAGTATGGTCAGGCTGACGCGCTTTTTTGCAGAACCATGGAAACCACCATCTGTTCTTCACGCAAATGTTCGCGCAATCTCGCCTCGGCATCATCAAGGGTCAAAGACTGTAAAACGTCAACGGTGGCCAAGTAATCTGCATGGCGCAACCGATACGTCGTGTATGCTCGAACGATGCTGGACACTTGGTCAAGACTCATCATAAAACGGCCAATGGCTTTCTTTTGCGCGCGTGCAAAATCTTCCGCAGGAATGCCACGTTCAGTAGCCTTGACAACATACTGTTTTACCCGCTCCACCAGTTTTTCAGGCTGCGGCGCATTGCCGCCTATTACCGTATAGCCATATTGATAAGTCAGCTCATATTCCCATGAGAATCCTTTGTCGATAAGACCGTCGCGCAATAGTTCTTCATAGAACAGGTTTGTCTTGCCAAACAATGTGTCAAGGACGAGGCCTGTCAGCAGTTCCTGGCGCATTAAATCCTCGTTTTCCTGCGGCAGATGTGTTTCCTTCCACCCAATCAAACAACGCGACAGTGAAACCGGCAACTGCGCTTTTTGTAAGTTCACATTCGGCTTTACTGGTTCGAACGGATACACCCGATCAAGGTGCGCTGGCGGATCGAAATGTTTCGCAGATTGGTTTTCGCGAATCCAACTCAACACTTCGTCAGGGTCAAAACCGCCAGAAATCACCAAAATCATGTTGCTTGGATGATAAAATGTCTGATAGCACTGCAGCAATGTCGCTCTATCAATCTTCTGAATCGACTCGACACTCCCAGCGATGTCGATGCGAACAGGATGCGCACTGTACATTGCCGACAACAAATCCATAAAAACTTTCCGATCCGGATTGTCGTCACCCATGCGAATTTCCTGGGCAATAATCCCTTTTTCCTTTTCGACGTTCTCATCCGTCAAATACACTTTTTGCACGAAATCGAGCAGGATATTGATGTTTTCTTTCAAATCGGACGTTCCAGAGAAATAATAGGCCGTCTGATCAAACGTGGTGAACGCATTCACAGAAGCGCCATGTTCGGCAAACTGACTAAAAACTTCCTTCTCTTCATCTTCAAACATTTTATGTTCCAAAAAATGGGCAATCCCGTCCGGCACACGAATCTGTTCGTCCCCTTTGACAAACTCGTTGTCAATCGAGCCATACTTGGTGGTAAACATCGCGAATGTTTGCTGAAAGCCCGGACGTGGAATCAGACAGACTGTCAATCCGTTCGCCAGGGTTTGTTCTATCACTTGAACCTTCATCCCATTTTTTTCTTCAGACACTCGTGTCATCACGCATCCCCTTCCCCTGTCAAGAAATAGATGGTGTGTGGCTGCAATAAAGCTGCAGCTTGCACCACATCTTCTTTCGATACGCTAGAAAGCGCTTCAAGCATATCAGCCACTTCTCTCGGCTTGCCCGCGAGGATACCATTGTAGTGCAGGTTGGCCAATGCGGAAGGTTGATCTAACCAAACGGTATACTGATTTTTGAGCCCCCGGTATGTGAACAACATTTCCTCGTCTGTCACATGGCCATGCTGAATTTCCACAAGCTGTTCCTGAATGATGTCGAGCGCCTGCTGATATTTGCTTGGTTCGATCCCGGTCATCACAGCCAGAATGCCCGTCATGCCGTCCAAGTGCGACCAAACGGTGTAAGCCAACGAGTTTTTTTCACGCACATTCTGGAACAGTTTCGAATGGGCAAAACCGCCCAACACACCATTCATCATCACCAGCGCCGGATATTTTTTGTCCGCCAGATTCACCCCGGTGCGATAGCCGACATCGAGTTGGGCCTGCATGACGTCCTGCGCTTCCTTCACTGTCCGCACGCTTTGACCATCAACCGCCAGTGCATCGACGCGCAGTTCTGCGCGCAGCGAATCGCCTGGCAAGACACGTTGCAACTGTTGAATCAGTTTATCTGCCAGAGCGTCTGCGTCTGTGTATGGACCGACAAGATACACGTTTGCTTCACAACTCTGCAACACGGATTCATACGCGTCGTAGAGCGCATCGGGCGTCAAGCCGGGCAAATCCTCCATCATGCCCAACCGCGGTAAGGCCACCGCCGAATCCGCCGCCACTTCCGCCATACACCGCTGCAGGGCGTAGCCCATCTTGTCATCCCGCACGGCTTCGATGCGCCGTTTGTGCAAGTCGATCTCCTGGGCAACTGCGCTCGATGAAAAGGCCACCTGTCCGCGAGCGTGATCCACCAGCACTTCGCAGGCCAAATCTGCCGCCTTTGTCACCACTTCCTCGTCTGTCAAGCTGCTCACGTCAGGGATGGACGCCGAAATCTCCAACACCTGATACGCGCCGCGCTTGCTTAAACTGGTGCGGATGATGGTGCCGTATAGCTCGTCAGACGCAATGCTCAAATCGCGTGTACTCGGATGTTTGCTGGTGCCGTTCATCCACATATAGGGGAGCATGGCAACCGACGTGACCGTTTCACGTGTCAATGGGGTATGTAACCGAATGGACAAATCTTTTGTTCGAAAGCGTGTGGAAGGCAGTGTGTGCACATGAACGCGCCCTGCCGACCGTGATTTAAATGTACTCAACAAAACCAACTCCCACCAGAGGATCCTTTTATCCATTATACCCAAGCTGTGTTGAACCAATGTGGTATAGTATAAGGCATGTTGTCTTTTGCGTGTGCTGTGTTTGTTCAGACATATGAAAGGATGACACTTATTTTTAAGACGATTTGGGTGAGGCAAATGTCTAAGCTGTTTGCACAGACCATCCGACCGTTGGCCCGTCTTGAAGTTTATGAGTTAGCGAGTCTGTTCATGCTGTCTGTTCTGTTTGTCGTCTTTATTTCTTTCCCAGCTCGCCTGCATCGCGTGCTTGGCACAGGCGGTTCGCGGCACCCACTGCTGGACAATGCCCTTTCACTCGTCGACCGTCCCGACTTCTGGTTATACGGGACACTCAGTGTGTTGATTGGCCTTATCGCATGGTTTACACGGCGCAAAACGGATACGCATGCTGTTCAGCTCCACCGTTTCGCGCGCGTCGCGCTGACTTTTATCGCAGTGCTTATCGTCTTTGATGTGATTAACTTTTACACCGTCGTCTTTGATCCATACGATCACGACCGGCTCTTGCAGCACTTGGACGATGTCCTATTCAGAACGTCGCCAACGCGCTGGTTTGACGCGGTGACTTGTTGGCCGCTCACGCTATTGTTCTGCGGCGCTTATTCATCCTGGTTTGTCATGACCTATTTCAGTGTCTTCCTGTTTTCAAGACACAGTCATCTGGCCATGCGGGAATATGTAACCGCTGCTGTGTGCGCCTTTTATATCGGTTATATCACCTATTTTTTCGTCCCTGCCATTGGTCCAATTTTCACAATGCATTTTACGCACTCGATTGGCCCCTTGGAGAATCTAGTGGACGGCAATGGTCCATTTCTCAGCCGAGACTGTTTTCCCAGTCTGCACACTGGTCTCTCGGTGGTCATGTTGATTCACGCGTGGCGCTATTGTCGGAAATTGTTCTGGTTTTATGCGCTTGACGTCTCGCTTATCATTCTCTCAACTCTGTATTTGCGAGTACATTACGGCGTGGATTTAATCGCTGGCGCCGCACTCGCGATTGCAGTCTGCCAAGTTGCGCCCGCATTTGTCTCGGGATGGGATCACACCCGCGGCAGCTATGAAAATGATGCGATTTATCGACATTCGGCGACATCGCAATCGACGTTGTCGGAACTTGCATAACCGTGTAAACTTAGAAATCCGCTCAAGTTAGACGATTTACCAAGATGTAATGCTTGCACTCGCCGTAGCCCTAGTATATTATTTACGAAGAATTCAATAGGTTCTGCAGTAAGGAGGTTTTCTGGTTGGCATTTATCATCGCTTCTGCATGTATTGGTGAAAAATCAGGTGACTGTGTCGAAACATGTCCAGTAGACGCAATCCACGAGGGCGACGACCAATTCTATATTGACCCTGACCTGTGTATCGACTGCGGCGCTTGTGAAGCCGTTTGTCCGGTATCCGCTATTTTCCAGGAAGATTTTCTTCCAGAGGAAGAACACGAATACATTGAGAAAAACCGCGCGTTTTTCCAAAAGTAATGTTCTATCATTTGCAAATTACAAAAGGACGGGGAATGCATCCCCGTCCTTTCGTTTAGCCATTTAAGATGTAGGTGTCAACCGTTTACGCGCTCTATCCTGAGCCTGCGCGTCTTCTTCATCAGGAAGGCGCCGTCTGCGTTTACCTCCGCCCTGATGCTTCGTCCCCTGCCAAAGAAGCGCCCACGCAGCGATTTGCACCAATCCCAGCCCAAAAGAGAGCCAGCTTAACCCTTTCGCTTGTGTCGTCGACTGATTGGCGCTGATGGCGAGAAACAACACAATCCCTATCACACGTCCGGCATTTTCAAACCATTCGCGCACGATGATATGCGTAGTTGTAGAGAGTTCCGGGATGTCGATTTGTTCCATCGTATCATACACAAACCCCTGCAACGGGACTGAAAAAAATGGCAACGTGGCCGCGGTGATACAGCCATAAGTGACAATGGTCGGTGTTGTGATGGGAAACAGAAAGAGCACTGCAGCGACGGACATGCCGATGACGCCTATCGTAAATAGGCGGGATCGAAATTTGTTTGACCAACGTCCCGCAAGATAGAAGGCCACAAAGGAAAGCGCGCCCTGTAAGAGCAAGAATTCGCCGAGGCGCATTTCGCTGCCAGTCGCCAAAAACACCAAGAGTCCAATCAAAAACATGAATACACCTTCGCGCAATCCGTAAATCGAAGAAGCCACCATCAGTTTCCACCAGGCTTTGCGCCGCAATGCGCCAAAGCCTCGACCGAGACGGATCTTCGACATTTTTTCACTATGTAGACGGAAGCTCAATAGCGTCGCTACCAAGAATAGCGCGAATGATATGCCAAAAACGATGTGGTAACCTGTCAGGCCGCCGAAAAATAAATCCTCTCGGCTGATCAACAAACCTGCAATCGGCGGAGCAATCACATTTGTCACAGATGTCAAGACACCATGGATGCCAAAAAACGGCTCATGCCCGCCTCTGTCGGTGTACTCTACGCTCAAGACATCAAACGCCAACCAGTAAAACCCGGCCGCAAAGCCCATCAACACGCCGAGCAATGCCGGCATATGCGCCGCCCGCTCACCAATCATGAGCGTGATTCCATAGAATAATGCGTGCATGGCAATCCCCAACCGTAGAACAAGCGCCGTCGAAGTCCGACGAGCCATCCATGCACCGAGTACGAACGTAAACGGCAACAAGATGAAGACCAGCAAATTATACCAGGCAATGGCTGAAAAACTGTGATCGACCTTGAACACAAAAATGTTCACAAATGTGTTCGACAGCCCGATGGACAGGTGGAAAAAACCGCTGACCACGAGCAGCCACCATGCCGGGCGCGGCAAGTGAAAACCATGCCGTACCATCTTTGCACCCCCCTGCCGTGATGAGACAGCGCTGCGCTGCTGCGCCTTCTGTAGATGTACCATAGCTTGCCCAACCCATCCATCAGACAGTCATCTTGAAATCCCGAAGCACCTTTGCTGAAAGCGCAGCGGGTGATGTGCTAACATAACCACAGATACGGAGGGATTGATGTGCAAGGAGAACACGACAGCATTTTGTTGGGCGCAAATGTGTCCGTGGCTAAAACAGGATTGCTCAATGCAGTGCAGGAAACCATTTCATATGGCGCCAATACATTTATGATTTACACGCGCAGCAATCGTGGAGGAAAAGCTCGTCCGATTGAGGATTTTAATCGGGAAGCTGGCCTTGAATTGATGAAGGCGCACAAGATTGTCGATCCTGTCGTGCACTTGTCTTATTTGGTCAATCTGGCCAGCCCGAAGGAAGCTACGCGCACGTACGGCAAAGACGTTTTACGCGAGGAAATTCAACGTGTAGAATATCTTGGCTTTCGCTACATTGTCATGCACCCAGGTGCGCATGTCGGCGAAGGCGAATCATTTGCCATTGAACAAATCGCCAGCGCGCTCAACGAGATATTAACAGGAACAGAGAAACTGTTCATCTGCTTGGAAACCATGGCAGGCGACGGATCGAAAGTGGGCAACAGCCTGGAACAAATCGCCGACATCATTCGACGTGTCAAACATGCGGACAAGCTGGGCGTGTGTATCGATACGTGTCATAACTACAGCTACGGCTATGACGTTGTCCATCATTTTGATGACTTTCTGGAACAGTTTGATGGAACCATTGGTCTTGATCGCCTAAAGGTGGCGCATATCAATGATTCAAAAAATCCATTCGGCTCGAAGAAAGATCGCCATGCCAATGTGGGTGAAGGCACACTGGGCGGTGACGCGCTGAAACGCATCGTTCATCACCCACAATTGCGTGGCATACCGCAAATTCTTGAAACACCTGGCGGGAAGTACAAAGAGGAAATTGATTTTTTGCTGAAGCAAAGTGACGACCAACAATAAAATCAGCGCACGAATTGGTGTTCTGCAATATCATGAAATGTGCGGAATTTAAGACAGCGTGAATGTGCATAGAGTGGCATGATCAGCCGCCCTATGCACACGCAAGGCTATTTTTCAACGAGTCGCGCAAGATGCCTCGGCGCTTGGCAACTCGCGCCAGTATGGAGCGAAATCGGCACCTCAATGACCTCTTTACAACATGGATTTTTGACGAGCCTGCAGATTAAATTTGCGCTTTCTCTCCCAATCAGATCTTCTGATTGATCTAACCAAGCCACTCGCCCATCCACGCCCCCGTTAAAAAATGAACCCATATCGAGAAATGCGTTGCCAATATCAAATCCAATGATGGAGATATCTTCAGGAACAGCGAGCCCCAGGCGATTGGCGCATTCAAAAGCGATGCGCGTATCCGCTGCGGAAATGCCAATTAAAGCGGTTACATCTGGCTGACTGCTGATTTTGTTCATCACAAATTCAACATCAAGCTCTCGATTTTCATCGTCACTTCTATCCTGCAACCAAACCAAGTGATCCGCAACGGGCATGCCGATATTCTCCATACCTTGCAAAAAACCATTTTTTCTTTCAATGATGCTCTGTGTCGACAATGGCGAGTCAGAAGAAACAGAGATAAGTGCAATATTTTGATGACCCAGCTCATACAGATACTCGACTGCCCGTTTCGTGCCATTCGCATGATCGCTGACAACTTTTGACACATCAATCCCCGGCAGCCATCGATCCATCAACACGAGTGGAAAATCATCCAACGAGAGCCGAACGATGTCCTGGTTATACAATTGGCCCTCGGTCGGAAAGATCACGATGCCATCCACACCGATGTCTAAGAAATTTTCAATAATCTGGCTCTCCATCTCCCGCTCATTCCGGGAGAGTCCTAATATTCCATACGCGCCACGTTCTGACAAAGCACTCGTGATCCCATTCAACAAGCGGTTTGCAAAATCATCCTTGATTTCTGGCAGGACAACGCCGACAACCAGTGGCTTTTTCACTTGTGTTTGCCCATCTTCCTGTTCGGCCTCAAGCGCAATGTATTTCGCCTTTTCGTAGTCCTTTACAAATGTCCCTTTACCCGGAATACGCGTGACAATGTCATTCTCCACAAGAATGGTCATCGCCTTTTTTATCGTTGGGACACTCACGTCAAATTGTTCTGCCAAAGCCACTTCTGTCGGCAATTTATCTTGATAATGACCGGCAACGATACTTTGAATTAAAGCGTTTGCAATCTGGTTATAAAGTGGTTCTGCATTCGGCAACGGCACTCGCCCCAACTCTACATTTTAATCTAATATTTAAACATACAAAACATACAATGTATATTAATGGATATAATAAGTCTGATAATTTAGTTTGTCAATGGTTAAAATGATCTTTAACCAAACGAAAAAATGCCAAACAAAGAAATAACCAAAAACATACTTCACTTTCAGTTCATTTAAACAAGCCAAAGCCTTCATTTGAGTAGCAATGAAGGCTTTGGCTCAAGCAGCAGTACCTTGGGAGAACGCAGAATTGGAATGTGTACATCACCGTTGCGTATAAAGAACCGATTGATACGACAACTCAAATCAACGGGCATGTGTTAACCTATCCCCATCCAGATGGCGCGCTTTATACGCCAGAAACAAGAAGTAACATGGATAATAAGCAAACAAGATAAAGATAATCCCTTCAGTCCACGGATCACCGCCAAAATAACTGGACGAAA
Source organism: Alicyclobacillus fodiniaquatilis (assembly GCF_042678105.1). Lineage (NCBI taxonomy): Bacteria > Bacillati > Bacillota > Bacilli > Caryophanales > Alicyclobacillaceae > Alicyclobacillus > Alicyclobacillus fodiniaquatilis. The sequence goes on from NZ_JBHUCX010000092.1 coordinate 320,873, forward strand.
ATGGTGATGTTGCGCCAGTGGTTGCTGATGCATTGCCTATGACTTCAAAGTCTCTGTAAAATCCGTAAACCAATCGAGCCAAGAACAAGCAGATGACCACACCGCCAATCCAGCCTTTGGGGCGATATGCCCATGATTGCCCTCGTTGCTCAAATTGGGTATTCTGTATCGCAAAATACCCCAACAATAAGCCTAATGCAATTCCGATTGCGTCAGACACGTAGGCAATCGGATGCGCAATGGTTGCAACCAACAGCAATATGCCAATGATGATGAAAATAAACGCTCTCACGCGCAAACGACTCGGCTTGAGCGGCTGAAACCCGATATTGCGCCGAATGCGCCGATAAACACCAAACATGATGGCCAATGCGATGATGATGAACGTATAGCTATGTTGCAAATTAATTTCCCTCCTCGTTTTTTAAAGCCATTGCTGACACCATATTTTCCAAAATACATTGTTCGCCTTTTCAGTACCCACATTTGTCGCTATCCTGTTCCTGAGAACTATGTGTATTATATCACACAGTACACCAACTGCAATATGTAATATTTTGTACAGAAAAGCAAATCCGTATGACTTGGCCCAACCCAAAAAGGCATTCATCCCTCATGGAGACGAATGCCTAATACCCAGTGACGTTTAAGACAGAAGTGAAATATAGTGAGTTTTCTAGATACGTCTGGCAACACACCTTTTTTCTGCCCGGAAACAATATGGTACCCTCGTGTGCGCCATTCGCGATACCCTGATTCACTGGCATTTTCATGATTCGTGTGGGACGCATCACGTAGGGCGGTCTATTGATTAACGATCATTTTCCGAGCGGTCGCATAGTGACAAGCAACATGATGTTGGCTCACGGTCTCACTCAATACAGGACGTTCCTCAAGGCAATCCGGTTGTGCAAACGGACATCTTGCAGCGAATGGGCAACCATGGTACGTTTCATCGACGTTGTCGAGTTCAAACGACTTCGGCACCACTTCCTCAACACGACGTTCCCGCCCTGCTATCAGCGGCACAGCAGATATCAGCGACTGCGTATACGGGTGCATCGGATTCGTCAAGATTTCCTCTGTTGGTCCATATTCGACAATATGCCCCAAATACATCACCGCGATTTTACCCGTAATTGAAATGTACCGCGCTACCCGAAAATCGTGCGTGATGAACAGCAGCCCAAGATCACGATCGCGCGACACCTGTTTCAGATAATCCAAAATACCGACCCGCAATGAAACGTCCATCATCGATACAGATTCATCCGCGATGAGAAAGTCGGGATCGACAGAGAGCGCTCTGGCAATCACGAGCCGTTGCCGCTGGCCGCCTGACAATTGGTGCGGATACTTATCTAACGTTTCTCGCCCACTTAAACCGACGTGCTCTAGCAGCGATTCCATTTTTTTGTTCAAATCCTGCCGCGTGGAGAGTTTATGATATAAAAATGCGTCGGCCAAAGAAGAGCGCACTTTGCGCACTGGATTTAACGATGCATAGGGATCTTGCGGCACCACCTGAACAGTTCTCGCCCACTTCACGCGCTCTGCTTGGTTATGAAGGCGAACTGGCTCCCCATTCAGTGACATCGTTCCCTCGGTTGGCTCCGTCAGCCCCGCGATCATTTTTGCCAGCGTGCTTTTGCCACAGCCGCTTTCGCCAACCACTGATATGAACTCGCCGCGCCGCCAACTCAGATTCAATTCATTGACAGCAGTGAACGTCTTCCGCTTCCTGGCCGCATCACCTTTTAACTTAAATCGCTTTGTAACATCCTTTAGTTCAATCATCCCTGTAGGGTCACCTCCCGCTTTGCGAAGTGGCAGGCAACCGCCACATCGTTGTCCAACTCCATCCACGGTGGTGCAACATCCAAACACTTTGGCTGCCGCAACTCACAGCGAGCATAAAACGGACAACCGCCGGATACCTTGGACAGTTGAACGGGATTGCCTGAAATCGCCCTTGTATGTGTCACATCTCCAACCAGCGGCGGAATGGACCCAATGAGTCCTCGTGTATAAGGATGTGTCGGATTCAGCATCACTTGGCTGACCGGCCCGCGCTCGACCACTTGCCCGGCGTACATGACCATTACAGTGTCGACCACCTCACTGATGACCGAGATGTCATGCGTGATAAAAATCAATGAAATGCCGCTTTCCTTGCGAATCTGATTTAAGATTTGCAGGACGGAAGCCTGACTGATGACATCCAAAGCCGTAGTCGGTTCATCAAATACAATCACCTCTGGATCCAACAACAGCGCCAAACCGATGCTGACTCGCTGTTTCATACCGCCAGACAGTTCATGTGGATAAGCGTTCATCACCCGATTTGCGTCGAGGTGCATCATATCAAACAACTCTAATGCTTTCGCCTTCGCTTTTTTCTTGTCCACCCGGTGAGCTTCCGCGATATCTTCGACCTGTCTGCGAATTCTCAACAGCGGATTGAGCGTATTTTGCGAAGCTTGAAAGACCATCGACAGCTTGCTCCAATAGAATCTGCGCTGCGTCTCTCCCTTGACGTCCAAGAAGTTCGGGCCGCCCATAAAATGGACCTCACCTCCGGCGATCCGCCCTGGCTCCGGCACACTGTTGAACAAACCGAATGCGATTGTGCTTTTCCCACTGCCGCTTTCGCCGACAATCCCCAGACTCTCGCCTTTTTGAATCTGAAAACTCACGTTTTTTACCGCACGGACGACGCCTGTTTCAGTGGGAAATTCAATTGATAGGTTTTGTACATCTAATACTGTTTCCACGTGAACGCCTCCTAGTGCGATACGCGTAACCGCGGATCGACCAATTCGTTGACCGCATCTACGCACAATACGATACCTGTTTGGACCAACACAATGGCCAAGATAGGTGCAGCGAGGAACAGAATGGATTGCGTGCTGTACATCGCACCCGAACTGCCTGTGGCGAAATTGAGCATAACACCCCAGTTATCCGCCTTAAACGGCACCACGCCCAGGAAGAACAACCCGACTTCACCATAGATGGCGCCGGTGATGGCCAACATCAGATGTGTCCAAACGAACGGCATCAAATTGGGCAAAACATCGCGAAACAACACATACCAGCGACCGAGGCCTAGCCCTCTGGAAACTTCAATAAAACTTCGCTCACGCAAGCTCAGCACCATGGAACGAATGGCCCGCGCCAGACCGCCCCAGCTCGTGAAACTGAGCAACAGCGCCAACACCACCATGTTGCTCATGCCAAGACTCACAGCCAAAATGAGCAACAATGCAATGGAAGGAATCGTCAAGAACAAATCGGTAATGCGCATTAATATCGTGTCAACTACTCGTCCCAAATACCCAGCGGCCAAACCGACAAGGGTTCCGATCGCCATGGTAAAACAAGCTGCAAGCGCCGCCACCCAGAGCACGTTCAGCGCACCTTGCACAATTTGCTGCCAAACGTCGCGCCCAGCATAGTCCGTGCCAAGTGGATGATGCCACGACGGAGGTGCGTAGATATCATTCGGATTGACATTGAGTGCATGTGGATAAACCAAATTGCCAAACACAGCCATCAGGACAAAGAATAACAGGAACACCAATCCAACAATTCGAGATGGACGGCGTTTGAAAACCTTCCAGGCCACCATCATTGCGCTTCTCCCCTTTACGCCGTAATTCGCGGATCTAATTTTGAATAAGCAAAGTCAGCCAGCAAATTGGCTACAATGATTGTCGCAGTAGTCAAAATGAAACAACCCTGCATGACGGGATAGTCGCGTGTGTTAATGGCGGTCGCCAGCAGATTCCCAATACCAGGGAACGCGTATGTTCCTTCAATAAAGATAGAACCACCAAACATCGCGCCGAGACTCAACATAAAACTGGTGAACAAAGGCAAAATGGAGTTCCACCCCAAGTACCCCATCAATTTATCCTGCGGCAATCCGCGCAACCGGGCAGCCATCATAAAATCCTCTTTGAGCACAGTGACGGTCGATGACTTCATCAGCAACGTCCATGAGCCAAAACCGGTCAAAACATAAGTGAAAACAGGCAAGACCATATGGTAGAGAAAACTTAAAATGAACGGCCCGCTTAATCCTGGTACCACATCGATGCTGTAAGCACCAGAAGACGGGAACCAGTGAAATATCACTGTGAAGATATACAACAATGCGACTGCTGTGACGAACTGTGGAATGGCGTGCGCAACTGATCCGATATTGTCAATGACGCTGCTTGTCCATTTGTTCCGCCAGGACGCGCTCAACACACCAAATACCACACCGATGAAGAAACTGATGAGCAAACCAATTGCGACAGTGATGAGTGTCCATGGCAGCGCATTAAAAATCAGTTCTGTAACCGGGACACCCGTTTGCTGAATCGATTGACCCATGTTGCCGTGAATAATTTGGCCGAGCCACAGTATATACTGCTGCCACAGCGGCTGATTGGGTATCACATTCAGAATCTGGCGAACTTGGTTCATCGCCTGACTTGCAGGGATACCCTTTTGTATCAACTGTATATACATGACCTGGACAGGGCTGCCAGGCATCAAGCGAACCAAGAAAAACGTAAGGGAGGCCACCACAAACGTCGTTGCCAAGGCCATGAGAATTCGTTTTAACCATTTCATACCCGTTCATGCCTTTCTCGCTTGGTTTGCCATTTTATGAGCAGACGCAAACCGACGGTAGTCGCCAGCATCAAGACGATGGTGAAAACCATCGCGCACAGATCCAACACTCTAGATGCTGGCGCAGTCGCACCAAACAACGTGACGATTTCCAACACAAGTAAAAATACGGACCAGATGAAGAAGAGTCGTGCTCCGGCAACGATCCTCTCCATGAACCCCACGCGGTGACCATGTTCCCTCATCACACGACTCACTCCCTTTAATTTAACGAGATCGTTTAGTTTTTCGGTTTCATCAAGCCCAACGTCTGGAATACGACAAACGGCGTATGATATGTGTATTGGTTCTCGATGGCCAAGTTGTTCTTGTAGCTAGGCCACGTCCAGTTTGCCGACGAAATGGTCCGCCCTGCCGCTTGTCCCCAAATCGGAATCATCGGCACATCGTAGTTCGTCGTCTGCGCCAGCTTATAAATGATGGACTTCTCCTGCTGTTGCGACAGATTGCCCAACAACTGCACCGTCAACGCCATCGGATTCACCGTGCCAACCCCTGGCACGCTCACGTTCTGCGGAATCGCTTCCTGCTGTGCGCTCTTCGATGTCGCCGTGCTCTTCAACTGTCCTGTCGTCGTCACACTGTAGTTGTTGTCCGAAATGTATAGTTGATTGTAGGGCTGCGATGGATTGACGTCCGATCCGCCCCACCAGTTCGCATACACCGCGTATTTGCCCAACGGCACTTCCTGTGTCCATGTCGTCGTGTCTACAACCGATGTTTGCGCGTTGATGCCTTCCTTGCGCAATTGCGTTGCGATGGCATCCACGCCTGCATCCCAGTCAGATAAGTTTGGCACTGTGATGTTAAACGTGAACGGCTTCCCGTTTGGCATCACCCATCCGCTCGACGTTTTCTTGAACCCAGCCGACTTCAACAGCGACGCTGCTTTCGCTTGGTCGTAGTTGTAGGGATCCAACGACTTCAGTTGATCCGGCGTCAGCCATTGTTGTGCCACCGTCTCATCCAAGCCGTCAATCGTTCCGGCGTTAAACGCGCCAATCGGTTCACCAATCTTCTGCGCCGTCGGTCGGTCAATCGCATACGCCAACGCTTGCCGCACCTTCACATTGTTAAACGGCGCCACATTCTGGTTGAAATACAACGCCATCCCCATGCTCTGCGGCGCTGCAATGTACGAATTCTGGTGCACCTTCATCACTTGCTTGTACACCACTTGTGAATATCCCACACCTGCGTAATCCAACTGTCCATTCTCCAACGCCCGCCAGGTCACGTCATTCGTCGTCTGGTTTAACGCAACGACCTTCGACGCTGTCACATTGTTCGCATATAAGTAATTTGGATTCTTCTGGTACAACTCCTGTGATGAGCTTGTCCGCACCAACGACCACGGTCCATTGTAAATCAGATCCGATGCCTTCATGTTGACACTTTGCGCCTTCGTCGCTGCCTGGGTCAGTTTCGATGTCGCCGCCTTCGTCGATGCCGCGTTCGGATCGCCGTTCCAATCCTTGGACAGTGTCCAGATGTCTGACGGGATGTATTGCTTGAACACCTTCGCCGGTAAGATCTCCACGTTGTTCAAAATCTGACGCTCAAACATCACCGTGCTGTATAGCGTCTTCGGGTCGCGCGTGAATTCGATGGTGTGGTCATTCACGATTTTCATGCCATTGAGACCCCAGCCCTCGGCTGCGCCCGTCAGCAATTGTAGTTCGAACGTCACGTACACGTCTTCTGCCGTCAGCGCCGAACCGTCTGACCACTTGGCCTTCGGGTTGATATTCACCGTGAACGTCTTGCCGTCCTTGCTCATCTTCCAACTGGTCGCCAGTACTTTCCAGTAATCATAATTCCCAGTGTACTTGTACCAAGCCAACGGCACATAACTCAGGTCATTCTGGATGATGTTATTTGTTCCGAATGGATTGACGACACCATTGGTCGCCCAGCCACCTGCATAAGTGATGGTGCCCGTCGCTTTGGTCGTACCACCGCTTTGATTGGACGATCCGCCACTGCTTGCGCCTTGTGCACACCCAGATACCAGAAGTACTGCTGCACCAGCAATCATCGAGAGCTTTGCCGCTTTTTTCGCCTGTTTCTTCATATACAAGTGAACCCCCTTCTAAAAAGGCAAACCCAAAACGCTTACAAAATGAATAATTCAAAACAACATAAATGTAGAGAATGTACTAATATAAGTAATGCATGGAGAAAGCTCTCCTCTGCCTCACCTCCCTAATTACAAACAACGCTCACCTGGAAATTCGCAGCGTTTTGATTTCAAACGGTGTGAAATCGAGTTGAATCACTTCACCAAACTCCGCAATAGGGCCGATGGACTGCTCCAACAAATCAGTCAAATGCGCCGTGTGATAAGTAAATGGAACACTGATCTTCGCTGTTGCTTTAGCGCCGTTCGTTTCGTACAAACGGATGACGATGTCATCGCTATCTTCAGCCTTCTTGACCGACTCAATCATGACATTCGACACATCCAACGAAATCAAAGAGTATGCGTCTTGCCCCTGCGCTTGTGAACCCTGTGTTTCAATGACTTGAATTGGAACATTTAGCGCGTAACCTGCTCGATACACTTCTGCTTGTACAAAATCCCCGGCATGCGGCAAAAGGCTGTACGTAAAATTGTGAATGGCTTTGTCCGCCTGCTCACCAGGAGAAGATGTGCTGCGCAGCAGGTTGAGATCCAACGTATTTTCGTAGGCTCGATGACCATATTTGCAATCATTTAACAATGACACGCCGTAATCGGATTGCGACAAATCGATCCACTGGTGCGCGCAAATTTCATCCTTCGCAAAATCCCACATCGTATTGCGGTGCGTTGGCCGTTTTAGATGTCCGAATTGAATTTCACAGTTCGCCTGCTCCGTGTAGATATCCACAGGGAACGCAGTGCGCAACATTTTTTCGGACTCTCGCCAATCAACCTCTGTGACAAAGTCGATCCGCCGACTGCCCAACGTCAAAACAATTTTCTGCCGGAGTTGTGATTCACCGGTTTGATAGGTTTGCTCAATGACGGCTTGTGGTCCGTCAATTTTCGCTTGTACATTCTTCAATTCCATCTGTTCACAAGGCATTTGCCTGTAATCTGTCGGAAAATCCCATGCATTGTCGCCATCCTGATACACAGAAAGCAGATTTGCCTTGCTGCCATCTGCGACAACTTCTCGTTGTGACTCTTTATCAAAAATCGAGCAAATTGTGCCATCCGCTGCGAAACGGATACGGAAGATATCATTTTCGACCAAATCATTTTCGGCCCGCAGCGCACTCGATGTGGGCATCTTTTCGATTTCAGACAAATCGTGTACTTGATACCCCATTGCCGGAACCGTCGTTTTCATCCACTTATCCCCGATGTTCAACCATTCCGTACGCGCCCAAGGCAGTGAGTTAAACACCACCACTGGCTGTTCTGCCCCATTGCCAGTCATGCGAGCAGCGAAACTGCTGTATCGCGCTTCCGTCATTTCATTGACTTGCTGCAACAATTTCTCGTATCGCTCCAAAGATTCATCATAGACACGCTTGATAGATGAACCAGGAAGAATGTCGTGGAATTGATAGAGCAATACTTCCTTCCACACCTCTTCCAACTCGAGCGCCGGATAGTCTAACCCGCCATGCAAAGCTTCGAGCACTGCGGCAAATTCCAACTCGCGCAAAGCTTTCTCCAATTTTCGGTTGTACCACTTGTTGCGCGCTTGCGTGGTCAATGTGCCTTGGTGCAACTCCAGATACAACTCGCCGCGCCAGGTTTGAAACTGACTTGCAAATTCATTTAGTTTTTCAAAAAAGTCAATCGCAGGCTCTTGTACAACAGGTGATAAGCCCTGCAGGTTTTTCTCTCGCTTCAGCCGTTCCAGATGTTCTTCACCTGGACCGCCACCGCCATCTCCAATGCCAAAGAGCAAGAGGCAGTGTTCAGACACATTGCTGTCGAGGTATTCTCTTTCCGCTTTGAGAATGGACCTCGGCGCTGCAGGACCATTGTAGGTATCCTCTGGCGGCATGTGCGTCAGCACCTTGCTACCGTCGATGCCCTCCCACCAAAATGAGTGATGCGGGTGGTCGTTGTACTTATTCCACGACAACTTTTGCGTCATCATATAATCGACGCCTGATTTCTTCAAAATCTGTGGCAAACTCGCTGCATATCCGAAGATGTCGGGTACCCACAGCACTTTTACATCCTTATCAAACTCTTGTTGGAAAAAGCGCTTCCCGTACAATATTTGGCGAACAAGCGCTTCACCGCCTGAGACATTGGAATCCGGTTCCACCCACATCGCGCCTTGAACTTCCCAGCGGCCTTCTTTGACACGCTGTTTGATCTGCTCATACAATTTCGGATGGCGCTCTTTCATCCATTGATAAAGTTGTGGCTGACTTGCGCCAAAGACGTAATCGGGATAACGTTCCATCATGCGAAGCGCGGTTGAAAAAGTACGGGCACCTTTGCGCAACGTTTCCCGGATGGGCCACAGCCATGCCAAGTCGATGTGGGCATGTCCAGTGGCGCTCACTGTCAACGATGGATCCCCACCGCGTTTCTCCAACTCTGGTGTGAGCAATTGACGCGCTTGCGCGACATTGGCATCATTCACTTCCCCGAGTAGGCTGACTTCATACAACCTTTGCAATATCCGTTTTCTGCGAACCGACTGCTCCGGCAGGTGCTCCGCCAACTCCAGCAACACTTCTGCGTCGTAATAAAGCTGGCGAATCTCTTCATGACAAATGGCGATGTCCGCTTCCTTCAGCGTGCCGCTGCGAAAGCGACCAAACAGGTCGTTATTGCCGACATCGCCCCACAGGTCGATCACTTCACCACCACGCGCGTTTTCATGGATGCGAACTACGCGTTTCCCGGGTAGACCAAGACTCAAGTCAAACTCTGAATTCACATTGGTGAGTCCTTGATACGGCGTCCCTTCTTCGTCCACCAGACAAACCTCGCCGTTGACATCAATGAGCAAAACAACAGCTTGTCCTGCTGCTTCTTGCGGGACGGTACCCTCAAAGTGAAACCATGCGCAGTCCCACAACTCTCCCCATTTTTCTCCCGGCGCCAGCGTGATTTGATTGCCCGACATCCGATTTTCGTAGGACACCGGTTCCGGCGTCACCCAGGCGCTCACAGACAGCGGCGCAATTTTTGTATAAATGCGATCTTGGATACGGTTACACATGTGACGCAACTTGCGAATGCTGATTTTCTCGTATGGCATACATGTCAACTCACTTCCGTCATCTAGTAGCCGCTTACAAATGACAAATTAGTCACGCGTACTCGCGTTTTCATTCACCAACACGCGCCTTTTCATTCGGTGAAGAACAACTTGCCCCAATCCGCAATGTAATCGGAACTTCCACAATCTCTTTGCGTTTGGGTTCGGAAATCAATCTACAAATCAGATTTGCACCCTCTTTGCCAATCAAGTGCTCGGATTGATCCAACCATGTCACTGGACTGCCATCCACCTCACCAGAAAAAAAGGTATCCATGCCTCGGAACATGTTCCCGATGTCATACCCCATCACAGAGATGTCCTCTGGAATGCGCATCCCCAAACGTGATGCAGCTTCAAAAACCAGACTCGTATCGGATGCCGATGTTCCAATGACAGCTGTGACATATGGATTTTCTCTAAACTTCTGAACAATGTACTCGACTGCAATTTCCCGACTACCAGCTGGATTTCGGGTCTCTACCCAAACCAAGCTCTCTTGGGCAGTTTTCCCGTGTTTCTCAAGAGATTGTATAAACCCAAGTTTTCTTTCGACGATGCTCTGCGTCGACAGCGGAGAATCGGACGAGACAGACACAAGCGCAATATTTCGATGACCTAACTCATACAGGTAATCCACTGCGCGTTCGGCGCCAAGCGCGTTTTCGCTGACGACTCTTGATACATCAATCCCAGGCAACCATCTGTCCATCAGCACGAGTGGAAAATCGTCCAGCGAAAGCCTGACAATATCCTGGTTGTACACCTCCCCCTCAATCGGGAAAATAATCAATCCATCCACGTGAGCATTTAAAAAATCCTCAATGATTTCGCTTTCTTTCGCTCGATCATCTTGTGAAATTCCCAGCAGCGCATGCGCATGATGTTCAGCAAGCGCTTCCGTGATGCCGTTCAACAAGCCACTGGTAAAGTCATCACTGATGCTTGGGAACACAACCCCTACAACCAAAGCTTTTCCTTCCAGTTTTTCCGGTTCATCACGCTGACCGCCTTGCGCAATCTTCCGCGCCTTACCTGGATCTTTCACAAATGTTCCTTTGCCAGGGATGCGCGTGACGATATCGTTTTCCACAAGTACAGTCATCGCTTTTTTGATGGTTGGCACACTCACATCAAACTGCTCTGCCAACCGAATTTCCGTTGGTATCTTTTCTTGATATTGATTTTCGACAATGCTCTGTATCAACGTCTTTGCAATTTGATCGTATAGCGGTCCTGTATTGCTCATCCGCACTCGCCTCTGAAAACCAATATTCATATGCATACATATGATATATTTCAATATGTTAATTCAAATAATAGTTCCGACAATTCAGTTTGTCAATAACAAATAAAATCCGACTTCTTTGACACGCTTCAGATCAAATTGTAAGCGTGCTCTGTAGAATGATTTGAACTCACATAAACACCATATATATTGATAAACAACGAATAAAACACCATATATAGCGCATAAAGCTAGCGCATCTGATATTAGATATCCATACAGATGTGCTCATTGATTTTGAATACTAGACTATGAAGCGCTCCATCTCTTAAACATTCATATCAAAAGTCATCATTCAATCCAAAACAATAACATATATATTGGTGTTCATATGTTCAAATATAATTAATAATTAACTACTTTATGAATTATATGTATTTCACTCTATGATCCACACTTAGGTTCGCAAAACGTTACAACCAAATTTCAAGCGACAAAAAAGGCATTCACCCTCATCCGAGAATGAATGCCTAACCACTTGTCCTACGTCCTATTTATTTGGCTGGTTTCATCAAGCCCAATGTCTGGAATACGACAAACGGCGTATGATATGTGAATTGGTTCAAGATTGCTGGATTGTTCTTGTAGTTAGGCCACGTCCAGTTTGCCGACGAGATGGTCCGCCCTGCCGCTTGTCCCCAAATCGGAATCATCGGCACATCGTAGTTCGTCGTCTGCGCCAGCTTGTAGATGATGGACTTTTCCTGCTGTTGTGGCAAATCGCCCAACAACTGCACCGTCAACGCCATCGGATTCACCGTGCCAAGCCCTGGCACGCTCACGTTCTCCGGAATCCCTTCCTGCTGTGCGCTCTTCGATGTCGCTGTGTTCTTCAACTGCCCTGTCGTCGTCACACTGTAGTTGTTGTCCGCAATGTACAGTTGGTTGTACGGCTGCGATGGATTCACGTCCGATCCGCCCCACCAGTTCGCGTACACCGCGTATTTGCCCAACGGCACTTCCTGCGTCCACGTTGTTCCATCCACAACTGCTGTTTGCGCGTTGATCCCTTCCTTGCGCAATTGTGTCGCGACCGCATCTATCCCCGCATCCCAGTCCGTGTAGTTCGGCACTGTGATGTTAAACGTGAACGGCTTCCCGTTTGGCATCACCCATCCGCTCGACGTTTTCTTGAACCCGGCCGACTTCAACAGCGACGCTGCCTTCGCTTGGTCGTAGTTGTAGGGATCCAACGACTTCAGTTGATCCGGCGTCAGCCATTGTTGCGCCACCGTCTCATCCATTCCGTCAATCGTCCCTGCATTAAACGCGCCAATCGGTTCACCGATCTTCTGCGCCGTCGGTCGGTCAATCGCATACGCCAGCGCTTGCCGCACCTTCACATTGTTAAACGGCGCCACATTCTGGTTGAAATACAGCGCCATCCCCACGCTCTGCGGCGCTGCAATGTACGAATTCTGGTGCACCTTCATCACTTGCTTGTACACCACTTGTGAATATCCCACACCTGCGTAATCCAACTGTCCATTCTCCA
>NZ_JBHUCX010000092.1:333576-334655 GCF_042678105.1 Alicyclobacillus fodiniaquatilis
AATCGCCACGACCTTCGCCGCTGTCACATTGTTCGCATATAAGTAATTTGGATTCTTTTGGTACAACTCCTGTGATGAGCTTGTCCGCACCAACGACCACGGTCCATTGTAAATCAGATCCGATGCCTTCATGTTGACACTTTGCGCCTTCGTCGCTGCTTGTGTCAGTTTCGATGTTGCCGCCTTCGTCGATGCCGCGTTCGGATCGCCGTTCCATTCCTTGGTCAATGTCCAGATATCAGACGGGATGTATTGCTTGAACACCTTCGCCGGTAAGATTTCCACGTTGTTCAAAATCTGACGCTCAAACATCACTGTGCTGTATAACGTCTTCGGGTCGCGTGTGAATTCGATGGTATGGTCATTCACGATTTTCATGCCATTGAGACCCCAGCCCTCGGCTGCGCCCGTCAGCAATTGTAGTTCGAACGTCACGTACACGTCTTCTGCCGTCAGCGCCGAACCGTCTGACCACTTGGCCTTCGGGTTGATGTTCACCGTGAACGTCTTACCGTCCTTGCTCATCTTCCAACTGGTTGCCAGCACTTTCCAGTAATCATAATTTCCGGTGTACTTGTACCAAGCCAACGGCACATAACTCAGGTCATTCTGGATGATGTTATTTGTTCCGAATGGATTGACGACACCATTGGTCGCCCAGCCACCTGCATAGCTGATGGTGCCTGTCGCTTTGGTCGTACCACCGCTTTGATTGGACGATCCGCCACCGCTTGCGCCTTGTGCACACCCAGATACCAGAAGTACTGCTGAACCGGCAATCATCGAGATCTTTGCCACTTTTTTCGCCTGTTTTTTCATTCGAATCAACCCCCTTATACAAATCAACCGGTAACCGCTTACAAAAACATGAAATGAAAAGTGTCAATCACTAGATATCAGAACGAAAAACAAAATAGACACTGTACACCGCACCATCCGTACTATCCAGATTGCTCGGCAATATTCATATTTCTACTAGGAGCGTGTCCGAGTAATTCTTGAAGTTTCCCAACAGGGAATTTTCGGATCAACAACGAAGTATCCTGTACTGGGATTCACAATGGAGGCTTCGACTCTTG
>NZ_JBHUCX010000093.1:0-761 GCF_042678105.1 Alicyclobacillus fodiniaquatilis
ACAGAGAAAGCTAATTTATCAGTCTCGGTTCAGCCGAATCATTTGGCGTACGTGATTTACACATCAGGTTCTACCGGAACACCAAAAGGCGTTATGATTGAGCACATAGCTTTGGTGAATTATATATCCTGGGCTCAAAAAATGTATGTTGGAAGTGAAAAAATAGATTTTCCTCTGTATTCTTCGATCGCTTTCGATTTAACCATAACATCTATATTTACTCCATTGTTGACCGGAAATCGGGTATTTATTTACAGAGATAATGATTTGGCACGAATCCTTTCACTCATGGCGGATAATGAAAGAATAGGGATAATCAAGCTTACGCCAACGCATCTGAGGATATTGCTTGAACAGGATAAAATACCTACAGGTATTTGCAAGTTTATTGTTGGTGGCGAGTCATTGGAAACTGAACTTTCTAAGAGTGTCACTCGAAAGTTTGGAACTAGGATTGAAATTATTAACGAGTATGGTCCAACAGAAGCGACCGTTGGTTGTATGATTTACTGTTTTGATGTCTTTAAGGATGTTCGTTTTTCGGTTCCAATTGGTAGACCGGCGTATAATATGAGAATTTATTTGTTGAATTCTATGTTTTGTGAAGTGCCACAAGGGGTTACAGGTGAGATATATATTGCTGGAGCAGGACTTGCTCGTGGTTATCTGAATCAACCTGAACTGACGGCGGAGAAGTTTGTAGAGAATCCGTTTGAGCCAGGGGAGAGGATGTATCGAACCGGGGACTTGGCCCGTTGGTT
>NZ_JBHUCX010000094.1:0-585 GCF_042678105.1 Alicyclobacillus fodiniaquatilis
TCGAAGATATCCTCATCACTTGTGTCGACAATCTGAAAGGCTTCAGCGAAGCTATCTCTGCATGCTATCCAAAAGCAGACATCCAGAAATGCGTTGTTCACCAAATTCGCAACTCCTTGAAATACGTGTCTTACAAAGACTATAAATCTGTGACAGCCGCGCTTAAGCCCATATATAAAGCCAACACAGAAGATGCTGCTCTAGTCGAGTTGGATATGTTCGAGGAAACTTGGGGTAAAAAATACCCGCTTGTCGTTCGGTCATGGCGGGCGAACTGGGACGAACTAGCCACCTTTTTCCGTTATCCTCCAGAGATGCGCAGAATCATTTATACGACCAATCTGATTGAGGGCTACCACAGACAACTTCGAAAGGTGACGAAGGGCAAAAGCATCTTCCCGACCGATGAGTCGCTGACCAAGATGTTGTACCTAGCCACAATGGAGGTCACAAAACGCTGGACCATGCGGGTGCAGCACTGGGGACAGATACTCAGTCAGTTAATCATATACTTTCCAGACCGAGTGGAGAACTATATCCGCTAGTTTTATCGAACGGAGTTTACACAAAATTATTGACAGACCC
>NZ_JBHUCX010000095.1:0-89905 GCF_042678105.1 Alicyclobacillus fodiniaquatilis
TTGAAATCTGCATCGTATTGTTTTGTCATCGTAGACACCTCGAATCAATTTACTTATTTTCACATTCTTGATTCGTTGTGTCCACACTTTTAACCTAACACCAGCATATACAGGCACCATGTGCAGTGGGCCAAACGTGTTTCGCCTCGTCAATACGACATCCACCTCAATTGGCCAGCCATTTCTGATCTCCTCGGTAATATCTATCTCATAGGGTTGCCATGCGATCATTTTTCCACCACTCTGTTGCGAGTGAACTTTGATGTATGCCGCTTCGAATTCGGAGAAGGCAAGCAACACGTTTTCACTTTGATCAGGCACCATTCCTGGCTCTAAAATATAAGTAATGACACCCGAGTAAAATGGTAGCCCCTGCCCTGTGACATCGCCAATTTCCAGTTTCTCAGGTAAACCAGTAATGATTTTTCTCGCTCTGTCAATCTGCACCCCAAACTCACCAAGAAGATAAATGGCTTCCAAATTCACCGCATCATGAAATGATACGGATAGCTGCACTGTGTTAGTGCCCACTTGCAGAATGTCCGTCGATACTGAAATACGCTTAAAGCACCTATCGATCCACCAACCGCGTGGATTGCTCGTATCAATGCCGTGCCCATTGATTTCAACTTGGAACAATTCGGGCGCTTCCAAGACGACTTCAACATCGCTACTTGGTAGCTTGTCGATCTCGAAGTCAAAGGCCAACGTCAATTGACACTTGCATTTTGGCCATTCGGTCTTGGCATACCAAGGTTGAATCATCTCTCCGCCGCGCGGTTTCATGCCAAAATGCTCGCGAATCTCTCTATCCACTTTAAGAATCTCTTTTTGAGTTTGCCATTCTCCAGCATCTACACGATATCTAGCTATATCCAACACACAGACGTTTGGTTCGCTCAGTCGATAGTTATACGAGCCCTCAAATTCGCCAATGACTTCCACTTCACTTTGCGTTTCTTCAAAAATGCCATCTTCTTGTTCTGTCAACTGGACAAATAAATGTTCACCCGTCGGTGGGAAGTCCACACAAACTTCTACTATGTCTTCGAGATGCTCCGATAGCATTCGTTTTTTTGTCCCATTCACACAGTCCCATTCCTCGACAAAACCGCCATTCACAAGCGGAAATTGAATGCGTGCGTTTTGATATCCATGTTCACGATTGACGTTCATTAATAGCACAATATGCCGATTTTCGTAAACCCGTACTTGACTGTAGATATCTTGGATAGTCTCTCCTGTTCCTGCATCAATGACCCTGACGCTTGGTGCACCTTGAGTAGTACATGCCGCAACAACTGCCTCCATCTCAAAGGGTACTGTTACAACTGTTGCTGCAAAGTGTTTGGCTTCGTCCGAAGCCAACGCATCGACATATGTCGGCACGTCACCGACAAAAACTACCTGTCCCCCTAACTTCGCAAATTTCTGCAGTACTTGGAGTGTGGTTAAACGAATCGTCGTGACACCGGCAATCACAACCACTTTGTAGTTCGCCTCTCCAACCCATAATATAGGACGTCCTATTTCATCTATTTCAATTCGATGTAATCGGTGAATCATGTCTTCATCACCGTAGTCAAAGTCAATTTGCGAACCAGCAAGAATATGGAACATCTTCTGGTACGTTTCCTCTAATGCTTGAATCGCTGAAGAAGTCGTGGAGAGCCCTTTTGACCACCCTGGATAAACTTGGCACCAAACACTCTCAACTGGATTGATAACTAAAACATCACAAACCGGTTTACCTTGCATCATCATGTATCCAAGTCGCGAAAAATAAGTTTCGACATAATCATAATCTTGCCACCATGTCGACTGGTGCAAGATGCTTGCCGGAAAATCACGTTTCGCTTCGCCTTCCATCGTATACCACGACAAGTGATGACAACGGAGATTGATGCCAAACAACGCCTGCCAGTCTCCCACCGCTTTATGTGACTCAAACGACATCTGCCATCCTGTACAACCATATAATTCCGACAGCAACCACCTCTTACCAAGTTGCCTCGCTGCTGAAGACAGCTGTTTGACAATCCAAAAGTTTTTGTTGCCTTCTGATAACACATCAACCCCTGGGTGCCCCATATGTTCGTAATATCGCATCACAGAGCCAGACATCGCGACTTGCGCAGTTAGACTGTCTTCATGCAAGATATGCCCGGTCAAAACCAGATTATTTTCTTCACACCATGCGTTTAAAGGTTTTGCATAGTTATTGAGAAATAACTCCTGTAACAATTCGACATAATGCCATTTTACTTGGGAGACAACCTGACCACCGGGGCGTAAAAATAGTTCCGGCAATTTTGCAACAAGATCGTAGCCGTATTTACCAGTGAAATCAGCAAAAAGAGAGTACGTCCAAGGCGCTAACCACTGTGCATCTTCATTGTGAATACCAAAACCGTCGAATAACGCTCCACGATGTGGTTCATCCGTAAAGATCCCTTTAATCGACTTCCCTAACCTATCACCGCAATACGCTTTATACTTCTCGTGTGTAAGCTCAAGAAACCTTGCTGTTGCCTCTGCATTCATCGTATCCAAATACGTATAACCATTGTAAAAGCTCTCTTTTTTCATTTCTTCAACAGAAAAACACAAAACACTAAATCCTTCTCTAGCTACAAATGAAACTTTGCTGTCCAACTGCTCACACTGTTCATAATTCAATCCATCCAATCGACAAGAAAACGCAGCAATAAGATTTTCCGACCACTCAAAGTCGCGTGCAGCAACCACCCGTAACCGGATGAACTTTAACCTATACTCTGGAGTTTGTGTGACCATACCACCAGCAGTTCCGCTCGGCCACCTGTCCTCGTCATACAGCCACGCCTCCATCCCTAATTTTTCCGCTTCATCTGCACACGCATTGATGAGCTCAAACCATTCATCTCCCAGATACTCCGTGACTAATCCTGTTCTTGAGTGCATAAAAAATCCACCAAAACCCATTTCTTTCATCACGTAAATCTGCCGAATCAGTTCCTCCTTATCGAGCTTCCCGTTCCATGACCAGAAAGGTTTTCCTCGATACTCGCTAT
This sequence comes from Alicyclobacillus fodiniaquatilis, assembly GCF_042678105.1. Taxonomy (NCBI): domain Bacteria; kingdom Bacillati; phylum Bacillota; class Bacilli; order Caryophanales; family Alicyclobacillaceae; genus Alicyclobacillus; species Alicyclobacillus fodiniaquatilis. The sequence goes on from NZ_JBHUCX010000095.1 coordinate 3,054, forward strand.
TCGGATTTGTAAATTGTTGATACATATTCCCCATGTCTTCTCCTTCTCGCACCCGCTTTGGCGTGACAATCAACACGTTTGATTCTTTTAGATGGTTTACGCTGTTTCTCATAAATGCGATGTCATTGTTTTTCGGAAGGAGCGATTACGACTCTAAAACCTTAAGTAAATTCATCGCAATCGGATCCGGCATGATGGCCATGCCGCCATAGTTCCCCGTTATACTATTGTGAGTATCAGCAAAAGTGTCGTCGAGCAAGCCCTGTCTGTACAACTCGTCTGTCTCAGGCATGTTATGAGGCTGCCAGTTTTCCAATTGATGGTCGATCATAAAACGTAAACCAGCGATGGTGATCCCTTTTTGATAACGGCGCCAATCGATTTCTGGATCAACCTCTCCCCAATCAATGCCCAAACCAATGGATGTTGCAAATGTTTCCAATATTTCCCATTGAACATGATCTCGCACCCAGTTGGCAAAATACCAGTCACTGGAGCAGAAACAAGGTTTCGTGTTATACATCAACGGGATTTGTTTAGGTTGCCAAAGATGAGTAAATGGCAACAGTGAACGGAGCCATCGAATCGCCTGCTGCCGATACACCTTCACACCAAAAACCTTGTACCCCGTGTAATATGCAATGGCTGCGTGACCTGCAGCCAAAAGATTCGGGCTGTGTAAAGGCGTTTCCCAAAAATCCCCTCCTTCAGGGCGGCGCATTTTTTGGCAAACATCCAATGCCTTCTTCGCGCCATCAAGGAATTTATGTTCACCAGTTGTTTCGCCTAACATCATTAGTTCCATCGCAGGCAGCATAGAAATCGCGAGTGCTGTATCTCCAGAAAGCCCCATTGGTTCTATAAAGGCGCGAGCGACGACAAAATCATCTTTAGAGTAATGTCTTCCGTCGGGATCAAACGGAAAAGTACCGTCCTCAGACTGCCATGCAAGCAATTCTTCTCCATATTTTAGCTGTTCGGCCTGATTCATGCGCTCAATCCGCTGTCCTCTCAGCTTCGATGGAGATCTGAAATTTGGTTGCCGTCGACACCAGTCCAGCTTATTTTGCAATTCCCTTCCCAGGGCTGTATCTCTGTACCGACTTAAATACAGTTCGAGAAAACGAGGCTCATAGGGTCCGAATGAATCCGGATGCTGATGATTACCAAATCCTATGTCATCTTTCCAAAAGCGACTGTTATAGGCATCCGCAATTCGATGCAACGCCTCTTCCAGTGGCCAACGTGGACATGGCGGCTCGGGCATTCCTTTACGCTTGACCCATTCCACCACAGCATCAAGGCTTGTGCCCCTATGGAGGAAAACTTCAGCTTCAAACCTTATCTTTTGCCCTGGATGTAATTCAAGTGGAACATCCGCATACACTTTGTTTTCTTCTGATTCTTCCACGACATCTGGCACCATAAGCCCCATTAGATGACTACTTTGTCTGTCGATAAAATTCGGTGACGCAAACACGGGCTGGGCATAATGCTTCCTATAATTAAACCATTGGGTTGCCAATTGATTGGGATTCCATGAAATTCCTAACACTTGGCCATGATGGCTGATTGCCATGAGAGGAATCGCTACTTTATTGGGATGAGGAACGAAACGTTTTGCCCAAGGATCTTTGAACCAATCGGTTCCGCTCGACCACTCATCGTCAAGAAGCCATTCTACACCTGGAAAAATCGCATCCTCTTTGTCCGCGCCAAAGGCATCTACCCCAGCTTTTAACCATGGACCACGTACATACCTCGCATTTAAGTTGGCCATAGATGTGAGATTGAATTCGACCTGTAAACGTGGTGCATTCGACAAAAGCGTAAGAGAGACCTCTCCTTCGAGACAATGCTCTTTAACCGGATAGTGGATCCAATTTTCAAATGAAGTACCCTGCAATTTTTCTTGGACAATCACCGATTTGACTGTAAAAACGAGCCTTTGACCAAAATCCCCCGTCATTTGCTCAACATCATCCGCTTCCAAACGCATCGGAACATCTTGATCTCTAAGCATGATTTCACCTAGGTGGTCCAGCACGCCCATGAACTCGCCCGATGGTGTATAAAACTCCACCCATCCCCAACCTGTGATTCGTTTGTGCACCTCCACCCGCAGGAGATTGTTCTCCAGTATAACCTTATCGCCAGTGTAGCTCGCATGCTGATAACTTGGCATCTTGTAACGCTCCCATCCATCTCAAGTCTCCGTATAGATTTGCATAACGTTATAAGCTAAATTTCTGAAGCAACCCGTTTAAGCGTCTTCTATGTTCTATTTTAACAAATAACAAAATAAAATGGACATAAAACCTCATTTTCACCCATATAAAACAAACTAAAACAGACAATGAACTTTGACAATCGGCGCCAATTGTCAAAGTTGAAGCGTATGTCGCTTAGGGAAACCTGGGGGAATGTGTAAAGACAAAATGAATCGCTAGACTGGGCTAATTTCAAGAACATCTTCATCGCTTTCTAGTGCTTTCGGGAAGCGTAATGATTCTCTTCCCGAAAGCGATTCGAATCTTGTCTGGATTTTCACAGATGACCTTGTTCAATGACACGATTTCCGCTCAAGGATACTTGGAGTCAATGTCTACTACAGGATATGGCTTATCTGTTCTGTACTGATTGATCATCTCTTTTATCAACTGCAAGTAATAGTTATCCCAGCCATCCGAGTTTGGCCCATTCAGTTTTTTGACATTCGTCGGTTCAATGTCATTACTTGCTGTGGGGCTATGCTCATCCGGTTTCGAAAAGTTATTCCACTGTTGCAGTAAAACTACATCAGGTTGATAACGGAAAATGCCTTGCATGTATTGGACAAGCGTCATACCAGACATTCGAAGTTTCGCATCCTGCGCCAGCCAACTCGCCTCACCCGATTCATTGCCACCAATCGCACATGTTGCAACTGAAAATTCCGCGTAGATCTGTTGGACACCTGAGAACGCAATCCAGCCATTCGAATTGTTATCTACCGCCTGAAAGACGACCGTTTGCCCAGTTAAATCGTGTACATCCCATTGAATCTCCTGGAAAGAGTCACTGCCCGGAGTATGCGCTTTTCTCAACGTTTGCCCCGTAGTCGCATTCTTCAGGTAATACCAACATTGATTGCCACTGTTGTCCACATCGTCATGCCCAGCTGCATTGAAGACAATGGAGGTTCCAGTAATAGCGAAGGACGAACTTGTGATGCTCCCTGTTGCACTATCCCCAGACGAATGCGTATCAGCAAAAGCCCCATCCGGTGAAGTTCGTCCTGAAGAATCCTCCCCATTCACCACAAGTGTCCATGAAGGATCTGCCTTCCACCCCGCCAACCCCTGCCCGACGATCCCAGTACGGAAAACAGCAGTCAGATTCGATTGTGGCTGACGATCCACATAAGCAGAACCGATGACGGTGCTATCCGTTCCTTGGTGATACCACCAAGTCGGACTGTCTATAGGATTGGAAATTTCCATGTAGTAGGTGCCAGCTGGTTGTGGATCACAGCTCAATGTATACCAACTGTTGTCGGCCATGTTCGTAAGGTCCTTACTTGCCACCTTAGTCAAAGCCGTCTCCGGATCACCCTTATATAAAGTAAATGTCACACCGGAGTCTGTCGTGCCGTACGTCGCTAACAACGCTGTAACTTGAGTCAAATTGCCGTAAGTGAATGTAAATGACTGGCCATACGTGTGACCTGGTTGAAGTGCTTGCCATGCTCCGTTGTTCGCGGTCTCAGACACTGAATCCCCTGCAAATTGAGAAATTCGTGTTTGTGTGCCGCTCATGAGCGGCGTTCGATCTATCCAACTCCACTGTCCGGCAGTGTCTCCACTAATTTCATGATAAGCGGTCATCCATCTGACGGTAAAAGCATCATCCGTCCAATCTGGCGGATTGCCTGTAGCATTTGTGCCACGAAATATCAGTAATAGCGGTTTGCCATCATACTGCTGTAGAATCGGCTTATACTGCGGATCGTTCAAATAAGTCTTCTTAATTCGTGAGATTTGCGCACGAAAATTCGTGGTGTTCACTTGACCATTATCCAATCCGAGCATCAAAGAAATTTTTGGATGAGCCTGTTGTTTTGAACCTTCACCCAACTTCGCATATTGGTTAAAAACTGAGTCCGTTGCGTTCATAATTTGTTGTGCTACACCATTGCTCCAGTTGTCGCCTAGATTATCAGACCAGTCGATGAGAATAAAATCTACACCCGCATCAATGAGCCATTTTGCATGCTGTGTAATCACATTCGGGTCATCTGAGCGATAGAGTCCCAGCTTCGGTGTAGCCTCACGTGTTGCCCACTCATTTACGCCAGGCATAAAACTTGTTTGATACCCCATGGCAAACAATGTTTTTTGTCTCGCTGAATTGGAAGTGACATTCATTTTTCCTGACTTTATTTTCTTATCTGACACGATGGAATTGGCCAAAGCAGTCGGAGTTTCCAGAGCACCAGCAGCTAGCATGCTACCAACACCCGCCGTCATCACACCCAACACTTTACGACGAGTAACCTTTGTACCATTTTGCTCGTTATTTGAGCTACTACCTTCCTTTTGGACATTCATCTTCTATGCCTCCTATGAAAATCCGTTTGCATTACCAAACGCTCTACATTGTCTGGTGAATTACGGATATCGCAAGTCGAGTTCTACATCTGGAATAGGTCGTCCCTGGCGATATTGTTGAATCAACGCTTTGACTAGATTGAGATAATAGAAACCCCACCCATCCGAATTTGGACCATCTAAATTGTTGACGACAGTTGGCTCAATGTCGTTGCTTCCCTCAACTGTCAGTTGATCTGTTTGACCAAACTCGTTCCACTGTTGAACAAGCGCCACATCTGGTTCAAAGGTAAACACCTCTTGCATATACCGCACGAGCGTCGCTCCAGAAAGGCGTCGTTCTGCATTCCAATTTGTCCAACCATTCATACCTGTCGAGCCACTTCCGAATATCCCTGTCTGCGCCACAGAAAATTCATTTTGTATTTGAACCAGACCAGAGCACGCCAACCAAGCGTGATCAGCCCCTGCATTTCCGTCGACAGCTTCAAAAATTACTTTTCGTCCTGAAAATGCTCTGACATCCCAAAACACAGGAATAAAAATATCTTCGCCTGGTGCATGCATTTGCTTCAAGATTTGTCCCGTAGAAGCATCTTTCAAATAGAAGAAGTTTTGTTTGCCACTATTATCTGGTTTGTCATACCCCGCTGCGTAAAAGAAAAAGAACGCGCCCGTGATTTCAAATGACGGACTCGTCAGAATCCCCGTGGCCGCGTCACCGTTTACCCGAGTATCTGCAAAGCCCCCATTTGGAGAAGTGCGCCCAAATTTATCACTTCCGTTCTGGACAACTTGCCAAGCAGAATCCGCATTCCATCCTTTAAAACCATCAACCGCAAAATTAGACACACTCGTTTGGGGACCATATAGTGTGGGCGCATTATCGATCCAGCTCCACTTTCCATCAGCTGGCCCGATATTTCCATTGTAAAGTGCGCCTTGCCAACGAACAGTAAAGTCGGAATCATCCCAATCAGGAATTGCCCCAGCACTAGGTCCCATATAGACGATTAGTAACGGCTTGTCCTTATACTGCTGCAATATTGCATTATATTGAGGGTTATTCAAGTAGTTTTGCTTAATGAGGGCAATCTGTTCGTTCCAATGGTCTGTTCCTACTTCTCCTCCATCATCCAATCCAAGAAGTAGAGCAATCTTGGGGTGTTTTTGTATCTTGTTATATTGTTGAAATACCGCGTCGGTGCCTCCTATAATGGCTTGAGCCGTCCCATTGGTCCAATTCCCCCCTAGGTTATTCGACCAATCCACCAAAATAAAGTCATACCCTGCATCTACCAACCACTGTGCATGTTGATTAATAACATTCGGGTCATCCGATCTGTAAGTGCCTAGTTTTGGTGTTGCCTCCCGTGTATTCCATGTTACCCCGCCTGGTACAAACCATGTCTCGTAACCGATACCAAAAAGGGTTTTTATTCGAGCCGTGGAAGGGTTAAATGGACCTTTGTTTTTATTCGGTTCCGATTTCTTGACAGAACTTGACGATGTTTGTGTTGTCGCGAGTGCAGTTGGTGTTGTTATCCCCCCCGCAACAATACCTCCGATGCCTGCCGCCATGGTACCAAGCATTTGCCGCCGTGTAATACCTACCTTCTCAGCTTGATGATTTGCTGAAACTTCCTTCCATTTTTGCTTCATTACCCATACCTCCTAATGCAAATCAATGTATCGTTTGGAAAGCATTCAATCATATCGACAAGTACCCTCAAGTCTTATCGGCTAAAAACTTAGACTCTTATGGTGCGTCGTTCGATTCTAAATTCCTTTTGACAAACGGTGTTTCATCGGAAAACGCATTGACTGGATCAGATGACCAATCTCCCTCACTTGCGCCATCTACGTTGCGGACTACATTTTTAAGCCATTTCGGGAAAAGGAGCACACTCCCAACCGCAACGAAAGACACACCAAGTTGCCGTACTGCCTCTCTGCGATCAAACATTTCGTCGTCCTCTGAATGTTGTGAAGCACCAATTTTACGAGTTGCCATGAGACACACCCTCTTTACCAAAATGGCTGTAAGTGCGGAGAAATTGGTTTCCATCTGCGACTTTGCCTTCTACACTGTCGCACTCGCTTAGGAGCAGCAATTCGCTACGACTTTGCTCCTCATCAACGATGGCCTCCGCATCTAAATTTCACTAGTGAATAAGCTCCTGCCCGACGGTATAGATAAATAAAGCCTGTGATATACCCTGCTACTTCGATTCGGAAAGGACTTACGGTTTCTTTGTCTGTTCTGGTTTCTCCGCTTTCGTTTCCGTCTCGTCATCCGTCGTAATGCCCTGAGTTGCGCGTTTGAACTCTGATAGTGTTCGTCCCAGTGATTTCCCGAAGTCAGGAAGTTTCTTTGGACCAAAAACCACCAAAGCGATGACCAAAATCAAAATGAAACCTGGAACGCCAATGTTGGATAACATTCCCTATTCCCTCCTTCTTTGATATACGCCATGAGCGCACGTCAAGCCGTAGTGCGACGATTTTCCTCATACTCGTCCATTTCTGTCTGCCGCCTCCGATAAGCAATCTTCGCCACAGACACGCTGATTTCGTAAAGCAAAATCAGCGGAGCCGCTACACTAATATGTGAGATGAACTCCGGAGGGCTTAAAATAGAAGCAATGACAACCATGACGAGGTATGCATATTTTCGAGCTTTCGCTAAGTGCCTCGGTGTTAGCACCCCAATTCTCGCCAGAAACATCATGACGATAGGCATCTCAAAGAGAAACCCGAACGGAATGACGATTCTCCCCATAAAACCAAAATAGTTCCCCGCCGTAATCATTGTGCTGAAGTTTTTCTGCGCAAGATTAAGCAAAAAATGATAAACCAAGTGGAATACTACGAAATATCCGAAACAAGCTCCACCAATAAAGACAAGCACAGTCATCGGGACAAAGCGGACTATGATTTTTTGTTCACGCTTTGTCAGTCCTTGTCGAACAAATATCCATGACTGCCATACCGCAAAAGGCAGTGTCACGCCGATGGCCGTGCCGCCAGCAATCGTCATGTATACGCCAATCACTTCACCAGGGCTTAGGACAGTAAGGCGGTGACCATCCATGGCACCAATTAAGAAATGATAGATATGGTTGACGAAAATCAATGACACAATGAGGCAAACGATAAATACCCCCAAAATGATCATGATTCGTTTTCGTAATTCTTCCAGATGCTCCACCCAACTCATTACAGCGAATGACTCACCCTCTGTATCAGTCTCTATATTGGAGGTCATCAAATTCTTGACAACACTCGTTTTCCGTGCTGACTTTGCCATCTCTACCCTCCATTCCAAAAACTGAGGCCAGTGCAACTTAAATTACACTTGACTCTCAGATGAAACATCAGACGTTTTGGTTTCCTCTGCACGAACCTCAGTCCTCATAGACACTTGCTCTTCATCCTCATCGATGGCCAAGTTTCTTGTGGCGCTTTTGAATTCTTTCAACGTATTCCCAAATGATTTACCGATTTCAGGTAATTTCTTTGGTCCAAAAACAATCAAAGTGATGACCAAAATGAGAATAAGCCCAGGTATACCGATGTTTGACAACATTACATCCCCCCCCCCTATTTACCCTTATCCATTTCCCTTAAACTCAATGAAATCGTTTTCTTAAATCTTATCTTTCACATTTCAATGTTTTTAAGATCCATTTCATCACCTCCGCTCAAGAAGACTTGCATCAGAAGCCAGAATGTTCACACAATACTAACCGCAATTAAACAAAAATCAAATTAAACAATTCAATCATATTCAAATATTAATACAATTTCAATGTGTTGTTTCATGATTAATAAAAAATTATTTTTAGGTTTTTAATCCATTAAATCAACTAGAACACAGATTTATATCTTAGAATTAAGAAGAAATATCAAAAACATTGAACAACTACAACGAATATTTCTCATAGGATTCAGTTGATAAATCTCTGTAACAAGCGATATTATGTTCAGTTGCATCTACCTCGTTTCATCATTTTTATTCAATTTCGCAATTCGGCACAGATATCAAGCACATCAAACCAGAGCAACACCAAAAGCAAAGATAAAAAGTCCTATACACAGATTATTTACTTATACTTACATCACCTTGATGCATGGTCAACGGCATTTAACATTGGCTGTGGATGTGTGGCATTTCGACAACTGCCATTAGAAAAAAAGAACCGAAGCATAGAATGGCTTCGGTTCTTTTTCAATGTCATTATTTTACAAATCATGTTTTCCCCTACCGCGCAAGCCCTTTCTCCACCAGCAACTTCATAAAGATGCCACCGATGACAGAGCGATGCTGGAACGACTGTTGTGTGCGATCCGTCGTGCTATACCAATCGGTAAATGGCACGCGGCTGGGACTGGCGTTGAGAAAATCGTAGAGCGGTTGAATAAGAGCCTGGAAATCCGCTGCAGATGTGGCCAATGATGCTGCCCAGACAAGCCAATCCGTTTTGGTATAGTGCCTGCGGCTGTCCAGCGGTATGCCATATCTGTCTTGTTGCTTGATATAGTAGTTGACCTCCCGCTGCTTCACCTCTTCAGGGAACAAGTGAAGCTCAAACAGCTGATCCCAAATCATGTTGTACTTGAGGCTCCAGGTGTCTGCATCCACAAAAGTGAGTTTATAGTGATCTCCCTCACGGGCTGTCTCCTCCCACTTTTGGGCCATCTTCCGCGCCGTGTTGAGGCATTTCTCCCCTTCGTCGTCTTTGCCAAGCATGTTGCACAACAGGGCATATCCGGCGACTCCCATGATCGCTTTAACAGACAAGTTGGTGTTGTGCGCCAGATGCCCGGCGAAATCATCTGTACACAGTTGGTTGCCTGGATCCTGGCCATATTCTACGAGATACGCATTCCATTTGCTGAGCAACGCCCAGTTGTCCCGCGCGAAGTCAGCATTTCCCTCCGCCACACACACAGCCGCCATCATGATGAGCATGTTGCCGCACTCTTCGACGGGCATTTGCAGTTCGAGGAGGAGTTTCTTTTCCCGGTTTAAGCCGTACACTTGACCATTGGCTTTCGGGTAAACGCCTACATCGTGCGGGGCAAAATCAAACTTCCAATCTGCCGTCGCAGCAAACCGAAAAACTGGGCGCATCATCCCCTTGATGAGTTCAGGATTGTAGAGCAAGAACAGCGGAATGGACGGATAACTCACATCGACCGTCGCCATACAGCCATTGCTGAAACACTCTTTCGAGAAGAAGAGAATATCCCCGTTTTCGTCTGCGACCAATTTGTGTGCGGCAATCGCTTGGCGATAGGCAAGAGCCAGCATCTGCGCGTATGCCGCTCCCCCCGCGGCCGTTCCCGACTGCAGCAGTTGCGTGTTGAAACGACCGCACCTTTGCATGATATCCGCATACTCGGCCACTGCACTCCCCAACATCGCGGTGAAGGAAGCTCCATTTCGCCGCCAATAGGCCGGAAGCGGTTTTTGGAAATATTCGATGGAAGCGACATCATCATAAGCCACCAACAAGTGTCGATCCGTCGATTCTCCCGCCGCGCAAGACATATCCAACACCGTCGCCATCACAGGCAGACGTTCCCCAACCGTCTGTGGGCCTTGTTCATCTTGCTGCCCGATATCCCCGTCCTTCATAAAGTTTCGACGGACTTCGTGCGAGGCAATCACCGTTTTCGCGACGGCGCTGTATGTGCTCGGAATGGCAAGATAGACGTGCCCCCAATCAATTCGAATATCATCGCCGCTGTGTCCCAGGACATCCTGCGTGGTTGTCCCCATGTACATCGCCGTAAATTGTTCATTGTCCGTACGGCCCCAAGTCACTTGTTGATCCGGTGTATTGACACACCATTCACCCGTAATATCAAAATACAATTTGACATCGTGTTGCTGGCCATCGATTGCCCGCGCGCGAAATGTGATATAAGACGCTGGTCGAGACAGAATTTCAAGCTCATCTAGGAGGAGCGGCGTGGTAAAGTCCACGACCAGTTCAACGCCGCCAGCTTGAAATGTGTAGGTGCTGGAAAGCGGTTGCACCTCCAGGCGCGTTTGCGCCATGCCGATGGCTTCCCCCGTATTGTGAGCAGGCGTGTCAGCCAAGCCGCATTTTCCGATGAAACGCCAAGGTACGCCGTCAATCATAAGCATGCCCATCATCCCGTTGCGCTGCCCTGTCCAATGCACTGTGTGATCGTCATACAAAGCGTCCGCAGGCGACCACACACTCAAATAGGGATCGACCGTTACCAGTGGCACCGCAGGCGGTCTAAAGTTTGTATTCATCTGAATCATCTCCACTTAGAAGCATAGTGAACTATGCAGATTTGATTTACGTAATCAACTACAAAATATAGTTGAGCGTCCGATTTCACAATGCATTTAACGACTCTTTTATTGATGTTTTCTTTTGCGATCTCTATATTGGACAATAAATAGAACACAGGGATGATAGGAAGGGTTTTCGCGCACAATGGCTCATTTTACGATGCATCGCATTGGCTTTGACGTGTCAGACAGGCAAGGGTTCATGATTGACAGACCAAAGGGAAGCGGGGACTATCTGTTTCTGCACTTTCTCTCCAGTGTGGATATCCAACAGCAGCATCAGTTGGTGACCACTGAACCAAATGCTTGCATTCTCTATACACCAGACTGCCCACAATGGTTTCATTCACCGAACCACGAACTACAGCACCATTGGTTTCATTTTACGTGCGATGAAATGCCACGCTTGCTGACCCAATGGGAATTTCCCTACAACCAGATTTTCTATCCCTTTGCGCCGACGTTCATCGCTTTGTTTATCAACGAATTGCTCACCGAACACATGCGCAAGGACTTGCACTGGCAAGACGCCATCGATGGCCTGACACTGCAGTTTTTCGCCAAGCTGGCCCGGGATCTGAAAACCGCGCGCCATACAAAGGCCAATCCCGCCCAGGCGGCCACCTTGGAGAAATTCAAACAAATACGCGCCGAAATGCTGCGTCAGGTCGAGCTGCCATGGACCATCCGCGACTTGGCCAATATGGCCGGTCTCAGCGATTCGAGATTCTCTGTGCGCTATAAGGAGTTGTTTGAAACCAGCGCCAAAGAGGATCTGATACGCGCCCGACTGGAGAAGGCAAAGCATTTGCTGACGAACACGGCCTTAACCGTCAAAAGCGTGGCAGAACTCGTCGGCTATACCAACGAGTTCCACTTCATCCGCCAATTTAAAGAACGTACGGGTTGCACGCCTGGCCAATATGCCATGAGATGGCTCGAAGTCGATGCGGTTCAAAGCCAAACGCCGTTGCCGGATTGATGTTGCCATAGGAGGCGTGATCGAAATGGACAACGCGATTTTATTCGATCTCGACAACGGCCTTGATCACATGGGATTCAGGTTTGGTCAATCCTTCGAATTCATCGACGAAATCGGCAAAGTTGACGTGGTGTGTCACGTACAACTGCGCGTCAATGACACCCTCGCGGACTGCTTGCAAAACGACGTCAAAATCCGCGCGCGTCGCGTTGCGGCTCCCCAGCAATGTCAGTTCCCGCTTGTGCAATTCTGGATCCGACAAGGCCACATTGTCCTTGACCAAACCGACAAACACCAGTTTGCCACCATGCGCCACATACTGTAGCGCTGCCTCCATCGAGCGCGCATTCCCTGTCGCATCAAACACAACGGTCGGCATGTCCCCATCCGTCCATTTTTCGATCTCGACAGCCGGTTGCCCCGCTGCATGCACAAGCCCGTCCACATTGGCCCATTTCTGACAAAAGGCGAGCCGTTCCTCATTGATGTCCATCACCAGCACTTTTGCGCCACGCTGTTTGGCAAACGCCATCACACCAAGCCCAATGGGCCCTGCGCCAATGACCAATACCACTTCATCTTTTTGCAGTTGCGATCTCCGCACAGCATGCGCCCCAATGCTCAACGGCTCTAAAATCGCAGACTCATCGAGTGTCAATGCATTGGTTTGGATGAGATGATCCAACGGAACAGATATCCATTCGCACATCCCACCATCCATGTGCACACCCAGCACTTTCAAATCAGTACAACAGTTGGTTTTGCCGGATCGACAAGCGATACATGTTCCACAGTGCATATAGGGAATGACAGCGACTTGATCTCCCTTTTGAAACCCATGAGGATTCGCATCGACTTCTTCGATCACGCCAGACAGTTCATGCCCGAGTATCCGCGGATAGGCAAAATAGGGTTGATTCCCGTAGTACGCGTGAATATCTGTCCCGCAGATGCCAATGCGCCGCACCCGGACCAGCGCTTCTGCTTTGCGACGGGTGGGTTTGGCAAGTTCAATCATTTTGAACTGCTTCGGTTGTTCACACACAATTGTTCTCATAAGGACACCTGTTCCTTCTCTCAAATTTTGCGTCATTGATATTCCGCAAGATGCTTGCCTAGTAAATCCGCCAAGCCATCGACTTGCGTCAAATCCGTCCCCCATAACTCAACATTCGCAAGTGTGTGCACCCCGACTTCGTCAAGCGAAATCTCTTTGGTGTCATGGCGCGACCACAACGTCGCAAAAAACTGCAGGACCGCTGGCTCATCGCGAAGGGGATAAATTTCTCCGTTGAGCCGCGCGCCGACATAGCCTGCTTCGGTTTGACGACATTTGTACAAGCGCACGAGCGCTGCCAGCGCCTCCACGATGTGCGTTGGGAGCGCGCCTGTCTTCGTTTGAAAATCGAGTAGGGAAGGAAGCAAGCGCACGCGGAATTTACTGATGCTGTTCATGGCGATATCCAACAGCCGATGTTGGATGAACGGATTGCAAAACCGCTCAAACACCGTGTCTGCATAAGCTTGCAATTCCTCTGCGTCCAGCGCGAGCACAGGCATGATTTCGCCTTCGATGGCTGTTTGGACGAAACGTCGCAGGCGCGTATCTTCCATGATTTCACGCACGTGATGAAACCCGCGCAACAAGCCAAGTGGGGTCATCAGCGTGTGCGCCCCATTCAGAATGCGAACTTTGCGCACGTGGTACGGCTCTAGGTCTTCTACCCAATGCACATTGAGGCCGGCTTGTTGAAACGGGAGCAGTTTTGCGAGACGTTCATCCCCCTCAATCGCCCAAAAATGATAGGGTTCTGCCGTATTTAAAAAAGCGTCTTCATATCCCCAATCTGCAAACAACTGTGCAGCCTCATCTGTGGGGTAACCCGTCACAATCCGATCCACCAATGAATTGAGAAACCGATTGTGATGTTTCACCCACGCCACAAATTCATCTGGCAAGCCCCAATCCGCACTATGCCGCAAGACGCCAGTGCGCAGCAGATCCCCGTTATGCTCCAAAAGCTCGCACGGCAACAGCACGAGTCCCTTGTCTGCTGCGCCTTCAAAGTGCGAGAAGCGCCGAAATAAGAACGCCGTGAGCCGTGCAGGAAACGATACCAGCGGTTGATCACCTGTAAACGGCGTTGGCACGTAAGCTAACCCTGCCTCGGTCGTATTCGACACAACGACCTCCAGGTGGGGATTTTCCGCTAGGGAGAGGAATTCTGACCACGTTGCATAAGGATCTACGGCATCGCTAAACACCGAAATGACTTCACTTTGCTCGACCAGTTTCCCCTGTTCCAAGCCGCGGGTGAGCAGTGTGTACAATCCTTCTTGGCGTCGCAGATCAGCAAGCTTTTGAGCGCCAGCAGGACGTGGCTGTGTGACGACGATGCTGCCGTCGTATAACCCCTGTTTACGACAGGTGTGCACCATCCAGTCGAAAAAACCGCGCAGAAAATTCCCTTCCCCAATTTGCAGGATTTTCACCGGACTTGTTCGCGCAGACTCAAACAGTGCGCGTTGGTTCGCATCAAGCTGTGTGTGGTTCAATAATGGGCGTGGTTTGCTCGGCATCATCTCATCCCCTTTGACGCTGTCGACTTCATTCGTTCAACGTGATCGCCGATTGTACGCGCTTTAAACGATAGCTTTGACCAACCTCCGTCTCGAAGGAGACCGTCCCATTCTCCAACGGATCGACAGGCGTACCGCCCGCGGCAGATTCGACCAGCATCGGGACGCCCGACTGTATAAGACAACGACCGCCAGACGCTGAACGGATCTCCGCTTCCTGCAAAACGCCGTTTTCCCATTTGATATCGACCTGGAAGCCACCTCTTGCTTTGAGGCCGCTCACGCGCCCTGTCGGCCACACTTCAGGCAGGGCTGGCAACAATTGAAGTACGCCGGTGTGCGATTGCAGCAACATTTCGGCCACGCCAGCGGTAAAACCAAAATTCCCATCGATTTGGAATGGGGGATGCGCATCAAACAAGTTGGTATAGACGCCCCCCGAGTGGTAGTTGTGTTCATCTCCAGTGACCAAGCGCAGGAGATTGGCAATCATCCGATGAGCTCTATCCCCGTCTTTAAAGCGAGCCCAAAGGCCAATCTTCCACGCTAAACTCCAGCCTGTGCCCCCATCGTCCCGCCGTTCCAGCGACTGCCGCGCCGCTGCGAAGTATGCCGGATTGTCCCCTTCTGTAATTTGATGTCCAGGATAAACGCCAAACAAGTGGGAGACATGGCGATGATGTACATCTTCGTCATCAAAGTCTTCAAACCACTCCTGCAGTTGTCCATGCTTGCCAATCTGCATGGGCAACAACTTTCCTCTTGTTTCAATCCATTGATTGCGCAAAATTTCATCACATTGCAGAACGGCTGACGCAGCTATGCAATTTGTGAACAAATCCCATATCAAGGACATATCCATGGTGGAGGCCATGCTGACCGCTGCCAGTTCACCGCTTGCCGTGCGGAACTTGTGCTCGGGAGAAGTCGAAGGCGCGGTGACCATATGCCCTTTTCCGTCTTCAATCAGCCAGTCCAAATAGAAGAAAGCGGCCGACTTCATCAATGGATACGCCTGCTCACGCAAAAATGTTGCATCTTGATTGAATGCATAGTGTTCCCAGAGATGCTGGCAGAGCCACGCCGCAGACATCGGCCACATGGTCCAGGACGCATCGCCGTGGCCATAACCGCCAACTGGCGCAGCCTGACACCATATATCGCCGTTGTGATGAGCTGTCCAACCGCGGCAGCCATAATTGACTTCCGCTGTTTTTGCGCCGTTATGCGCAAGATTTTGCATGTAGTCAAACAACGCTTCATGACACTCTGACAAATTACAGGTCTCCACATGCCAATAGTTCATTTCTGTATTGATGTTCAGCGTCCAGTTACTGCTCCAAGGCGGCTGAATTTCATGGTTCCATATTCCTTGCAAATTGGCTGGCTGTGTGCCCGGACGCGAACTGGCAATCATCAAGTACCGCCCATACTGAAACAACAGCTCAACCAAGTGCGGATCTTTCACGCCATATTCGACAATCCGTCGATCCGTCGGCATATCTTCCGGCACGTCAGACGGTCCAAGCTCAAATTCCACCCGCTTGAACAAAGTCTGATAATCTGCGACATGCGACTTGTACAGCTCCGCATGCGACTTTTGCATCGCGTTTGCCAAGTACGCACGCGCAATTGGCGATGGATCCCGATCCGGCACTGCATCAAATCCCTTAAAACTGGTTGCAGCACTAAAGAAGATAGTCACCTCCGTGCCATCCTCCACGTGCAACCCTTGCGCATCGGCGCTGACCGTGCCCGCCTGCAGACTGACACCCAATCGCCCTTCAAAGGACATGGCCTTTGTCGCGCCAAATTCACCGTATACGATAGCGTTTTCACTGTGATAGTAATTGGGATTCACGTGCTCTGGGCATATCCCGTTCATTTGCAATGCTTTACCGAGCGGCGTGATTTGATATTTGTGTTCGCTCGCCATGGTGGCCGTAAAATTTAACATACCAGGGCGACTTGCCGACAGGTGCATCACCACGACCTGATCTGGGTAAGAAGCGAATATTTCACGATGGTAAACGACCTCTCCGATGCGGTATTGAACACGAGTGGTCGCTGTCTGTAAATCCAGACTTCGCTCATAATCTGTGCCGTCCCCGTCATGGTGAAATTGGATATACAGGTCACCCAATGGCTGATAGGATTGGTTGTAAGGCCCCATCATTTGTTTGCAAAGTTGATCGGCCTTCACGTATTGCCCGGCAAAAATCAAACGCCGAACCTCTGGCAAAATGTCCTTTGCTGATGGATTGTTGTATTCCTTGGGTCCACCGGACCACAACGTGTCCTCATTCAACTGCAAATGCTCTTTTTTGACACCGCCAAACACCATCGCGCCCAACCTGCCGTTGCCAATCGGAAGCGTATCCGTCCATGTTACGGCAGGTGTTCGATAGCGTAATTTCATTTGGGAAACCTCCGATAGCGTTCAAAATATGTACTTCTGAATTATATGAATTCAGTTGCCGCATTTGAATTGCGAAATCCACCAAGTACATACTCTATTTTGCGGTATGATAAAGTGAGAAATTTTGAAGAAATGGTGAACATATGATGCCAATCCGTGAAATTGCGCTGTCAGATGTCTCTTTCCCCTTCCGCATGGTTTACCAGGATACGAAGGATCCCGCAAGTGAACTCCCAGATCACTTGCACGACAGATATGAAATTGTCTACGTGTATAACGGACTAGGGACCTTTTTTATCGACAATACGTTACTCGATATGTGTCGGGGGGATTTATTCGTCATTCCAGGGAACACAATTCACCACGCAATCCCGAACGCTGAAAATCCAGTGACCTCCACTGCCGTTTTTTTCGACGCGATGTTGTTGCAAAACCCGTTTTTTGGCGATGGGTTTTCCATCCTTCAGAACATAGAAGGCAATCGGAGCAAAAACGTCTACCAATTTCGCCTGACCAAGGCGGAGCAAGGCACTGCAGAAGCACAACTGGAATCCATCTACAAGGAGTGCTTGCAGCCGCAAACAGGGTATCAGCAAATCATCGCCCTTACATTACAGTTGATGTTGATACGCTTCATGCGGGCGGATCGCCAAAAATCGCAGGAGACCTCCATTGCGCTCACCAGCCCCGCTTGGTTTAAGGACGTCCTGCAACATATTGAAAACCATTTGCAGCACACCATCACTTTAGGAGAACTCGCCAATGTGGCCATGATCAGCCAATCCCATCTCAGCCGGGCATTCAAACGGTTCGTCGGCTTGAATCTCGTCGACTACATCACGACCAAGCGCATGATCTTGGCGAAAGAATTGCTCATCAACACCGACGCAAAGGTGGCCACCGTATGCGAAAACTGTGGTTTTGAAAGCTTGCCGCACTTTCATCGGACCTTTAAGAAATACACTGGCGTCACCCCAGCGACATACCGAAAACTGAACGGGATGAGCTTGGGACGGTGGTAGAGTTGCGAAACGCGCCTTTGATGGCGGAAAATAGAGTTGTAGACTGACCCTCTTCGAGGTTGTCAGCCCTACGTTTCGTTTTTGCACCTTAGGGGCTTCATCCATCCCTCCACCGGGATACACACGCATCGAAACAGCCATCTCAGCCGCCTGTAAGCTACTGTGATAACTGAAATCAGAATACACTGTATTTCCGTAGACATATTTTATGGTTGTATAGTTGCCGTCTCCACCTATTTGCTCACCAATACACCATATTTAACAACCACTGGCAGCTAAAAAGAGTCCCCCGCCCTACCTCATCATGATATACTGTAATTGGCAAACATAGACGGGGGAGGTCTTTTGGTGGACGTTGAATTGAAAGCCTTTTTGGAAAACATTCAAAGTGAATTAAAGCAAGGGTTTCTAAAAGTTGACCAACGGTTCGAACAGGTTGACCAACGACTCGATGGCGTTGACAAGCGCTTCGATCAGGTTGACCAACGGCTCAATGACGTTGACAAGCGCTTCGACCAGGTTGACCAACGGCTCGATGGCGTTGACAAGCGCTTCGACCAGGTTGACCAACGGCTCAATGACGTTGACAAGCGCTTCGACCAGGTTGACCAACGACTCGATGGCGTTGACAAGCATCTTAGCCAGGTTGACCAACGACTCGATGGCGTCGACAAGCGCTTCGACCAGGTTGACCAACGGCTCGATGGCGTCGACAAGCGCTTCGACCAGATTGACCAACGACTCGATGGCGTCGACAAGCATCTTAGCCAGATTGACCAACGGCTCGATGGCGTCGACAAGCATCTTAGCCAGATTGACCAACGACTCGATGGCGTCGAGAAAAAACTTGATGCAACTTACCAACACGTTGGCAAGCTGAGTGAAAATATGACGGACGTCAAAAGATCAGTCGAATACATCCAGCACAAGACCATGGAACACGACAAAGACATCTACTTTCTCAACAAAATGGCAAATTCCTAAATCACAGCACTACATTCGGCGCTATTTTCACGGTGCTGGGCCATCAACTGTATCGTCGTCCAAAATCATCTGAACTGATTCAGTCACTGTGGTATCCGTGCCGCCGAGGTTCCCAAACGCCTGGTTCACTTTTCGCTCATCGCTCACATTGCATTGGACATTGGTGCCGACAAAAATGCCAGACGCATTCGAGAGATTCCCCACTTCTAAAAACTTGTAAGAAATTGATGTCATGCTCAATCACCTCTTACTGTATAGGTATGCCTTGACTTGGACGCATATCTACCAAACGAATCACATTCCACGACAATTTGGGCAATGACGTTGTCACAATGCCGCCACTGATGGTTGTGTTGTGACTTTTCTGTGGTACAACGTGCTGTGGATTGGTTGCCGTATTTGTCGCTTTTGCATCTTCATGCGTCAAGACAAGATGTTCGATCACGTCATAGCCTTCGAAATTCCGCAGGTCACATGTAAGTGATAGCGCATCTGATTCATCCCGATTGACCGCAAAAATGGTCAACGCCCGCTCCGCCTCATTCCAAACAACTGTCGTCTCCAGCATGGGAACATCCGTAAAATCCTTTGTGTCGTACTTGGGGCTTGACACCAGCGGATTTAGCACGACGCCTCGGCCATAAACGGATGCATGCAGATATGGGTAATAAATGGTCTGCCGCCATGCATCACCGCCATTCACGGTCATAATCGGCGCTATGACGTTCACCAATTGTGCAAGACAGGCCATTTTGACGCGATGCGCATATTTCAGCAAAGTGATCAACAAACACCCAACCACGAGTGCGTCCTCAAGTGTATAGACATCTTCAAGTTGTGGCGGCGCAATGGACCATGGTTCAATCTGCTCGTCTGCCTGGTTGGAATGGAACCACACATTCCACTCGTCAAATGACAGATACATCGTTTTTTTGCTGCGTTTTTTCGCTTTCACATAGTCACAGACCGCGATGACGGAGCGGATAAATTCGTCCATATCCATAGATTGAGCTAGATAATTTGACGTATCTCCATCCCGGTTGCCGTAGTAAGAGTGAAGGGAAATATACTGGACGTGATCGTAGGTGTGATCCAACACGGTGGCTTCCCAATCAGGGAAAGTGGGCATATGTCGATTGGAACTGCCACAGGCCACGAGCTCAATGCTGGAATCCACCCATTTCATCGCTTTCGCCGCTTCACAGGCCATCCGCCCATATTCTATTGCCGCCTTGTGGCCAATCTGCCAAGGGCCGTCCATTTCATTGCCCAAACACCACGTTTTGATGCTGTGCGGCTTTTGATAGCCATGCGCAATGCGCAAATCACTGTACGCCGATCCCGCCGGATGATTGCAGTACTCCACCAGATTGCGCGCTGCATCGACGCCGCGGGTGCCGAGATTGACGGCCATCATCACGTCCGCATTGGCGGCTTTCGCCCAGTCGACAAACTCGTTGGTTCCGAATAGATTGGTCTCCACGGTGCGCCAAGCGAGCTCCAGACGCCGCTTGCGCTCGTCCCGCGGTCCAACGCCGTCTTCCCAATTGTAACCGGATACAAAATTCCCGCCCGGATAGCGCACAATCGGCACTTTCAACGCCCGCACGAGTTCTAATACATCCGTGCGAAATCCATTGTGATCGGCAGTCGGATGATCCGGCTCATAAATGCCGCCATAAACGGCCCGGCCCAAGTGTTCGATGAACGAACCATACAGGCGATCATCGACGGTTCCAATCTGAAAGTCCTTTTCGATCACCATTTTCGCTTGTTTGTTGTCAGCCACTGGACATGACCTTTCACAAGTAGAAAGTGAAAAACCTTGGAAAACGACAAATGGCGGGCATCTCCATTGCCCGCCATTTGGATGCAAGCGCGTCACGCACATCAATCTATGCCATTTTCGCCTGTTTGTATGCAGCGACATATGCTGCCGCCTTCTTTTGCACGAGACTGTAGTCTCCGGTTTTGACAGCTTCGTTTGTCAAATCGGATCCGATGCCAACCGCAATGGCGCCAGCCTTGACCCAAGCCGCCAGGTTGTCCAAGCTGACACCGCCGGTCGGCATGATGTTTGCCTGTGGCACTGGCCCTTTGAGCGCTTTGATGATGGCTGGCTCGTACAAATTGCCAGGGAATAGCTTGACGATGTCTACGCCTAGTTCCAGCGCCTCCAGCATTTCCTTCACCGTCATGACACCTGGCATCACGGGTACGCGATACCGATTGCACAAGGCAATCGTCGCTGGATTGAGCGAAGGGCCGACGACAAATTCGGCGCCGCTCAATATCGCTTGGCGCGCCGTCTCGGGATCTAGCACCGTCCCTACGCCAATGATGGCATAGTTCGCAGCATCACTTGGTTGACTCGTATATTTGCGCGCGAGCGTTTCGATGGCTTGTAAGGCAAAAGGAACCGTCATGGTCACCTCGATGACCTTGATGCCCCCCGCAATCGCCTGTTCCGCCAGCGCGACGACTTCCTCCGGTGTGTCTCCGCGCAAAACGGCGACGACGCCCTCCTCGACAATTTGTTGGATCAATTGCAATTTTCGCATCTTTTATTTTCCGCCTCCTGCAATTCGTTCAGCCTGCGTGCTTGTCAATTTTACGCCTGCATTGGCATATTCGGCAGCAACCCGCGTCGCCTCAATCATGCTGATGGCACTGGCGATCCCCTGACCAGCAATATCAAAGGCTGTGCCGTGATCGACACTGGTGCGCAGAATCGGCAGACCGAGCGTCACACTGACTGTTCTTTCAAAATCCATCATCTTCGCGGCAATGTGCCCTTGGTCGTGGTAGAGCGACAACACAGCGTCAAATCGCCCTATCCGGCCCATGTGAAACACCGAATCCGCCGGGACGGGTCCGGTCACATTCAAGCCGCTGGCGACAGCTTGTTCCACAGCGGGCGCGATGGCGTCCACTTCCTCACGGCCGAACAGCCCATGTTCCCCTGCATGTGGATTGAGTCCGGCCACTGCCAAGCGCGGCGAGTCCAAGCCGAGTTGCTTTAAAGCCTCAATGGTCTTCTTGATGCCCGCAAACACGCGCTCCTGCGTGATCATCTGGCACGCTTGCGCAAGGGAGACATGGCGCGTGAGGAAGAAGATTTTCAGACTTAAAATGGAGAACATCGTCATTTCTTCCTTGGCGCCGGTCATGTCGGCAAACATCTCTGTGTGGCCAATGTATGGAACTTTTGCCGCTTGCAAGGATTCCTTGTTCACTGGCGCGGTGACAACCGCATCCACCAAACCGTCCAGCGCCAATTCGATGGATTTTTTCACATATCCGAAAGCTGCTGCACCACATTCTGCCTGAATTTGGCCGTACTGCACCTGATTTTCATCTGCCAAACCGAGGTGCAGCACATCAATGGTGCCCTGTTGATACAGCCCTTCGTCTGGTGTTGTGATGGGATGAATCTCTGCCGAAAGGCCAGCACACTGCAACGCCTTGCGAATCACACCGGTGTCGCCGATGATGAATGATCTCGATGTTCGATGCACCTGTTCATCCAGCACCGCCTTCGCGGAAATTTCCGGACCGATACCTGCAGGATCTCCCATCGTCAAAGCCAAAATAGGTCGTTTCGTCACTAGCTATCTCCTCCTTTCGGCAGGATACCCCGATTCTGAAAATAAAGCGATACCTTTCTATTTTAAACCCAGCGCCAAGCCAAAATCAGCGAACGAAAATCACCTGTGCCATTTAAGCGGCTACCATTTTCATCATTTATCATTTTCCAGTAGTTCAAGTATGACTTTCAAATCTTGCAACGTGTCCATGTACGCGTAACGCCCGCCCGTATACTCGCCTTTTTGCACCAGCGGCATCTGGTTGCGTTCCATCCGCATGATTTTCTCCTGCATCCCGTCAATGACAAAAGCAATATGATGCGGCCCCTCGCCATGCTCGTCCAAATATTCTCGCCAAGTGCTTGGATGATGATCCGGTTCAATCAATTCCAATTGCAGTGACCCCATATGAAAAAAGGCAAGCTTCGCCCGCGCTTCCGAAGGCTGACCGCGATATTCGGTTTTGGCGACATCCACGGTGTCGGTCAGTGACCATTTCGGGCATTCGACGCCAAAAAAATCAGCATACGCTTGAGATGTTTTCTCGATATCATTCACTAAAATGCCAATTTGGGCGATCACTTTCGTTCCGATGATATTTTTATCCATTCGTGTAACCTCCTATTTTGTTGCACGTATGATACAAAAATTGAAAGCCCTTCCCTATATCTCGTATTGTATAGTATAGGTAATATTTCGAACATATCCGCCGTGCCAAACCATCAGCCTGACGAATTGATGCACATCGGTCTCCATCTGCCAAGACAAGCTGGCGATTTCCAAAGTTGCATGTGGCAAATCACCGCCAAGCGCTGACCCGCTGCTGGAGAAGTCGCCCCTACACAAACGAGGTCCACATAACGAGCAGGCTGCAGCAGCAACTGCTCGTTGTGTGGACCCTTACATGTACTGACATCATCACGCTGCAAAGCGCTTTCAAGGCGTCTCACAAAGAGATGCCCAGTTCACCAGCCGTCTCCCGCACGAACTGCGCTGCTTGCTGATACGCCTGTTCCGTGTCCAGATGCTCCAAAAGAACAGGCGTATCTGCCGGCATCTTGTTCAATTCACGCAAGAACGTCCGATAATCCAGCGCCCCCGTCCCCGGGCGCGTCTCCGCCAAATGAACCGTCAGCTTGCCAGACAACAGGATGTCTTTCGCGTGACAAGATTTCAAGTACGGCCCCAACTTGGCAAAACATTCCCGAATGAACGCCGCATTTTCGTAGTACGTTCGCGGGCTGTTGATCATGTTCACGGGATCCAGATGCACGGCGAACTGCTTGCGGTCAATCGCCTGAATCAGCTTCAAGTAGGCATCCGGCGAATCTGGCCAAACCCATGGCATGGATTCGAGCGCAAAAAAGGCGTTGCGCGGCTGAACGGCATCGATGATCTCCCGGACGGTGTCGACCGTCAGATCAAACGTCTCATCCGACAAGTTGTCGGGATGCGGCCCGTCCCACTGTTCACCGCGCGATCCGGCGATATTGACGCAGCACCGCGCGCCCATTTCCTCCGCCAAATTGAGCTGCTCTTTGCAATATGCCACTGCCTTTTCCCTGATTTCCTGCACTGGACTGATTGGGTTACTCCAGGCGCCCACTTCCGCAATGAGAATATCCTTCTCCGCTGCAACTTGGCGAAACGCTTGCTTCAACGTCGGCGCATCGCTGCTCGCCACTGGACAACCGGTTGCCCGATAACCAGCTTGTTGCACCGCGCGCCCCCATAGTTCGGGATCTTTTTCGACAAAAACAGGTCCACCGAGTCTCATCATTCATCCTCCCATGGGATCAGCATGATTTACGGATATGTCCTACAGGCATTGCTGATGCCCGTCACACATGATACATGCGCGACGGGCATCGATTTTCCTACTCTATCACTTGTTTGCTGAGCGCCGTTTGTGACGCGACATCGGCGGAAAACGGCCGCAGGCGCACGGAGAACGCGAACGGTTCGGTCCGCAATTCGTGTTGCGGTAGGACACCTGGGCCGCAACTGGCCGATCCAATGCCGGTTTGCGCATGGTCGAGGTGCAAAATCAGCTGACCCGTGTCTGCCAATTCATAGGTGTGCGAAGCCGCTTCCAACTGTTCTGCCGTGAACCGATGGATGCTGAAGTTGAGCGTCGGCGCACCGACAGCGAGCAGGCCTACACCTCGCCTGTCAGCGGCGCTCATCCACCTGACGTCTGTCCGATTGCCGTTCTCCTGCGGGAACGTATACGGTGTGTACAAATCATCGACCACCGCGCCATACAGGCCCATCCGCGCAGCCTGCTTGGTATCGGCGTAGGACTCGCCTGGGCCGCGACCATACCAGCTGACATGGTCGAGCACCTGCGGCAGGCGAAGCGTCAAACCGACCCGCGGCAACGTCTTCGGCCCACCTTCTGTCGGCTTGCCCTCCACTGCGACGAAGACGTCGCCGTTGCCATAAACGGTGTACTCGTAACGACAGTGCATCCCCCAACTTTTCACCGGCGGCGCAATGCGCGCCAACACCGTCACGCGAATGGCCTTGCCGCCCTCAATCGCAGCCCACTCAAATTGGTCGATCCGCTGCTGTAAGCGATGCAAGCCGTACGCCTTCCACTCTTCCGCTGCCTTTCCCATCCATCCGCCGCGATCATTGTCCGTCGTCGCGCGCCAAAAATCGAGTTGCGGCCCGCTGTCCAAAAGCGATACCCCTGCATGGACAAACGACGTGATGCCCCCATTCACCCTGTCAAACCGCACTTCCAGATTGGGTCCCTCTATCACCAGATCCGCACCGTCGACGCGGCCGTTCAATACTGGCAAATCCGCCGTTGACACGACGATTTTTTGCTGATTCGCGCAGAGGAAAAACTGTGCGAATGCAATTTCGTGACCGCGTTTGGCCCATTTCGTATCGTGCGCCAAGGTGAAGTCGATGTTCAACCAGTACTCGCCATCCTGTTGTGCAGTCGGATGGACAAACGGCACGTCCACCGTGGCCGACGTCTGCGCCGGGATCTCCGGCAAAGGCAAGACGCCCTGCTGCACGATGACTCCATCCGCCAACAGCGACCAGGAACACGCGATGTGGGAGAGCGAAATGAAGTCGTAGCGATTTGTGATGTCCACCGTGCCTTTGGCCAAATCAACCGCATCCACCTTGATGGGTTCAATCACTTTTTTGTACTCAATCAACCCAGGCGAAGGCACCCGATCCGCCGACACCAACCCGTCGATGACAAAATTCCCATCGTGTGGCTGCTCGCCAAAATCGCCGCCGTACGCGAAATACGACTCCCCTGTTGCCGTCTGCTGACGAATGCCGTGATCACACCACTCCCAGACACAGCCGCCTTGCAGGCGCCGATGGCTGTAGATGGCTTCCCAATACTCTGTCAAGCCGCCGGGGCCGTTCCCCATGGCGTGCGCGTACTCACAGAGGATGTGCGGTTTCGTCAATTCTGTGCGCTCACCCAGTTGGATCAGTTCCTCGACAGACGTGTACATCGTGCTGAACACATCGGCGGCTTTGGCCTCTCTATCACCTTCGTAATGGATGAGACGCGTCGTGTCATTGGCGCGAATCCAGGCGGCCATCGCTTCGTGGTTGCGGCCAAAGAACGATTCGTTGCCAAGCGACCACATGATGATGCTCGCGTGGTTTTTGTCCCGCTCGACCGTGCGCACAACCCTGTCCACGTACGCCGCTTCCCACGCTTCGTTGTCACTTAGCCAATTCGGATGCTCCGTATTGCCAAAGCCATGGCACTCCAAATCTGTCTCGTCGATGACATACAGCCCGTATTCATCGCACAAATCGAGAAAACGTGGATCATTCGGATAATGCGATGTCCGGACCGTGTTGATGTTGTGTTGCTTCATCAGCAACACATCCTGCTGCATCGCCTCCAACGGCACCGCCTTGCCGAAGTCTGGATGGTGGTCGTGGCGGTTGACCCCCTTCATTTTGATGGCCGATCCGTTTACCAAAAAGACGCCATCCTGCAGGACGATGCTGCGGAAGCCAACCCGAACCGGCACCACTTCGAGCACGTCGCCCGCCGCGTCGTAGACAGAGACGAGCAGCCGATAAAGATATGGATCTTCAGCAGACCACTTGCGCGGGGATTCGACGCCCCACTGCACGTCCATGACGGTCTCTGCGCCCGCTGCAATGTCAAACGTCTGCACATGGCGTTCGCCATCGAGTGGCTTGTCCGTGGCATCCAACAGTTCGAATGTCACTTTCCCCCCATTCGTCGCCGTCAAGGCGTGATTTCGCAAGGTCGTTTTCACCGACAGCGTCGCATCTTGGTATGCTTCGTCAAACTGCGTGGTGACGAACAGATCCGCCACGTTCAATGGCGGCCGCGCCAGCAAGTACACATCGCGAAAAATCCCGCTCAACCACCACTGATCTTGATCTTCAAGATAACTGCCATCCGACCACTGCACCACGCGAACGGCAATTTGGTTGTAACCAGCGCGCAGATATTTGGAAATGTCGAACTCTGAGGCCAATCGACTGCCCTGACTGTAGCCCACTTCGTTGCCATTCACCCAGACGTGAAAGGCGCTATCCACGCCCTCGAAGCGTAAGGTGACAAACTCCGAAAGCCAACGCTCGGGGACAAAGAACGCCCGTTTGTAACATCCAGTTGGATTCTCGGTCGGAATATGGGGCGGATCGACCGGAAATGGATAATCGATGTTGGTGTAGTGGGGATGGCCGTAGCCATGCATTTGCCAACTGGATGGAACCTGCAAATCAGCCCAGTCCTGCACGTCGTAATCATCCTGAAAAAAATCCTGCGGCGCTTTTTCTGGCGAAGCGTGATATGAAAACTTCCAGACGCCATTTAAAGATGTAAAGAACGGAGAAATGCCGCGCTCGAATGACAAAGCCGTCGTTGCATCGGCAAATGGCACAAAATACGCGCGCGCATGTAATCGATTTCGCTCAAGACATGTCTGTGTTTCCCAATCGTGAACCGTTGTTTTGTCCTGTGACAAACATAACCCTCCCTAACCTCACTGTGCTGCTTTACATATTCAGTCGTAAGGGCAAGTCCCTGCATCGACGAAACGTGGACGACTTGGACATGCCGTTCACTACCATACTATTTGAAAGTCGATATGCACGATATAAAATATAATCTGTATCGCATAGGAAAAAATGAAACGAGGAATCGTTGTGGAATTTGACGATCACGGTCAACGGATGACATCTGATTGGAAAAACACACTCCCTTTGCACATTGAATCAGTGGGCATCAGATCTGGGCAGGAAACGATTTCCCGCGAACACGGATACTTCTGTTTTCACTGGCTGTCCACCGTCACGGGCTGTGGCGCTTTTTCTGTGCATGGGCAAACTTATCGACTGAATGCCAATGAGGGCATACTGATCCCTGCCAACACGCCCCACCGCTATCTGGCAAGCGGATCGCACTGGACTACGTGGTACTTGACCTTTGACGGTAGCCTTGCCACGTCGATTGTCGCCTCCTTGGCCATCCCCTTGGCCATTCCCCTGCAGTGGGACGAAGATGCGCCACTAGCGGATATTCATCAACAATTTGGCAAGCGATTTTATACGAGTTTTGACATGGTGGGGCCGAATGGTTCACTTGAGGTTTATTCGTTTCTCATCCTATTGAAACAATATGCGCGTGTGAGCGGTCAGCCCTCCTTTGCCAAATGGCATCGGAAGCTCACGCCGCTGCTGATTGCGATTGAAGAGGCGTATAGCAATCCAAATATGGGGCTGGCCTGGATGGCACAGACGTTGCAAATCAGCCCACAGCGGGTCAACAGCCTGTTCCGCAGCGTATTTGACATCAGCCCATATCAATACGTGCTGCAATTGCGGATTGTAAAATCGAAAGAGTTTCTGCTCTCGGAACCTGACCGCCCCATCCACGATATTGCCCACCGTGTCGGGTTTTATGATGCGAGTCATTTCATATCGACGTTTCGCAAGTTTGCAGGCATGACACCGGAAACCTTCAGGCGGCAACACTTTGGCTGACACAGTCGCATACTGGCTGGCATTGACTGCGCCAGCCAGTATGCTATCCACCGCGCGGCATCAGTGTGGACCGACTGCCGCGTACTCTGTGCCACAAGGACCGCCAGATGTGTTCACTTCCCGTTCGACAACACTGCCATCCGCAGCGTACAGTGGGAAATACCACTGCGAGATCTTCTTGGCCGACTCACCGGCATAATGACAGATAAATGCCCGTCGGAATCGATCTTTGCTCTCATTCGGATAGGACCCATGAATGACGTTGCCGTTGAAAAATAGAACATCTCCCGCTGCCAAAATCACGGGGACAGGTGTCAGCCCTTCTGGCACATCCACCTCATCTGTCGTAAATGACACTGCAGCATCTGCCGTGTGCGGACATTGAATCTCCTCTTTTTGCGTGTTGGGCACGACGAACAAACCGCCGTTTTCTTCATCCACATCATCCAACGGCGTCCATGCCGCGATACATGTGCCCGGTTCCACCTGCAAATAGAAGTTGTCCTGATGCAACGCCTGCCCTCTGGCGCCAGGCGGCTTGAAGTACAGCATGCTCTGAGCCGCGATGGGCTCTTCACCAAGAAGTTGCCGCAAAATGTCCATTACGCGTTGATCCAGCATATACGCCATGGCTATGTCATTGACACGATGCGGATGCATCATGCGCGGATACGCTTTCAGAATGTCACCGCTCGCCTTCGCTTCCTCGACCGGCACCGCCGTGAAACAGCCTGGAATCGAGCCTTTGGCGTGCATGCTCATAAAATTGTCCTTTAACGCTTCAACTTCCGCTGCAGAAAAGAGGTTCCGCAGAATCAAATAACCTTCCTGCTGAAACGTCTCCACATCACTTTTGCGAATCAAATGACCAAGTCGCTCTGTACTCATGAGGAATCCCCCCAAACTCTATGTTGACAACTCGTGTTACCGTAATTATAAAAACAGTCCGACAAAGAACGGAATGAATGATATGGCTAATTCGCTATACAATCCTGCTGACATTCCTGAGTCGCCGCCGCCATCCGGCGTGCTCGTGCCAGGCTATTTTCGCAAATCCCAATCCTATGTGACCCACCGCTCGAAAGGCACCAATGACTGGCTTTTGACGTTCACGCTTTCCGGACAAGGCGCTTTTTATCTGGAAGATCAAGTGGAAACTTGTGAGCATGGCGATGTCATCATGTTGTCGCCGGGCACACCGCATCACTATGTCACATCAGGTAATATATGGGAGTTTATGTGGGTCCACTTTGTCCCACAGCCGGAATGGGCGCCGTGGTTTCAGACCGTGTATGTAAATCGCGCGCTCATCAAAACGCACGTGACGGACGTGTCTGTCCAACAACGGCTGCGAGCGGCTTTTCAGCGATTGATTGGCGATTGTGAAGGGTTTGGCGTGCATCGCCAAGCGCTGGCCATGAACGCCATGGAGGAAATTTTGCTGGTGTTGACGCAGCGGATCGAAAGCGAAAACAGAGGGGTTGATCCGCGAATTGACGAGGTGCTCCACCATTTGGCCAACCACTTCGCAGAGCCGTTGACCATTGACGAATTGGCGGCGTTGACCCGTTTGTCACCATCCCGCCTGAGTCATCTGTTCAAGGCGCAAGTCGGCGAATCCATCATCGACACACTGATCCAGTTGCGCTTGCGTCACGCAGCGCGCCTGCTGGCTCGGACGACCGAACGCATCGTCGACATCGCCGCTTTGGTCGGGTTTCAGTCCCCATACTACTTCTCCCGGAAATTCCACAGCCAATACGGACTGAGCCCGAGCGAATACAGAAAACAACACGGGAAATGACCGCCATGCTCGATGCAGCTAGCACTGTGGGCCGCTATTGCGTCAGATTACGCGTTCTTACGCGAGATATTTGTCCAGTTCGCCAAATAAAGAAAGCAGCAAATCCGCATGGCGCAGTTCTTCCGCTTGATGAAAACCGCCATAATTGCAGCCAACCACAAACAAGCCGTTGGCCTTGCCGGCCTCTACGTCAGAGGACCTATCGCCGCACATCCAGGCAGATTGCAAATGATGTTGCTCAAGCAAAAGGCGCACCAAATCGATTTTTGATTGCGTCTGAAATTCGCCAGCGCTGTAGAGCCCCGCAAATAGAGGCGCAAGTCCTTTTTCTTGGATGACTTCTTTCACATACTGTTCCAGCCCATTGCTTGCCACATACAGTTTGTAGCCCCGGTCATGCAATTTCTCCAGTGTCGTCGCAACATCTGGATACATTTCGCCAAGCCCTTGTTTGAGCAGTTTGCTTTGGTGATGAAGCAGCAGTTGATTTGCCCGATCCCGCGCCGCTTGGGATCCGTTCGGCATGACATTTTCCCATATCTCTGACAGCAGCAGTCCTAAACTCTTGAGAAACTTTTCTTCCGCAGGCGTCTCTTCTAAAAAGAGACCTTCCGCGCGCAGTTGATCGAACGTCGCGTGATACGCGGGCAGAGACAGCGTTTCTGTGCGAAACAGCGTGCCATCCAAGTCAAAAATCAAAGCTTCTGGACGATTGTCCTTGATTTGCATAAACACTTTCCCACCATTCAGTCGTTTATGTAGAAAAAAATCCGCGCAAGAACTGCGCGGACCAAACTGAGCACATGACCGAACGGTCACTTGACAACCAAGACTGGAACAGAAGCGTCTTGTACGACTTTCTGACTGACA
Organism: Alicyclobacillus fodiniaquatilis; assembly: GCF_042678105.1. Taxonomy (NCBI): domain Bacteria; kingdom Bacillati; phylum Bacillota; class Bacilli; order Caryophanales; family Alicyclobacillaceae; genus Alicyclobacillus; species Alicyclobacillus fodiniaquatilis. The sequence goes on from NZ_JBHUCX010000095.1 coordinate 34,243, forward strand.
CTCCCCAAGAACAATCGCTGCAGGGCGCCTTTTTCGTGGCAACCCATCACGATGAGATCCACCTGTTCATCATCCGCATACTGACAGATTTCCGTTGCCGGATCTCCTGATTTCACGATGAACTGATGACGAATGTCTGCAGTGTCCAATTCCTGCTTGATTTGATCCAGCATGGACGCTTGCTCTTCCAGTCTGGCTTCTTCCACTTTTTGCTCGGGAATCGGCGGTGGCATGACAGCACCTGGTGTGCCTGGAATGCCAAAAGTCGTGGCCATCCCCGTCGGCGGGTAGACGACGTTTGGTACCCCCGCAACATACCCATCCAGCGACGCAACATGAAGCACCGTCAAAAGACAATCTTCATGATCCGCCCGTACGGTAAATGCTTCTTGCATGATTCGATGACCAAGCGGCGAGTTATCAACTGCGACCAAAACATGTTTGTACATGGAAATCCTCCTTCGTTGTAAATGCTTGTAGGCACTAATGATGGAAGGATATCTTTCGTACGCCCATGTATATTATACCATAATACACACTGCCCCGTGCCTGTTCGTTACAAGTCAACGAAGACCGCCATGCGCGATGCCCACCGAACTGGGGAATCACCTGAAATGCCAGTCGGTCAAGGCATCACGTATGGCGGACACGAAAGCGCCGATTCAATGGGACGAGAGATGCACCTGTTCATGCGCTGCCGCCGGACGCTCCTGCGCTTTATCCGCTTCGCCCGCATTTTTATTGGCCAACGCCCGATCTTCCTGCATTTCTTCCACCGACTTCACTTTGAGCCGCGCAGCCCCTTCATTTTCGCGCGTCGGGATGAGATTCCCCGCCTGCAAACGCTGTTTGGCTGCAGCGATGGCCGTGGTGTACTGCGGCAGCCATTTTTCCTGTGCCACCAAGAGTTCATCGACCATTTGCCAGATTTCCGGCGGGTTGCACACCGCCCCAACCAGCGGATCCATCATCATCGCTTGCCGCAACAAAGTGTCGTCACCGCGAACCGCCGCCTCGACCGCCAATCTCTGCACAGAGATGCTCACATTGCATACAGCGGCGCAGCCCAGCGGCAAATCGCCGACGCGCGGCATGTTGATGCCGTTTCTATCCACATAACCAGGCGCCTCGATGATGGCGTCATCGGGCAGATTGGAGATGATGCCATTGTTGACGACGTTAAAGTGGCCACGATACACTCTGCCCGTTTCCAGGCCCTCAATGATATAAGAACCATGCTCCTTGCTGCGATGCTCAGTCGTATATTGAAGGGCGGGGTCTTTCAGCCAATTGGGGAAGTCTGTTTCAAACCAGTTGCGCCCTTCCGTGCAAACGCGCAAGTAGCCGCCCGTTTCGCCGTTGATCCAACTGCCGAGATCTATCCAATCCCTGATTTCATCCGGACGCTTGCGATACCAAGGCACATATTCGCTCAAGTGCCCGTTGCTCTCCGTGCTGTAATAGCCAAACCGCCGGAGCATGTCGATACGGACTTTTTCCGTCTTGCTGAATTCCGGGTGCTGCTCGAACGCCGCCAACAGCTTTCCCGTCAAATCTTCACCATTGTGCTTGATCTGGATATACCATGTCTGGTGATTGATGCCCGCGCAAATGATGTCCACTTCTTCTTGCTTGAGCCCAAACGCCTTGGCAATTTGCGCATGGCCCCCTTGCACACCATGACATAGACCGATGGTCTTCACACCGCCATACACATTGCATGCCCATGTCATCATCGCCATCGGATTCGCATAGTTGAGCATGATGCACGCTGGGTCTGCCAACTCGCGCACATCTTTGCAAATGGCGAGCATTTGCGCAATGCCGCGCTGCCCGTACATGATGCCGCCTGCGCAGAGCGTATCCCCGACGCACTGATCCACACCGTATTTGAGTGGGATGTCCACATCCAACTGGAATGCTTCCAGTCCGCCAATTCGCACCACGACAAACACGTACTTGGCGTCTTTCACCGCTTCCCGCCGATCCGTTGTCGCCGTAATTTGGATGTCCAATCCATTTTCACGGATGTCACGTTGGCAAAGCTGTGTCACCATCTCCAAATTGTGCGCATTGATATCTGTAAACGCGACCTCTATATCGTGAAATTCGGGTACGGCCAGCAAGTCGCGCAGCAATCCACGTGTAAAACCAATGCTTCCCGCGCCAATAAAAGCGATTTTAAATGACATGAAAATGCCCTCCTTCGACGTGCACACGTGATGAATCTCATCACCCATTGTGCCACGCAGCCCAAGGAAGCGTTATCAATATTCTCATGTAAAGCGTCCATCGGTGTATAAAATCCTAACCTTTTGTCGATCTCGCTCGTACCGCGGTCGTCACGCGTCGGCTTTCCAATTCGGTTCGATCCCTGCGAATTTTGAAGCTCTTTCTGTATTCAATCGGCGTCTGTCCCGTGTGCTTTTTGAAAACGGCGCTAAAGTACTGACTGCTGTTGATGCCCACACTGTAAGATATATCCATGACGGGAATGTTGGTCTGCGTCAACAGCATCTTCGCTTTCTCCAATCGCAGCGTTGTGAGATAGTCCATGACCGTACAGCCCATACTGGCTTTAAAAATGCGATGAAGATACCCGGGATGAATGCAGACGACAGATGCAATATCCTTCATGCGAATATCGCAATCGTAATGATGATGCAGATAGGCAATGGCCCTTTTGACATATACATCCGCCTGCTGGTGTCCCGCTTCGCCCGCTTCCCCTGCCAACCTGGCGATTTGAATCATCAACTGCGCGAACAAAAGGTGAATCATCATTTGGGCTTCTACGCTGTTTTTATCCAGTTCAAGCACCAAGTTTTTCAGCGTGTGATACACTTCGTTAGAATCCTTCAACACGAAGTAGGGCGCGTTTTTCGCAAATAATTGAAACAAGGTGGGGTCATGGTTGACCAGTTCTTTCAAGGAGGGAAACAGCTGACCTTCATCTGTGAATTGAAACTCCACATTGATCATGCGGCACTGATGCGGTTTTGCGACAATCAACCGGTGCATGGTGTTCGCATCCAATACGATAAAATCGCCTTTTTTCATAGAAATCAACTGGGTTTCGGTCTCCACCACACATTGCCCTGAAATCACATACATGATTTCAATTTCCGCATGGCTGTGAAACGGCATCTGGAAATCTTCCCACTGCTTAAAATAATAGACAATCACTTTTGGATGAAAAGCGCCGGCCATCAAAGCGGGATCGTAAAGACTGTGGCCCAAGGAAATCGCCCTCCTCCCCGTCGCGACGAAACAGCAGTTTCTATCAACCTACGCTCAAAATGGTTTGGAATTGAATCGGCGTTTTATCGCCAATTGACGAATAAAGGCGTCGACGATTGTACCACCGTTCAGTGTACGCCCAGATTTGTCGTTTTGCACGTGACCGTGTTTTGTACTTCTCCAAATGAATCAGTTGTCCCTTGATCACGCTGTGAAATGATTGAATGCAGGCATTGTCGTAATAGCAACCTTTACGGATCAGGCTTCGGAAGTTGCAACGCTCGACTATCGTTCGCTCGTTGTACAACTCCATCCATCCGCGAGTGTTCCGATGGGGGTTCAAATAGCGACGCACATCTTCGGTGATGTTCTTCTTAAATTAGAAAGCCTTTGAACATCGGCTCTTTGTTACTGTTTACGACAGGCATTAACTGTACAAGGAATCTGAACAGAATGCGCTTCCCAAAGTATAGGCGTTATTCTGTAGGTTTAGTGACAAAAGAAATGCCCATTGATGCGATATCAGTGGGCGTGTTTTATTATCCAAATCAATTGTTTTTTCATTCACATGACCACTTGTTTGTCCTTCAAATGAATGATGGTTGCGCAGTTGTTGATTCGTCTATTTTTTAACCAGCTCAATATCACCTGTTTCTACTTTCAGAAGTCGATAATATTTGAGGATACCCAAACCATTCTGATATTCTCATTACTGCAAATGTTTAATTTTGTCCACTATGGGCGTGCGTGGTTTGCTGGATGGCACATTCATTGGATAACCAACCCCAAAGATACCAACCACTGAATATCCTTCGGGAACTTCAAGCGTTTCCCGAGCAACTGGTGTCGACCCGATTGAAGCCCACCGTGTCCCCACTCCGTTTTGCCACGCTAGCAGAAGAAAATTCTGCACGAAACACGAAGTAGCGATAAGGTTTTCCTCTTGGTCGACAGCCACGTTTGCCCCTTTCGACAACACCGCTAACACCAGAGGCGCATCGCCAAAGTTCGCCTTATGGTTCAACTTCGCCCTCGTTTCCGGACCTATTACAAGAACCTCCCACGGTTGAACCATCCTGTGATTCGGCGCGAAGCCCGCCGCATCTAACCATGTCATGACCTGCTGCATGTCTACTGGCTGATTGGTAAATTGCTTAATATTTCGCCGTTCCTTTATGATCTCCATCAAATTCAAACCAAATTCACTCCTCAGACCTGAGTAAGTGTACTTTTTACCTGATACACTCTAACCACCGCTAACACCTCTGCACAGCAATTTCAAGAGATACGCTCCTAACTATGGTCATCTGCTGTACATTCCCGGAATTAGTTCCTGTACATCCATCAAAGATGTATGTGTAATCTACACCTCCTCCTTTAATGGCCTTTGCTACGAAGAAAGTAATTGAGCAAATTGGTAAAGCTTCTATGATCAAGATATTATATTTAGTCAATGCTTATTTCAATAGTTCGATACACCTAATTTTGATGTGTGATATGTACAACTGAAAAAGGAGACCACGAAAAAAAAGGGGCTGCGTGACTTCCGTGATTTGCAGTCACCTTATAGCCGACAACCATTTGACGGCGAGTGGATCCTCCTTATTTTTCGGAACTGATGCTTTCCATGACCCGACGCAGATCCTGCTCGCTGGGTGTAGGTGTGTTATTGATTTGATGAGGTTGTGTTACGGAGCTAATTGGGCAAATATCCCTCGATGGCTCTCGGAGTCGGTCTACAAGCGGCATGTTCCTACTTGCTCTTCTGACACTCATTGTCATGATCACGGTCGCTTTTCGTCTACATAAATAAAATTCACCCCGTTCGGTTTAGCCGCCAGCTCGGGGTGAATTTTTGATCCGCCACATCATGTGGCTTTGAGTTGAATCAGCCCATTCATAGCATACAGGCATACAATCAGATATTTGATAGACAGACCGGCTTGCAAGATGACGCCGAGGCGGTTTTTTCTCCGCATCGCCTTCATCGAGCGGTAAAACGCATTGAGATACGCATCCAAGTAGTCAGCGACGATGTCTTGGCGCGTATCTTCTGGTATGTGAATGATCTCGTCAATCAGATCTTGCATTTCCCCGGTCTTGTGACCACTCCCCATGCCTAAAGGCAGGGGCTTCTCAGAACACGCATGGCGCAACCCGCCTACATAAGCCCCTTTCTGGCCACTTTGATACAGGTCGCATCCTACAGTCTCAAAACCGAATGTCCATCAAGAATGACTATCCACCTGCGAATCCCACGTCACTTGGCCATCATGCTGTTCATCTGTCTCCGGTTCCTCTGCACTGGAAACCCCAATGACTCTATACTTCTTATCCACCAACCAAAATGTCATTGTCGCTGAAATGCTGAAGAAAAAGGTGAAAAACAAAATTGGTATGATGGAAGATAGATAGATAAATCCTAAGAGAAGCACAATGTTGCACAATGTCAGCAATGGTTTGACCATGGTCAATTTAAGCGCATTTAAGACGAGTTGCCGTGTGGTCAGGTTCATATGCACCATCAGTGGATACACGTGAATAAATGTCGCAATGGCGATGAGCATCAAGACATCCCAAGCAATCATAAAGACACCGCCGAAGGCCATGTGGACAACGCGGAAATCAATCGTGAAAAGTACCAGCAAGACGAGGATGGCAAGCCCGACAATTGAACTCTGTTTGAGATTTTGGCGAAATCCCATCCAAAAAACGCTGAATATCGCAGGTTCATCTTCGTAGACAATTTTTCTGGATACCGCAAACAAACCAGCCATTGCCGCTGGAATCGTGACAATCGGGATACAAAAAACCAAAAACAACAAATTCAATGTGATGTATTTATAGATGAACATGCATATGCGGTAAATGGGACCTGTCATCGAAAACAAATGGATCACACTCCTGTCTAATGAGATGGATGAAGAAGGTTATCTTAAGAAATGATCCTCATAACTTGATTCTACCGCAATTTTCTGAAGAACTACAGTAACCGCTTTCGAAAAACGAGTGAAGATATTGGATATGCGCAAATTTGGCTTGACGGTTGAAGGCATTCGAGATGAAAAACGCCAGCCTTTCCCTGTGGGGTGGCTGGCGCAATTTCGCTTGAACTGGCCGTGGTACGTGGATGTAAGCGCCCCTCACAGGACACCCTACTTGCCTTTTACTGCTTGTATGTCAGCTCGACACCGTCATCTATCGGCACAGTCACCGTGTACGCGTCTTCAAGCGCGCGGACCTGCTGTAGATATTCCTTGATGCCGACATCACGCGCTTGTGAGATGATGTCATCGGCAGCGACGACGCCACCGGACTTTACATGCGGCCAAACCAATTCCAGGTACTGAGGATAATCGTCTTTCCATGCGTCAATAAAGACGAAATCCCACGGTCCTTCAAGACGTTTGACCGTCTCCCGCGCGTCCCCTTCCACCAGAGTGACGACATCAGCCAGACCGGCGCGATCATAGAAAGTATTCGCCAATTGTATCTTATATGGACTCACTTCACACGTAGTCAGTGTTCCGCCGTTTGCCCGCGCCGCTTCTGCCAAAAACAGCCCCGAATAACCACCCGACGAGCCAATCTCCAAGATGTTTTTGGCGCCTGACATGCGAACGAGCATGTGCAAAAACAGCGCATTGTCAGATGAAATGCGATACAACGGCTCTTTTAAATCATTCGTCTTATCAAGTTGTTCCACCGCTTGGATAACCGACCAAACTTGCTTATCCATCCGTCTACCTCTTTTCCGTTTATGCCCGTTACAGCGTGATGCCGTGCTTGTTCAGTTCTGTCCGCAACACATCTGCCATGATGTCGTAACCCAGCACATGCGGATGCAGCCCATCATCGGCCAATTCCGCGCGCAGGCGGCTGCCGTCCTCGGTGGTCATATGGGAATGATAGTCGACATAGATGGCTCCTTCCCGTTTCGCCATCTCCGCCAGTTGAGCATTGGTCGCGCGCACAGCCTCGTTGCGCACAACATCGCCAGCCGAGGCCGGGATATTGGTCGGTAGAATGGAACACACGATAGGCGTAATCTGGTTTGCGTTCGCCTCTTTGACCATTGCCGTGATATCCTTGACCACACCCGGAATGATATCTTTAGGCTGCCTGCGATCCGCTGCTGTCCATCCGTCCAGCGCCCAAAAGTTGTTGATGCCAATTTTGATGACCACATGTTTCGGTTTCAACTGGACGACGTCTGCGGCAAACCGTTTGCTCACGTGTTCGCTGATATCGCCGCCGATGCCGCGGTTGACGACAAACTGGCCGCTCCGGCCAAAGTAAGCGTAAACATCCCACATATGTGTAATGGAATCGCCGATAAAGACAAAGTCGACGGGAATGCCATGCGACAAAATGATTTCATTGCCAATATCAAATTCCCCCCGCCGACTGTCCGCGGCGGCAACACTGCCGAATAGACCCGGCTTCACTAAATCAACACGTGCAGTTGTGGTTGACATATGCATGATTCTCCCATCTCCAAGACAGCCTTGAGCAGTAATTAACAGATTGTCAAAGGCGTACCTTTTGACCTGTTTTGGCACTCTCAATGGCGCCGAAGACCATCGCCACACTCTTGATGTTGTCAACGCAGTCGGTCTCAGCTGGTCTGTCTTGCTCAAGTGATGCAAACATTTCGTCAAGACATCCCCAATGTCCTTCACGCCCCGACCAAACAATCGGAACATTCACTTCCTTTATCGCGCGATGAAATTCCGCTGGGCCTGATTCGTCCACCACTTGGCAAATGGGGTCTTTCGTTCCATCCCAAAGCAGTGTCCCCTTGCTGCCAGTGATGCGCCAGTCGGACTCCCATGAGGTGTTGAATCCTTCCGCACACCAAGAGCCCCTGTAAGAGAACACCGAACCGTCACTCATTTCGAAAATACAAATCGCAGACGCATTTCCCTGATACCAGGAACCCGGCGGATTGAATTCATGACAATAGACCGAACGCGGGTCCGCGCCAGAAATAAATCGTGCTTGATCAAACGTGTGGATCGCCATGTCGAGAATCAAAGGATTGTCCATCGCATCGCGGAAGCCGCCAAAGTGCGCGCCAATAAAAAAGTCTGCGTGTATGGAGCCGACTTCCCCAATGGTCCCTGCTTGAATACTGTCCCGCACCGCGCGAATCTGCTTTAGATATCGCCGATTCTGCATCACGGTATAGCGCTTTCCGGAATCGTTCGCAACTTGCAACATCGCACGTGCATCGGCCATCGAACTGCCCATCGGCTTTTCGCCGAATACGTTACACCCCGCTTCGAGCGCCGTTGTCACCACCTGTCTGTGGCTTTCCGGAATGGTCACGTCGATGACCAGGTTGGCGTCGGTCTGGGCCAATGCTTCTGACAAATCACTGAACACTGGCACCTGAAGCCCACGGCGTTCCGCCATCTTTTTTGCGCTTTCAATAAAAATATCCACCAAGCCGACAATCTCTGCGTTCTCACGCTGCGCGATATCATCCAGCCACGTATTGGACATGCCACCGCAACCAGTCACAATCACTTTATGAGTCGCCATTCACCACATCTCCTTGAGGTCATGATGCCGCTTTGTCGCCTGTCTACAAATTAGGCGGCGCAAAGCGCGAATACCTATATCGTATAATTGTTATCGCTTTCGAACTACGTCGAAGATCACCTTCAATTCGTACAATCTTACGCTTTTTGTGTGAAATCCAGTTATGATAGAGTGAGCATCCAGTAAATCCATGCAAAAGCGCCTAGGTGTCCACCTGATTTTCAGATAGAAAGCGGCGATGCAAGATGTCTATCCAGCCACGGCGAGAGATGACGGTCATTCCCGATAAAACGTTTCCCATCAACGTCTTCCATATTCGGTCTATAACCCCGCACTGGCACGATCACCTCGAGTGGATCTATGTGCAAAACGGCGCTGCCCGCGTGCAAATCGATGGTGATTTTGTCCGATTGGAACGTGGAGAGTTTGCGTTTGTTCATGCAAAACAGGTACACGCGGCCACGTCGCTTGATGCCAACACAGCGCTCGTGGCCATTGTGTTCAATGAGGCGTTGGTGCGAAACAGCGGTTTGGACAATACAGAAGAACGCTATTTTTCTCCTTTTTTGCGCAACAAACTGCAGATCCCCAATTTTTTAAAAGCAGCGGATCCGCTCATCGAAGATATCCGCAGCGCCTTTCTGCGCATCATGGAAGAATTTGAGCAAAATCAACTTGGCTACGAACTGTTCATCAAAGCGGAGCTGTTCCGGACATTCGGCCTCATCTTCCGCCATTATGAGTCCATCATCGCGCATGCCCGCGGCTCGCGGCCTAAAACGGCAGATTTCACATCGCTGTTGGGGTACCTGCGCACAAACTACGCAGCCATGATGCGCATCCACGAAGCGGCCAAAATGGTCAATATGAGTCCCAATCACTTTTGCAAGACATTCAAACAGTTGACAGGAAAAACGTTCATCGAATATCTGCACATGCTCAAGGTGACAGAGGCAGAGCGGTTGCTTCTGGAGTCGGATCTAGCGGTTACAGATATCGCGACAAAGGTGGGATTCAACAACCTGACGTATTTTGGACGCGTATTTAAAAAGTATAAAAATCAGACGCCTAGTGATGTGCGAAAACAACGTGCAATGGAAATACCGAGCAGGGCGGCTTTTTTGCTTCATCAATAACAGCGTCTGTGAATAACAGCGTCTGTGCCAAAAGCAATCACTTCTACTTCGACACAGACGACTAGGCCCTACACATTCAAATCCACGTCAAAGACATCACTGCACCTTTTTCAGTTGTGCCCGACTGCGCGTGTCGAGCGCATCGATGCGCACTTCACAACGCTGCCCATCCACATCAGTCACCATCATCCGCTCGCCATCCAATGTTTGAATGTGATCATGCAAGTTGCGCAACAGCAGTTCCATCTGACCTCTGTCTGTCTGCACCTTCCACCGCCACATCCCCGGCTCCTGTTTGATGCGCTCAATACGTGTGACAATTGGCACAAGGTAGCGCAGCATCAATTCCTGTTCCGCGTATTGGCGCGATTCCCTGGGCAATGCCCGCAAATCGTCGATCACGCCGATTTCTTCCTCTTTGCCTGGCACGGAGATGACAATAAATCTGTCTGGTTCCGACAGCGGAAACCCCCGCGCCAACGCAACTTCCTCGTACCAAATGCCGTCGATGGTCGCTTCCAGCACACCGCTTTTCCCGCGGTGAAATACAATCGTCTCCGGGTTGAGTTGGCGTATTTCGTACGGTTGAACATCATTCATTCACCGACACCTCGAATCTGCGACAATTCCGTTTGCGCCTTCACCAAGCCGTAATACACACCTTCTGTGCTCAACAGCTCTTCGTGCGTGCCCGCTTCGACAATTTCACCGCGTTCGAACACGACCAACCGATTGGCATTGCGCAGGGTGGACAGGCGATGGGCAATGGCGAAAGTGGTGCGCCCTTTGACCAAGCGCGCCAACGCCTCCTGAATCTGCCGCTCTGTTTCCGTGTCCAATGAGGCTGTCGCCTCGTCGAGAATGAGAATGCGCGGGTCGTGCAACACTGCGCGCGCAATGGCGATCCGCTGTTTTTCGCCGCCTGACAGGCGATGGCCGCGCTCGCCGACCCGTGTGTCATACCCATCCGTCAAGCGCATGATGAACGAGTGCGCATTGGCAATTTTCGCCGCGCGCATGATTTCGTACTGAGACGCATCTGGTTTTGCGTAAGCGATGTTCTCTTTCACTGTGCCATCAAACAAGAATGTCTCCTGCAACACCACGCCAATCTGGCTGTGCAAATCCTCCTGCCGAATATCGCGCAAGTCTGTGCCATCGAGCAGGATGGATCCTTCATTGGGATCGTAAAAACGGCACAATAGATTGATAAACGTGGACTTGCCAGCGCCCGAGTGGCCAACCAGGCCGATCATCTCCCCCGGTTCGACTTGCAGATTGATGTTTTTGAGCACCGGATGATGGCGTTCGTAGCCAAACGAAAGCCCTTCAATCTCCACTCGCCCTTCAATTAAAGGCATCGGTACAGCGTCTGCAGCCTCCCGCACATCTGGAATGGTATCGATGATTTCAAACACCCGCTCTGCGGAAGCGAGGGCATTGGTCACCCAGTTGATCAACTGGCTGAACCACTGCAAGGGTCCGAAAAACATGTTGAGATACGTGATGAAAGCCATCAATGTCCCCAACGTGATGCTGCCGTGCAACACCTCTCGCCCACCGAAAAACCAGACGAGCACGGTGCCGAATGAACTGATGAAGTTAAATAGCGGGAAGACACCCTGCCACAGACCGTCCATCCGCGTGGAGAGATCGACCATCCGGAGATTGGCTTCCTGGTATCTGTCTTCTTCCATCTGCTCCTGACCGAACGCTTTGACAACGCGTATGCCGTTGAGCGAATCGCCAACCAACACATTCAACCGCACGCGCGTGCGCCATAAACGATACCAACGCAGTCTGACAAAAGGCCAAAGCGAGATAGATGTGATCAAAATCAATGGTGTCGTAATGAACGCAAGCACAGCGAGAAACCAATTCAGCCGCAACATCATGACGATGATGGCCACCAGCGACGTGACTTGGCTGGTCATCATAATCAGTCCGTCTGTGAGGAACTGTTGCATTTGCTGGGCGTCATTGTTGACCCGACCAATAAATTGCGATGTCTGGCGTTTATCAAAATAACTTAAGGATAATTTCATGAGCGCGTCATAGATGTCGCGCCGTATGTTGCCCATCATGCGGCTACCGAGCCATACACCCAAGTAACCGCGCACAGCCTGCAACACGGCTTGTAGCAAATTGGCCAATAGCAAGGACAGCACCAAAATCAACAACATACTGCCAAAGTTGTGTGGCGTGATGACCTTATCCACAATCACCTTGGTCAAGTAGGGCGGCACCAAAGAGATCCCCGTGACCGCCAGCAATAACAGAATGGACAGGATCATCAGGTTGCGAAAGGGCTTAGCATACCGTATCAAGCGGACAACCACTTTGCCCTTATCCACGCACAGTGGACACACGTTGGTGCCTACATCAAGCGGTCTGCCGCATGTCGGGCAAGTGCGCGGCAAATCCTTCTCAGAAAGGTGCGGCAGTTGTTCCCCCTTGGCCACCGCGTTGATGGCATTCTTGAAAGCGGATACTTTCTGGACCAAACGCGGGCTGTAATGCGCTAAAACAACGGGGCCGTCCGTGGTCTTCACAGACAAGCGCCCTGCGCCGATATACATCTGGGCATCAGCTGAAATGATGACGGAAAGGGCAATGCGGTGCTGTTCACGACCATCTGCATCCAGCATGACCAGCGCATTTTTGGTTAAAATGGCCCACTGTTCTGAAAACTTCCCAAAAGCATCGACATCTGTGCACAGACTTTGAAGAACATCCTCTCCCAGTTCGGACAACAACGCTTGTGGCAAAGCATCAATGATTTGCGAGTTCATACCTCACCTTCCCAACACCTTCATTTATGAGGAGGATTGATGATGGAAGCCAACCGCCCTTGTCAGCCATTTGTCACATTCCCAGCCAACCGGCCTAACAATGTCAACAGATGCTGTTGCTCATCAGGCGCAAACTGGTCAAACGCATTTTGTAGTCGCGAGCGCGAAGCCGCCCACATCGTGTGCATCATGCCCTCTGCTGTGGCAGTCAGACTGACGTGCCGGATACGGGAATCCTCCGCGCTTTTCGAGCGCGAAATCAGATTCACCTTTTCCAACCTGTCGAGCATCTGTGACATGGTGCTTGGCTTGACGTCCAGCCTTTGCGCCAATTCACCGATGGTGCTCCCCGGTTTGTGATGCAAGTGCCGAAGAATCATCCATTGCACACGTGTAATCGGTGCGACCCCCTCTATATGCGCGCCTGATCTGATGGCACGGTTGATGGTATGCAAATGATCAAACAGTTGTTCAAGGGATTCTTCCGCTGTCACCAAACTCACCTCGGCTTATATTCTATAGCGACACTAAATATTTATCAATCTGTAAATGCAGACAAATGATCACAAAAAGACACCCCAAGATCATCCAATGTGACCTCGGGGTGTACAACCTGTCTTGCCGATTGTTTATTTGTCGGTCGATCCGCTCGCCACCAAGTTCTCCTGCTCAATCGCCGCAGCTTTCGTGTTGATGGCGCGAATGATTTTTGCGTCGAACTTCGGTTGCCGATCATACGTATACAATCCGTTGACCTCTTGCTCCACGTCGTACAACTGCGTGTAACAGAACGCGCAAATGTTCGGATTGTCCAGCAGTGCCGTCGTCAACCCTTCATAGCGCTGCAAGAACTCTTCCTCAGATGTCGGTCGATTTCCATAGCCCCAAGACTTCTCATCCTTTTGATTCGGATTCCACCAGATTCCACCGTACTCGCTGACGAAGTACGGCTGCCCTTCGTAGCGCTGCCGTTGCGGGAAGGTGTTGTACGCTTCACCGCCTTGTTTCATCGGTTCAAATTTAGCGGCAAACACAGCTGGATCTTGCTCGTAATCATGAATGTCAAAGATATCTGTGACCACGTGGAAGTTGCCGCTGGTGTCAATCACCGGCCGGGTGGAGTCGAGGGCCTTTGTCACCTGATAGACAATGCGCAACACTTCGTCATTTTGCCGCGCGTTTTTCGGGCCATCCCACGTCTCGTTGAACGGACACCAACCGACAATCGCAGGGTGGTTGAAATCGCGTTCCACACCCTCTATCCATTCAGGCAAAAACCGCTCCAGCCCTGTTGCCGTCGTGATATCGAGCCCCCAGTTGGCCTGTTCGCCCCAAACGAGATAACCGAGCTGATCCGCCCAGTACAAAAACCGCTCTTCAAACATCTTCTCGTGCAGGCGCGCTCCGTTAAACCCAAGTTCCATCGACAGCTCAATGTCCCGCCGCAAGTCCGCATCGGTCGGCGCTGTGTAAATGCCATCGGGATAAAAGCCTTGATCCAACACCAGACGCTGAAACACCGATTTGCCGTTGATGAGTATTGCCTTGTCCTTGAGTGACACCGAGCGCAGGCCCACATAGCTGTCCACCGTGTCCACAACCTGATTGGCCTGCACCACCTGCAGTTGTAAATCGTACAACCGCGGTGCTCCGACTTCCCACAAGTGCACTTCTGACAATGGGACTGTCACACGCACATCTGTCGTGCACGCTTGTGCTACAGCACTGCCGACGGACTGCTTGTCATACGTTGCTTGGACGTGAAGCTGTGTATCGCCGCTGATCTGGCCATCTAGTTTGGCCTCCACATGCACGCACGCATTCTCCGGATCCGGGTAGAATTTTAACGAGGAGATATAGGTTTCATTGACACACTCCAACCAAACCGTCTGCCAAATGCCCGTGGTTCTCGTATAGTCGCAACCGTGCGAATGATACAAGCTGCTCTGTTTGCCACGCGGCTGCAGGCCGGAGCGATTGTCATCTTCTGCGCAGACGGTGATGACGTTTTCGCCCGCCTCTACAAAATTGGTGATTTCAAAGGCAAAAGACGAATAGCCGCCGCGATGTGTGCCCACACTCTGCCCGTTCACCCACACCTCGGTGTCGTAATCCACTGCCCCGAAATGCAGAAGCAACCGTTTTCCTTGCCAGTCTGCAGGCGCCGTAAACGTACGCCGATACCACACGGCGGCCATAAAATCTTTGTGCTCAATGCCGGACAGTTTGCTTTCCGGGCAAAAAGGCACCACAATCTTCTGACTGAAAGGCTCGGATGCAGCCAGGTTTCTGGCGCGGCCACTGCGACCGTGATCGATTTCGAATTCCCATTCTCCATTTAAATTGAGCCAATGTGTCCGAACCAGCTGCGGACGAGGGTATTCTGGACGTGGACATGTCGTTGTCATGTAATCACTCTTTCTGATGTGAATTTTTAAGGTTAGTGTGTAGCCTGAACAGATTCTCCTGCAGGTACATCCAATGCTTTTTCCAATGACACGGGTGCTTCAAAAATCGGTTTACCATCAACGGCCCATGTAAACCGCTGAGCGCGAGTGCTCCGATTTCCCCATCCTCCGTTTGGATCTGTCATAGCATGGTACAAAATCCAGTCTTCTGTGCCGTCGGGAGAAACGGTGAAAGAGCAATGCCCAACTGAATAGACACCCGCTTTAGGATTTTTGCTCAATACAGGATGTGCTGCCTTTTCCCAATTGGTCGGTTCTAAAACATCACCACCTCGAAATGTCAGCAGGCCCAAGCAGTACGCTTCTATACTAGAATGGCTAGCTGAGTAGACAATATGAATACAGTTGCCATGTTTCAGCACTTGCGGTCCTTCATTGACCGTAGGCCCGTCCACATACGTATGTCTCTCCCACTCATACGTCGGTTCAGATAGCAAGACACGCTCGCCAGAAATGGTCCAAGGGTTGCTCATTGGCGCCATGTACAACACCTGTGTCACATTCTTATCTTCTGGCCAACCAGACCAAATGAACACAAGTTGCCCATCTGTCATTTCAAGCACTGTACCATCAATTGCCCATTTGTCTGTCACAGCTTTTAACTGTCCCTTTAAAATGTACGTTCCTTGCGGGTCATCTTCAACACTTTCCAACACCCACATCCGGTGATTCACGTTGTCGCCATCGTCAGCCGCAAAATAGATATACCATTTTCCTTGCAAGTAATGAAGTTCCGGCGCCCAGAGTTCTTTACTACAAGGCCCTTCCGCAGGTGGAGACCAGACATTTTTCCTTTCTCCTCTGCCGATCCCTGTAATCGTTGGCGACTTGATCACCTCAATATGATTGTCTTTCGAACGACAGAAATAATACCAATCGCCATGACGAATGATCCATGGGTCTGCTGAAGGCGGTGGCAATAACGGATTATGAAACTTCATAGCAGAAACCTCCATTGCTCCTCTAAACGCCCATATTCGGCGCAAACAAGCGGCTATCTTCTATCAAAAATAAAGCGTATGTTCACCATCGCGATCCCTGAGATCTTCCAACCACACTTTCATCCAGCCTGGTTCGCGGTTGTCCCATGCATAATACGGGATCAATTGAAATTCACCTTGCGCACGTGGATTCATACCCTTAACCACGGAAACGGCCTCTAGCAGATCTTCGCGATGTTCGACTTTGAATTTTGTCTCTAAGGAGATATAACATGATTCGGCGCCAGCAACATTGTCCATCTCCTCCAAACAATAAACCAAAGGGCCCCGCTGAATCGCAGCTTTTCCTGTGTTCTCCTTCACCTTCAGATTTGCCCGCACAATCTCAACAGGCATATCCAGTTCAATCGCAATTTTATCTCCACTTTGCCAGGTTCGTTCCAATTCAAAGTAGCCTTGAACAAATTTGTAATCAGAAACCGCCACGCCATTCACCGCGATCTTTGCGCTCTTACACCAACCTGGCATCCGCAAACGAACGGAAAAAAACGAACTCTCTTCCAAATGAAGCGCGATCCCGATATCTCCGTTCCACGGATAATTTGTGGTCTGCGTGACTTTCACACGCCCCTTGTCCCAATCAATAATCCCATCACCTGCAATGTACTGATTGACGATGATGCCAGAAGCAGAAGTCGCATACATATAGTTTCCAATGGAAGGGATGAAGCGTGAGATTTGCGTCGGACAACACGAGGTGTCATACCATGCCACACGATGGTGCGCACCATTCGACGCCAGTGGATTTACATAAAAGAACTGTTCTCCTGATAGGGACACACCCGCGAGCGCGCCGTTGTACATTGCCCGTTCCACGATGTCCGCATACTTGCCATCCCCATGCAACAAATTCATGCGATGATTCCAATAGACCATGCCCACCGATGCGCAGGTCTCGCAGTAAGCCGTTTCATTGGGCAAATCGTAGTCCTCTGTAAATCCTTCATTGTGCTTGGATGGACCGATACCCCCTGTGATGTACATGTTGCGCAGGACGACGCTCTCCCAAAGTCGATGCAGCGCCTGAAGATATCCTTCGTCCCCCGTCATGGCCGCCACATCCGCAATCGCGGTGTAAAGATACATCGCGCGAACAGCATGCCCATGAACATGCGTCATCTCGCGGATCGGCTTATCATCCTGACAATAGGCTGGCCCCCATTCTGGCTTGTCCCAAATGGCGCCTTCACCATGCCCATGTCCTCTTTCTTCCAATAACCATTGCGCAAGCTTCCAATAGCGCTCTTGTCCCGTCTCCCGGTACAACTTCACCAACGCCAATTCGATTTCTTCGTGCCCAGGCACCCAATGGCGCTTGCCTGGTCCAAACAGCGCATCATAGTGATCCGCCAACTTGCATGCCACATCTAACAACGTGCGCTTCCCAGTCGCCTGTTTGTAAGCAATCGCCGCCTCGATCAAATGCCCACCACAGTACATTTCGTGTTTGTCCATGTCGGTCCATTTTTTATCAGGCGCCACCAATGTGAAATAACACAATAAATAGCCGTCTTCCTCTTGCGCAGCCGCGATCAACGCAATGATCTCATCCGCCTTTTTTTCAAGCGCCACATCCGGCTGATTCATGAGGGAATACGCAACCCCTTCAAGAACTTTGTAGACATCGGAATCATTAAAAAAGATCCCTTCGAAGTCGCCTTCCATTCGACCTGCAGCTTTTGCGAAGTTGGCGATTCTCCCCGTTTTTTCACACTGTTCAAGGCATGCGCGCAACGTGCTGTGCTGATGCGCTTTTAATCGCGGCGCCCAAAACGCATCTCTGATGGTCACCTGGGTAAATGGCACGCCTTGTAAACTCTGATGTGCACGATGTACGGTCTTCATGGGAAACATCCTTTCATTTGGCGAGTGTGTATTTTCAAGCCATGTATGCTACTTTCGTAATGGACACACGAAATCCCCGGTGCGCACATCTCACCGGGGATTCCAACGCGCCACTGCACTTACTTTGCACGGCCGGATTGCTGCTGCTGCTCGGCAGCCACATCATACGGATAAGTCACCGGCAATCTGCTCGCGCTTTCCAAACGGGCCAATTGTTCCGCTGAAAGGGACCAGCCAGACGCGCCGAGGTTGTTGTTCAATTGCTCCATTGTCCGCGCGCCGATGATCGGCGCCGTGACCGCTTGCTGTTGCAGCAGCCAATTGATGGCCACTTGGGCTGGCGTTTTCTCTGATTCCTTGGCCACCTCGAACAAGGCATCGAGGACGCCCCACGTGTATTCGTTGTTGTAGTTGCTCCAGGACTCGCCCCAGCCATGCTGCTCGGCCTGATACACGCGGCTGTCTGCTGGCGGTGTGGACATTCCGCGTTGGAACTTGCCACTCAGCCAACCGCCCCGCAACGGACTCCAAGGGATGACGCCGAGCCCTTCGTAATCACACAACGGCAGCAATTCGTACTCGGTTGCGCGACACAAGAGGTTGTATTGCGGCTGCAGGCAACTAAACGCCTCCCACCCATGCTGCCGACTGAGTTGAATCGCTTTTTGCAGTTGCCATGCCCGGAAGTTGCTCGCGCCAATGTAACGGACAAGCCCTCTGTGCACCAGATCATTCAGTGTGCTGAGCGTTTCTTCCAACGGGGTCAACGGATCCCACGCGTGGACTTGATAGAGATCGATATAATCCGTACCGAGCCGTTTCAAACTCGCTTCGACGCCAGCTAGAATGTGCTTGCGGCTGAGCCCGACATCGTTTTGCGCATCGCCCATCGCGAAGCGCACTTTCGTCGCGATGACATAGTCATCCCGGTTCTTGGTCTTCAGCCAGCGCCCCACAAGTGCTTCTGATCCGCCACGGGAATACACATCCGCCGTATCGATGAAATTCCCGCCAGCCTCTACAAACGCATCCAAGATGCGAAAACTGTCCGCCTCATTTGTCTCGCGACCAAGTGTCATGGTTCCGAGGCACAAATCGCTGACTTTCAACCCTGTCTTGCCCATCAAACGGTACTGCATTTGCGTATCCCTCCTCAATTTGAAAGCACAGTGGAACCGACCGTGCCCGGCTCAAAATGCACCAAAGGGCGAAGCGAATTGATCAGCGGTTGCCATCAGCGCACCCTGTGCTGCGACGTCCATTTTCTCGTATTTCGCACAGGCCTCCACAATTTTCGGCAACAGGCGAACATCCCCAGCGCTCGGCATGCCTGTGACGACATCCTGTGACAGCACGAATGACACGCATTTGTCGACGTACGCTTGCTCGTCAAATGGTTCATACCAGGTGGCATACCGCTTTGCATTCTCGCTGGGCCACTCGCCGCGCGCGACCGCCTTGATGGTCATCAGTCCCGCGTCTTGCTTTTTGATCTCGGCCGCCAATGCGTCAAAAGACTGGCGATATGCTGCGTTGTTGTACAAAATGAAATTCAATGGCGTCAGCACGGTCTCGAACGGGTAGCGGCGCAGGGCTTCCAAGTGCACCGTGGGGGCCATGTGCCCATGTCCCGTGATGCCGATGTGCTTGACCATTCCCTGTTCTTTGGCTTCAATGAGCGCTTCCAGCGCGCCGCCAGGCGCTGTGCACTTGTCCAGTTCTTCAAAACTGGTCACCGCGTGAAGCTGAATCAAGTCCACATTGTCCACCTGTAGCCGTTGCAGTGAACGCTCAATGGAGCGTTTGGCGCCGTCTCTATCCCTGTCTCCCGTTTTGGTGGTCAGGAATATCTTGTCGCGAATTTGCGCCATCCATGGCCCCATGCGCAATTCCGCATCCCCATAGGAAGCCGCCGTATCAAACTGATTGATGCCCGCGTCCAGCGCGAATTGAATCGACTTATCCGCCTCATCCTGCGACACATCCGACAAACTGGCAGCGCCAAAAATAATGACAGAGCTCATATGTCCGATCCGACCTAAACGACGTTTTTCCATAATCGCAACCTCCTTGGGATTCTAGCGATGGATGTCATCTGCCACGGCTTGCGCCAGCGCAGATTGGTACACTTGCTTGAACGAAACACCCTGTTCTTCAGCGATCTTTTTGCAGGTTTCGTACTCCGGCGCCACATTCACCGTCGCTCCGCCCAATTTCGCCGCTTTGACAGCGACAGAGCCATAGTTGGTCTGTACTTCCATGGTCTCCCTTGGCAGTTCCAATTTCTCGACGTCATAGTAGCGCAACCCGATACTTGACGACTGCCGGAAGATTTCCTCCTGCAAAGCAGGCAACTTCTCACGCGCGCACAGCACTTGCAATTGGATGGCTGGCCGCCCTTTTTTCATCACCATCGGTGTCCAAGTCGCGTCCATCGCGCCTTGCGCCAGTAGCTTTTCGATGATATATCCCGCAAACTCCGGACTCATGTCGTCCACATTTGCTTCAATGACGACCGCAGAAACCGGCTTGGGCAACCCGGCGGCAGATTGCTCGGCACCAGCACTGACCGGCATTGTTGCAGGCGCCCAGTCGCCGAGCTGAATGCGCAGGAGATTGGCGACTGGCAGTTCTTTTGTCCCAGCGCCATAGCCAACTTCCTTGCCGATGAACGGCCTTTTGCTGTAAGGCTGTGCCAGTGTGCGCAAAATGGCGGCGCCAGTCGGCGTGGTGGTTTCGCCCCAAAGCCCAGAGGAATACGTGGGAAATCCCGCCAGCAACCGCGCGGTCGCTGGCGCAGGCACAGGCATCACCCCGTGCGCGCACTTGACCGTGCCACCACCGACCTCAATCGGCGTGACGACACATGTCGGCTGTCCGAGCAGATGCCAGGCAATCATGGATCCCACAATATCGACAATGGCGTCTACCGCCCCGACTTCGTGGAAGTGAATCTTTTCCGGCACTGTGCCATGCACGGCGGCTTCGGCGACAGCCAAGTGGTGGAACGCCTCTTTACTTTTCTCCTTCACAATCAGTGGCAGATCACTTGCATCGATGATCCGCTCGATATCCGGCAAGTGCCGATGGTGATGGCTGTGCGCGGTCAGCACATTGACCTTTGTCGCGGCAATGCCGCTTGGTTTCACGCGTTCTACCACAATCTCGTATTCGTGCACGGACAATCCCGCAAGTTGTTGACGCCAAGTATCCTCTGGCACGCCGAGATCCAGCCAAGCGCCCAGGAACATATCTCCACTGGCCCCGGCAACACATTCGATAAAAGCGACGGTCATGGTGACACCCTTTCTTCACATGGTTCGCGGTGCGCTTCTGCTGAAACTGAACCGGCTACCGCTCAAACTTGTACAATGCGCCCGTAAACATCAGGCTGGACTGCCCATCTGATTGATCATGCTCGCCATGTAGCCTGCGCCAAATCCGTTGTCGATGTTGACCACAGCCATGCCCGGCACACAGGAAGTGAGCATGGCGAGCAGTGGCGTGACGCCATTGAGCTGAGCGCCGTACCCCACGCTGGTGGGAACCGCAATCACCGGTTTATCTACTAAACCCGTCACCACGCTGACCAGCGCGCCCTCCATCCCCGCTACGGCGACGATGACTTGCGCCGAACGCAACGCGTCCACCTGCCGCAGCAAGCGATGCAGCCCAGCGACGCCGACATCGTAGATGCGCTCAACATGATTGCCCATCACCTCTGCCGTAATGGCTGCCTCCTCTGCAACTGGCAAATCCGACGTCCCTGCGGCCACCACCAACACTTGGCCCACCGACTTTTGCGCCCCTCGCCGAATGACAATGGTCCGCGACAGCGATTCGTATTCGGCGTCATCGACTTTGGTCCGCAACAGGTCATATACCGCCTGATCCGCCCGTGTGCCCAAGACATTGCACTCACCGCGGAGGGCAAGCCGTTCCAGAATGATCGCTGATTGTTCCGGCGTCTTCCCCGCGCAATACACCACTTCCGTAAACCCACTGCGGTGCAAGCGTTGATGATCCAGGCTGGCAAAGCCAAGCTCCTCGATATCCGCCTGTTTTAAAGCCGCAACCGCGTCATCAATCGACAACGCCCCATTTTGCACTGACTCCAGGATGGTACGATACGACATACTCATGCTCCTTGTTCTTTTTGTGCAGCAAGGATTTCATTGAGACTGCCCGAACGGTATCCTTGCAAATCCAAGCTCACGTAGGCATAGCCAATCTCCTTCAGCTTTGCAGTCACCGTCTCAGCCACCGCCACAATATCCATCAAGTGTTCTGGCGCGACTTCGATACGCGCCAGTTTTTCATGCTGACGCACCCGCACTTGACGAAACCCCAGTTGCATGAGGAAATCCTCGGCTTGGTCGATCATCGACAACTTCTCCGTCGTGATCTTTTCACCATATGGAATCCGTGAAGACAAACAGGCAAACGATGGTTTGTCCCATGTCCGAAGCCCAAACGCACGCGAGAGATGGCGAATCTCGGACTTCTTCAAGCCCACTTCCAAGAGCGGCGCGCGCACGCCCTTGTCACGCGCCGCCTGCAGACCAGGTCGATGCTCGCCCAAATCGTCCGCAATGGCGCCAAATGCGACATGATGATAGCCTAGCTTTTGCGCAATCGGGATCAGATGAGAGAACAATTCCTGCTTGCAAAAATAACAGCGATTGGTCGGATTTTCGGCATAGCCGGGAATGGCGAGTTCACTGGTTTGAATCACTTGGTGCTGGGCCCCCAACTCCTTGGCTTGCAGAATCGCCTCCTCGCGCTCGCGCACTGGATAAGTCTCCGAATCTGCCGTAATGGCCAGCACTTTGTCTCTGCCTAAGCTCTCCATGGCTGCCTTAAGCAAAAATGTGCTGTCGACGCCGCCGGAAAATGCGACGACCACTTTGCCAAGCGAGCGCAGCAGCGTCTGTAAATCCTCGTATTTGCCTTGTATACTATCCATATCGCTGACCTCCATCTTGTCCTCGTGATCCTATGATGACTGTGACTCTGACCAACGCTCCTCGACGCGAAAAAACTTCCAAAAACAGACGGATACCGCCCAAACCACCAGAAACAACGCGACCAATATGTACCCCATGGCACTGAAGTCCAACCCCTGCAACCAAGACCAAAACCCACTGTGCAAACCCAGTTTAGGCGTGAGCACCTGCATCAATTCGACGCCGCCCGTCAAAAGCGCCGCCAACACGCCGAGACTCGTGATGGAGAGGTTGTAATAGACCTTGCGCAACGGGGTCGAAAAAGCCCAGTCATAGGCGTTGGTGATAAAGATCCCATCTGCAGTGTCCATCAGGCTCATACCGGACGCAAACAGGAGCGGCAACGACAGGATACCACTGTAGGGAATCGCGTTTTTGGCCGCGATGGCCGAAATGGCCAACAAGGCCACTTCGCTCGCTGTATCAAAGCCAAGACCGAATAGAAAGCCAATCGGGTAGATATGCCAACTTTTCGTCACCAACTGCAAAAGGGGTCGCACGAGTCGTGTGACAAATCCGCGCGAGTGCAACTGTTGCTCTAGTTCCTGCGCAACATCCGTCCCACGGCGCATTTGCATGAATAATCCAAAAATTTGAAGGCAGATAAACAGATTGACACAGCCAATGACCAGCAGAAATGTCCCCGAGACAAGCGTGCCAATCAAGCCGCCCACGTTCTCCATCTGCGGCAGTCTGTGCGCCGCAAAGTGAACTGCAAACACCGTCACAACCGTCATACAGGCTACCACTGTGGAATGACCCAAGGAAAAGAAGAAACCTACGCCCATGGGATTTTTCCGTTCTTGCACCAGTTTGCGCACCGTATTGTCGATGGCAGCGATGTGATCGACATCAAAGGCATGGCGTAGCCCAAACGTGTAAGCCAGCAAGGCCATGCCAAGCAATACAGGATGCTGGAAAACGGATACAAAGAGCAGCGCGATCGCAATACAGTGCAGCCCACCAACGGAACTGGCGTAAACAAGCCATTGTCGATCTTTCATTCGCGCCCCCCACTCATTTCATACTATCAGCATAATAAAGTTTTAATCATTGGAAAAGTAGTGAATTTGGTTTTCTATTATCACAAAATATATACATACTTTACTCAAGGTAAGTGTAACAAAGTGCTAGATCACCAACTGATAGTTTAAGAACAAAACGATTGTGTGTCCAAATGAAGCTTTGGTGCCCCCCTATATACAATCCCACCAGGGTAACACAATGGATTTGAATGGCCATGCACTCATCTCGTGTTACCCCGTGCCCGGTTTCCACGACGTTCATTCATCAATCGGCGCAGCCTGAATCGCCAACGGGTTCCCTTGGTTCCACCAGATGACCCGCAGTTCTGGGTATAGATGCGCTAGATACGCAGCCTGCTCCGCGTGGCTCTCGACAAAGTGGGTAAAGCCAAGTTCCAACGCGCGCGCGCCTTTCCAGCGCGCCTTGCTTTCATGACTCGGAGACTCGACGCCATCATCTCGCATCACCAATGGGATATGGATGTTGTACTTCCGCAGCCAAGCTTCGGTTCGTTCCCTGTCACACGCCGGCCTTGACGTGATGACGATGTCTTGCGATGAGGGCTTCGGCGCGAACGCGGCCAATGGCACGTTGTCCCGAAAAGACAAAGCGGCGGCCAAATCGCTTTTGTACAGATGCGGTTCCACGTCATCCAAGAAGACGCCGTCCAAATCCCATGCTTTTCGCTCGTAAGCGTGATCCGGTTGATCATCCCCGATGCTTTCCCCATTGATGCGAAAGCGGTTCCAGGGAAAGAGCACACGAGCATCGTCATCTTGCCAATCAAAACAACAGTAATCAGGTGTGACGGCAGACAAGGGCATTTTGCAAACCACAAGCGTAGATACTTCATATCCAGATGCGGCGACAAAATCCCGGCAGTGCACCAGCGTACGGCCTTTACCTGCCGAATCTTCACATACAAGCACCCGCTCGCCCTCGGGCGGCTCGCCAACCCATTCCACCGTTTCCGTTGGCCGATGGTAGCGCAGGAAGTGAATCGGCAAACCCGTCAAAAAAGCGATATGTATCCCCGCAAAAGAACCGCCCCGCAGAACGATGACCAGCGCATCAAACTCGGCGTCGCGAAGTTGACTGGCCAGCGCGTCGAGGCGCAGGGAAATGGAGTTATAGTCCAAGTACACGTTGCGTGCCCATTTTCGCTTGGGCATGGACATATTGATTCACCACCGAATTTGAAAATCGTGTTCAAGAAAACCTAGCGCGCACTGCGATGACGCTCAATTTCGACAGAGACGTCCTTAAATACACCAGCAATGGGCGCGTTCGGTTTGATGATTTTGACATCGACGCGCTGGATGAGCGCAAAATGTTCGAGCAAAGCGTGCGCAATGCGTTCAGCCAATGTCTCAATCAACTTGACTGGATCATCTAAGACAATTTTCCCTACAACCTCATAGGCCAAGGCGTAGTTTACCGTTTTGTCCAAATCATCGGTTTCACCCGCCGCTTGCAAAGGCAAATAAAACACTGTATCGACAATAAAGCGCTGACCCAGCTTATTTTCCTCTGCCAAGGCGCCGTGGTATGCAAAAAACTCCATACCATTGATCCTGATTTTATCCATCTTTCATCCCCCTTGGACGCTTGCCAATTTTGTCGATCCGCCGATGCCATCAAGTCACAATTTGCTCCAGTGTCAGTCCGCCGTTGACATCGACGATGGCGCCGGTGATAAAGTCCGCTTCTGGTGTGCACAGAAACCGCACCACCCTGGCGATATCCTCACCTACACCGAAGCGACGCTGCGCTCCCTGCGCATTCTGGACGGCAGCCTCTGCCGCCGCAATGGTCATCTCTTTATGTTCGCCCGTGATGTCACCGGGACAAATCATGTTCACCGTGATGCCAGCATCCGCTTCCTCCTGCGCCAACGTCCTGGTCAGCGACACCACGCCGACCTTCGCCGCCGCATATGCGGATCTGCCGGGCCAACCTGCAGCCTGATTGGATTGTGTGAATCCGAACGTGATGATTCTGCCCCAATGTTGTCGACGCATCATGGGGATGATCTCTTTGCACAGATAAAATACGGAGGACAAGTTGCCATTCAGCATCTGATGCCACTCGTCGCTCGTATACTCGGTCATTTTTTTGTGTTCAAATATGTATGGTCCCGCATTGTTGACAAGGATATCAATGGATGCAAATGCACTGCGTGTTTCCGCCACAAGCCGCTGACAGCCCTCTTCCTGTGAAATGTCGGCCTGGACGGTCAGACAACGCACCCCCAAAGCCTCCACTTGCGCTTTCAACTCGGCGGCCCGCTCACCGTTTTTCCGGTAGTTGATCACGATGTCATACCCTTGTCCGGCAAGACCCAGCACCGTTTGTACGCCAAGCCCGCTGGCGCTGCCTGTCACAATGGCTACCCGTCTGTGTCCCAACTGCACACACCACCTCATCCGTCCAAATATGCCAAACACGCCATCAACGCGCCGTAGGTCTCCTCCTTTTGCAATGTGAGATGTGCGCGGTTCCACAGACCGCGGTCGAGATCGTCACAGATTAAGAGAAGCATCCATATCGAGTGAACAACCGCATACCGAAAGTAGTTGAGAACAAAGTCGTCCGGCGGTCCCTGCCAGCCCAGTTCTCTGCGCTTGCGCACATACGCGTCCAGCGCCCGCAATCTCACTTCATTGTCGAGTGGCGCTTTGCGAAAGTGTGGATGTGTCTTGTCCAGCAAGCTGTATAAATCACAATAGACAGAATCCACATGCGCATTTTCCCAATCCAGCACAATCAGTCTGTGATGACTGATGCCAATGTTGCCGATGTGATAATCCGCGTGCGAGGGCACCTTTTCTTGCATATCATCGCACCCGATGGCCTCTACCCACGTTCGAAGTTGATTGACCTTGTCCAAAGAAAGATGCAATACTGCCAAAATGCCAGTGGCCTTCTGCCAATTGGCCAGAATCCCGCGCGCAATGACCGCTGGATCACGGCCTTGCCAATGGGCAAACGCGCGGGGGAGCCCCTCGACAGAAATGCTGTGCCAACAGGGAATCAACTTGGCCGCTGCAATGTAGTCATCTGCCGTAAATTGATGCGAAATTTCGCCGGCGTCCTCATAGATGGCCCAATAGGTTTCCACGTCACCACCGCTGCTCGTCGCAAGGATGCGCGGGTACTGCACATTTTTTACAAAGGGCAGGAAATGTTGCTGCAGCCAAAGCTCTCTCCCCACCGTTTCGGGATAGCTGGACGGTTTAAAGACAAAACTGGCGGGACCCGCGGCGGTTTCAATGACGAAACGCTCGACATGCCTGCCGGTCCGCCCCTGATACAGTCGTGTCCGCTTGATGATTTTATCACCGCAGAGCTGTCCTTGGTCCGATACGATTTGATGAAACAGCTGGGTATCCATACATCCCACTTCATTCTCTTAAGATTCCTTGAGCCACGCCGCAAGGGAAGACTCGAATTCCAACCAATTTGACACGCGCCTGCATTTTAGGTCCTTATTATATGGATAGTCCATCGCCACAGCAAGCCTGCCTTTATCGATATACTTTTGCAAATTGTGCGGCGCGTCATCAAAAAGAAGGTCCCCTACGACGCGATCCTTATCGTGCGCGAAGATGATCTTTTTCACGCCGATGAACGGCAGATGTTCTTCCACCCATGCCGCTTTATCCTGCAATGCGCTGACTGGGCTTGCAGTCACAATATAAATCTCGTAACACTCGTGCAATCTCTGCAACACTTCAATGGCATGCGGCAACGGCTTTAAATCGCGATAAAAACCAGGCCTATCCAAATAATCATAGATTTTTGCGCCACACGCCGGTTTGACGAGTTCATGGGAATTCCACGTCGTCAACTGATCCACCGTCAAATGGTCGTCGTAGTCCGCATTGTACGCGCCGAACCATTTGCCCATCAAATCAACAATGACCGAGTCCATATCGATCAACAGCGTATACTTTTCCACTCGCTTTACACCTTCGCTTGCCATATGCGTTTGACAAAACACCGCATACGTGTTTTGTCAAACGCTGACACAAAGCTGGCCATCCGTCAAGCCACACGACCGTATCTGCAGCAAATCATGATTGGCTGTTGGCCGCGACGTCGGCAAAGACAAACGAGGGCAGGCAATCGTACCAATGAACAAACGTGACGCCGTTTATCTTCATGCGCTGGTTATGAGGGTACACTTCATCCCACGCCTGCCCACGCTGATGCGGATACAGCCGCCCATTGTAACGGCGGCACAAAACGGTTCGTCCCGCCGGATCGATAAAAGCTTCGACCAAGGTGTCGTACGCTGTGGGCTGGTCATCAATATCTAAGACGCGCAGGCATGTGTACCTCTGTTCGCCAATCTGCACCGTGTACATCCCCGCGCCCGAGGCGGATTTGGCGCCTCTATCCTGCATGGCGTACCCGTCCGCCTCGCGCTGAAAGCGGCCATTATCGACCAATTTTCGCGCGATCTCGCCCCAATCCACTACGAACGTGCTGTCGCGAAACGTATAGAATATCTTCTTGCCCCCGCTGCTGACGACGGTGGCCAGCCATTCGACCGAATGAGGGTTGAGGCGCGCGTACATATGCCACTGTATCTGTTCAGTTGGATTTGCCCGATTCTCTTCCGTCACAAGCAGTTCAACTGCTTCAACACCATGAATCTCCGCCATCCCGATGGCCTGCAGGCGTTTGACGGAGATCAGCGGCGCCGGTGAAGCAGCTTCGTACATGGCATATGCAACGTCTGTGCCAAGTTTAGGTTCCGCAAACCACCAGCGCAATTCACAACAGTCGACCGTGATCGACGGCGCAGAACACGCTTGAATGGAGATGGCAGGCATCTCATTGGGAAAGTTGAACTGTTTTCGCTCAGTCATCACATTTCCTCCCCGATTTGTTTTCGTGCGGCCGCTCTAGGCTCTCCCGCAAATGATGGCGCGCAGCATACAAGCGCCGTTTTACCGTTCCCTCTGGAAGATCACCTCTTGCCGCAATTTCCTTGATGGTCAGTCCCTCCAAATAAAATGACTGCACCGCACTGCGCTCGGCAGTTGGAACGGCGGCCAATGCAGCGATGATCTCATCCCAGCGACTGTGCCGGATGGCAAACTGCTGACCATGCCGATTGACCAAGTGGGCCAAATGCGCATCTTCGACAGGCTGATCCAGATGAGCGGCTTTGCGAAAGTGATCCAAACAGCGGTTTTTGGCAATTTGCAGCAACCAAGATTTGAATTTCTGCGGTTCACGCAATTGCGGGATGCCTTTCCAGACACGAATGAGCGTCTCCTGAATGACGTCCTCCGCGTCCTTTGCATTGCGAACGTGCGCATGCACCACGTTCACCAATGTCCGTTCATAGCGCTGCACCAAATCTGTAAAAGCGTTCAGATCTCCTTGCACGGCGCAGAGGACCAATTGCTCATCTGTCAATTTCGCGAAGGGAATCGCCCCCTTTCATCCATACAGACGTACGCCGACGCCATCAGGTTCGCTTTTCGCGAAAAAGCTGACCAAGGACAAATCTACTGAACCTTTTCTCAACTTCATCCGCCATAAAAGCAGAGACAAGGACCTGAGACCCCATTTTCAGGTGACACTTGAGTATTTCAACAAGACGAAATGAGACCCTTGGGAATGAAGATGCTTTAACAGCTCATCTGCAGACAGCGGCCCCGTTTGACAAGGAACGCACTCATTGGATGTAGAATACTTATCCAAATGGGATTATCTTGTGGGTAGAAGAGTGCAATATGCTCCTACTAAAACTAGTGAGCGTATTCGCATGAATTGAGCATCACGTTTGAACAGTCAGGTGACAATCTGAGAAGAATATATCAAGGTGGTGTACATGGAAAAAATTGATCCACAAATCGAACATCTGATAAACAGTTTTCTTCAACACGACGTCCCGCACCTGAATGAAGATCTTGAAACCGTAATTTTGTGTGGCTCGTATGCCACTGGACAGGCTACGTTAACTAGCGATATCGACCTATGTTATATCGGTGAATTTCCAACTTTCAAACGCGAAAACATCGTATTTCAAGGTAAGGACTTTGAACTTATGGTTGCCCCATGGTCATGGTACGAAGAAATAGCCAGCGAACGTAAGTATGCGAACAACATCGGAACACCTATGGTTATGTTGGCACAGGGACGTTGTGTATGGGGTAACTCTGATAAATGGGTACACCTACAGAAACTCGCACGGGAAACCTATCATGCCGGGCCAGTCAAAGCGTCCGATGAAAACATTCGCAGAATTAGATTTCATCTCACTAACTTATGGGATGATTATTGCGATAATGAAAATCAGACAGAGCGGCAACTACTTGCTATGTATCTGATTCAAACTTGCATTGAATCAATATTCGTATTGCGTCAATGGTGGGCTGTGAAGCCTAAGTATCAGTTGGCCGACCTCCGTTCTAAGGATGCCAATCTATCGTACAAACTTGAGCTGTGCATTCAAACTTTCGGGGGAGACCAGGACGTGCTGCGAGATTTCTGTACGTATGTATTAAATCCTGTTGGCGGTTGGCTTCGCGAGTCATGGACGGCCTTTTAACCTTGATTAACGTACCATATAGATCAGAGCGCTCGAGTTAGTACCGAAATATACACTAATATACGCTTCAACATCTCCGCACCAATGCCGGATTTCTGAAATTCTCGGAAAAGGAAATACAGAGCGGGGTGTGTCTGATTCCATGCGTTTTCCAGAGGCCGTCATAAAATATGTCTGTTTTATGCAATCTTCTGATGAGATTCTGCAAAGACAAAGGCGCGCACCTCTTGTAAAATAGCCGTATCGGCGTCTGCCGATTTTTCACAATATGAAAACGCTTAAGCAGTTGGCCAACCACAAGGAGGCAAAAACATGTCCCAAACACTAACCGAGACACTGACCATTGGCAGCGCTTCACACCGATATGACGTGGCGCTGGGCTGGGGAAAGCTCCCCGAAGGAATTTCATACGGTTACACACATGGTGTGTGCGTGGACGCGGATGACAATGTCTACGTACATAACACCAGCAAGGATGCGGTCATCGTCTTTGACAAGGATGGCAGCTTTCTCTCCTCCTGGGGCGAAGCGTTCGAGGGCGGCGCGCACGGGTTTTATCTGCACACGGACAACGATGGGCAACAGTACCTGTATCTGACCGATATCAACCGTGGCTTGATGGTCAAGACGACGTTAAGCGGTGAAGTCCTGCTGGAAGTCGGCGCGCCAAATCGCCCGGATCTGTACGACGCAGAGCGGCGCTATATCCCTACAGATGTCTGCGTGGCGCCCAATGGGGACATTTACGTATCTGACGGATACGGTCAATACTACATTCACCAGTTTGATGCTGCAGGTCAGTACATTCGCAGTTTTGGCGGACGTGGTTCTGAACCTGGCCAGGTCATTGAACCACATGGCATCTCTATCAATTTGCGTGGGGCAGAACCAGAGATTTATGTCGCTGACCGCCGCAATCACCGCATTCAAGTGTTCGACTTAGAGGGACAACACAAGCGCTTTGTGGAGCACAATCTAGACTTGCCCTGCAGCTTCTACTTCTTCGGCGATGAAGTGTACATTCCCGATTTAGACAGCCGTTTGACCATCCTGGACAAAGAAGACAGGTTGATCACGCATCTAGGCGAAGATCAACAGGCCTACAAGCAAGAAGGGTGGCCCAACTTGCCGAAAGCGTACTATCGCCCGGACAAATTCAGTTCACCGCACGGCGTTTGCGTGGACTCGAGCGGGGACGTCTATTTGGTCGAATGGATTTCTGACGGGCGCTTGACCAAATTGATCCGCCAGAAGTAATATCAAGCACATCTCATCTCACAAAACAGACAGCTGCATGACGCATGCACAGGGCGGGGGGAATCCGCTCCCCTGCCCCGGTTGCGCGTTCGCTTGTCACCGTCGCAGGAAAACGCACGGCGCTTTGCAGTTCAATCGAAACTTCAGATCCGATAACAGACCGTTCCTTGATTCAACAGATGACATTGCGCAATGGCCTTGTCCGGCGAATTGACGTCCTGCCCCCAAAAAAGCGAATAGCGAAACTCGTAAAACCCACCCACAGTCGCTTTAAAGTTGGTCTCCCAGAAGTTATTCAGAACCCAGGCATACAACGGCTCATTTGACCGCTCGACGCTGGGTTGGGCGCTCAACCTGCGCTCGCCAAACGTGATGGGGCCCAATTGCACAAGCGGGGAGTCTGGCATGGCGATGGACAGACCCGTTGTCGATCCGACCCAGGCGACGCCCTCTTGCACACTATAAAAATCCGCGCCGGTGCCTGGCAATTGATCGATTTCCGGTCGGATGACAGCGCCTGCTTTCTCAAGCCATAACTGCCCGTCAGCGAGGCGAAAAGGAAGCGATAGATACACATTTTCCGGCGCCCAAACGCTCTCTTTGTGCAGGCGAACGGACACATCCACTTTCGGTTCATCCGCGAAGACGGTCAAGCGCACAACATAATAGGACATGCCTTTGACATTGTAAGTCAGCTCACACGTCAACCAGCGCGGCCCTCGTTCGATTTCCGTGACGCTAACCAAAGCTCCAATATCCCGTTGCACATTCATACCTTTGCGATTTCGTCCCATTTTTCTGCGCACTGAGCCCATCTCGTTTTGACGATCCGCCGGCGTCACCTCATAAATGGGTGAAAATGCGGCATGTACTGCTGCTTCATCGATGAGATCGATGCCCGTTTGCTTGTCCAGCCAGCGGACGATGCCTTTTTCCGCTTCCCAGGCAATCAAGGCATGGGGACTTTCGATGGCGTTTTCGGTCATGCGCAACGCCGGGGCAAAAGCGTGAAAATCACGCACATCTTTCACTCTGTCCAACGCCAGCAATTGCAAGCTGGATGTGGTTTTCTCCTCTTGTACATCTGTTGGGATGATACGAAAAACTTTTTCCTCGCCGGCCTGCAACCGAGTGGAGATGGCCACTTGCGCGCCACGGCTGACACGGCTCAATTGATGCGCATATACCTCGCCCGATGCCTCGTCGCGAACTTCAAATCCCTGCTTGAGCTTCGGCAGTTCCCAATCATCCAAATACATTTTCGCGTCTGCAACGATGTCTGTCGCATGCGGATTGAGGACTTTAAAGCGCAACTCGCGCCCTGGCGCCAGCATCGCTTCTCCTTTTGCTTCCAGAATGGCATCCATTGCCGTGTGAACTAATCGGCTGGCGTTGGCCGCATAAGCTTCCTTCCGCGCACCCAAAGACTGAACCATCGGATTCCACGGTTCTGTCACTGAGTGGGAGTACCCCCAAGTGTGTTCCGCATAAAGCGTCAATTGTTCTTCCATCTCGCGAATGTTCGCTTCAGGAATCACTTCGTGGCGCGGATCTAATTTTGTGACGAGACGAAACTGCCGCTGCGCATCGCGAAACAACTGTGTGTGCGCCGCCGTGGAAGCCGGTCCATCCGACCACCAGTCAGGCCAGTCCCCCCGATATACCGGAATCTCCGCAGATTGACGCTTCAACTTAGCGAAGAAATCGGACAATGTGGTCATCTGAAGGAACACTTCTTCTCCATGCGCCTCGTTCCAGCGATTGACCAATTCCATGATGGCGCCATTTGGTGATGCGTTGTCGGTCAACAGACCGGAAAGCATGACAGGCACGAAATCATAGGGGTACGCTTCTTGCTCCAATTGATGCAAATAGCGCATGATGCGCGTCTCCATCGCTGTCCAGTGATTGTCCGCGATGGACGGCGTGGCCAATTCGTCGTGAATGGTATAGGAGAAAAACGCATTCGGGGCTAGGCCGAGATCGTTGCCGACCATGTAATGTTCACCGTTCCAGACGAGGAGTCGTTGTCCACGCGGCGTTTCCCACCAAAACGGGGTTTGTTTTCGCCCGAGTGGAAACATGCCGTGATGTGTATGAATGCATGAGAACAGATGCTCGATCCCGGCGTCGACTAGACATTGGGCGAAGCCCCAGCTGTAGCCGTTGATATCCGCCGTCATCGCTGAATCCACCGTGACGCCGATGGATTTTGCGTAATCCACCGAACGATTGATCATGCGGGCAAGAAGCGGGGCGTCAATCAACTCGGTCATATTCAGATATGTGCCTGAAAGCGATATGTCGCCGCTTTGCACGAACGCTTGAAATGCGGCTTTTTCCGCTGGTGTCGCCTGCTGCAAAAACCGCTCCACAGCCCAGAACGTCTCGCATGTCCACTTAAAACCAAGCCATTCTTTTTTCGCGCCACGCTTGGCGTCCTGCAAGATCTGCAGTGCCTGACGAATGAAATGGACATGGTAGCGCTCGATTTTTTCTTGCCGCTCCGTGTAGCCAATATCAGTGTGTGAATGGTGAATGATGTCAATGGTCCATTTGCGGGTAGGTTTGACCATAGGTAAAGCTCCTTTTCCGTCTCGAGATGTTGTAAAACATGTTGTTGGCATTTCTATCGTATAAAGTTTTCCGACTGTTTGTCTTTGCAGGAAGAGGCCTATATTTTGTATAAATCGGACATATCAAATATAGCAGCATCAAGATACATCTATCGCTGAACCAGATTGGTTTTTGTGAAAAGGGTTTCCGACGACAATGTACACCCTTCTGTAAAAACTCATTACATGTGGAAGGGCGCATCACCCGCGTGATCGTGTTATGATCATAGTTAGGTTGGACACATTTGCAGCAGTCTACGCAATAGATCAGTCGACTAGGGTTGCCAAACCATGCAAGAATGCAACTCTTTGATGGATAAATTGACGGAGGTAAGAGAAGTGAAAATCAAGGTGGTTTTAATGAGTGTGTTGGCAATGATGGTGCTAGGCGGATGCGGGGACGCACAACAAGCATCTCTGAAGAACACCGACGCCAATACGAAACAAACGACGGCCAAACAATCCGCTGCGGATACGACCATCAATCCACAGGTGTATCTCGTGTGCCACAACATCTATACACAAGTGAAACAAGCTGTCAAAAACAACAAGGAAACGACTTTTGATTCGGAATTGAACGGCATTACAGCCATCGGACAAGCCAGTAAGCCGTCCAGTCCAACCGGTCAGTTGTATGAGGACGCATCCACTGTGGTGGCGCTCGATGACGCCATGAACTCGGAAGGTTCGCCTGCAAGGGCATATGACGACCTGATGCAATCTTTGAACAAAATGAAGGCAGATTTGGACAAGTACAGCCCCCCAACTGTTGCGCAGTAACATGAAGGGGGGAATCGCAGGTGTGCTTTGCTTAATCCACCTTGATGGACAGTACGCCTGTGATTTGTTGTATGGTGACGATGAGCGTTTGTATATCCGCGTCTTTCTTTGCCTCCAGCATGACGGTCAAAGCCACTTCTTGATTCTCTGATGACGTCGATGCATTGTTGATTTGAATTTTCCTTATTTTAAATCCTGATTCATTCAGAGTCGCGAGCACCGGATTGATGTTGAGCGCTCTGATGACAAAGCGTTTGCTCTTGGAGAAAAACCATTTATCTGTCCGATTGAGCAATTCCAAGGCAATCAAGACAAGTATCGTGGCTGCGATCCCGGCCGTGTACATCCCTGCCCCAATCGCCAGGCCGATACCTGCGGTGGCCCACAGCCCTGCCGCTGTCGTCAGTCCCTTGATGGACTGCCGCTGAACGAGGATGGTTCCCGCACCAAGAAAACCGATGCCACTGACCACTTGAGCCGCAATCCGGCTTGGATCCAAGACAACCGTGTACGGATGTAGAATGTCATTAAACCCGTATTTGGAGACCAACATGATCAACGTGCTACCGACAGAAACCACGAAATGCGTTCGCAGTCCAGCCTCTTTATCACGACTTTTCCGCTCCCACCCAATCAAGGCAGCGAGCACCCCTGAAATCACCAGCCTAAGGACAATCTCGAATTCTAAACCCATATATTCCACCTACTTATCTTTATTTAAATAAGTAGTATATCACAAAATTCGACCAATTAGCGCATATATTTGTACCGGTGTCAATCACATACCACCACAATTTGTTTGAAGCGCAACGCGCACAAAACAGGATTGAGTGTATTTGAAGTGCTGTGTTATTGCTTATTTTGGCCATACTGTATAAAGACGCAAAACATCAGACGTCAATGAAAATGAAACTGAAGTCTGTTTAAGCGACGATCGATGTACTATACGCTTGTCAGCCCTAGATACGGCAGCCCACCTCGCTTGAGGTGGAGTCCAAGTAGACAGGTGAGGGAATGAATGTACAATAAAACATTGAGGTTTTTTAGCGGCATTGGGTGGATACTGGTTTTGATCACCTTGATTCTGCATCACGTCGATACGGTGAGGTGGCTTTACATCGTATTGTCCGTTTTCCTGGTGCTTAGCATTGCGTCC
This sequence comes from Alicyclobacillus fodiniaquatilis, assembly GCF_042678105.1. Taxonomy (NCBI): domain Bacteria; kingdom Bacillati; phylum Bacillota; class Bacilli; order Caryophanales; family Alicyclobacillaceae; genus Alicyclobacillus; species Alicyclobacillus fodiniaquatilis. The sequence goes on from NZ_JBHUCX010000095.1 coordinate 70,683, forward strand.
ACCGTCATGATTCTCATCCGCCGCATGAAACAGCTCGCCACCACAGATGGCGAAGGAGAATGAACGCGGTGAAACCACTGATTCTTTTCCTTTGCCATCTGTGATACGCACTCATGCAAAATCGATTGCAAATGCTCGCGCAAACGCGCCATCACTACCCTGAATTTTGAGTGGCGCTGCAGAAAAAAATATGCGCGCTGTTTGAATTTCATCTAGGTTGACCAGATTCTCGACAATGCCGATTTGATGGGAAAGCAAGATATGGTGAACCGGCGATATGTCGTCGATTTCAACCGGATCCGGCGACATAAAGTCCAGACCCACCGCCTTGATTTCCCGCGCAACTAGTTCATGCGCAAGCGTTTCCGTAAAATATGGGTAATCGGTCAGATAACGCGTATTTCCCCATTGTTTTGAGATGTTGCTGCGGAACAGCACGATATCTCCTTTGCGAACATCCACGCCATCGAGCACACTCGGTTCAAGTTCCATTGAGGCATTTGACGTCACATCCACAATGACGGCGTCGCCGACAAATCTGTCCAAAGGAATGGCTTCCATGGTCTGGCCGCCTGCAATAAAGTGCGCTGGCGCGTCACAGTGTGTCCCAACGTGCACCACAGCATGAAAATCCGTCATCTGAAATCCATGCTCCTCTACCGAGTTCATTCTGGTGAACTGTGCGGCTGGATGCCCTGGATACTGTGGCATGCCTGGTTCGAGTGTCTGCGACAAATCGATAATTTTCATCATTCCACCTACTCTGAAAATAAGGTTAGTATTTTGGTAGCCCGCCATCCACGATGGTCATCTAATATGCGAAGTCTTTTCTAATGTACCTGAACGCGCAAGGGTGTACAAACATAGCCGTTCACGATGCTCTCCTCACAGGGACAAGCCGAAATCCCGACAATGACATCCATTTCCGCGCGCAAATCAATGAAATCACCCGGTTTTGACTTGGGTCGTTTGACAAGCATCTGGCCGTCTGGCAGCAATTCCGTGTTCATGAAAATATTCAATGTGTAATGTTGATCCGGCTTGGACACGCCGAATTGGCCAAAGGCTTCATTCAAATTTTCATAACAACTGCGATGTCCACTTTTCTGATACAGAAATTCGTACATCTCCGCGCGACAAGCAGAATTGAGCAGATCATGGCATTGCACCAAATCGCGCGTGATGGTAAACATCGGCCGATATTTGTTGGAGTAGAGCACATCGTCTTGCCCCACCACGTAAGCGTGAAGGGCGTCCATCGTGACGGATGGATCCAACCGCTCTGAGTGATCCATTCGCTGATATACCGCAAAATCGGCCACCTGCTCACCCTCGACATCAATAATGCGTACAGTCTGGCCTTGTTTCACTGCAATTGCAAGTCCCATTCTTGCAGGGATAAGATATTCATTGACCATGTGAATCCCCCCTAGCCATTCCAGTATGTGAAGGGCTGCACGCGATCATACACTATCAACCGCCCACAACGGTGTTGCGCCTTAGCATGCACATATGTAATGAGGAAGGGGAAAATCAGCGGATCAAAAACGGGATCGAACATAAAATCGTTTCAATATGCGTAATTTCACTTCGCGCGTTATCTAGGCATTTGTGAGATCTTGCGGTGCTTTGGATTGCAACGTGGATGCCCCGTGCAAAAAAGGACACTGAGTCAGCGTCGATTCATCATCGCGCAAAAAATACTGCTGCCATTCATGATTTTCTGTTTGACCGTACAATCCCAGCGCTGGATGGATGGGTGCATCATCATAGGCTTGTAGTCGCTTGCGAATAATTTCTCTCAACTTGCGACCATAAGGGGTCGACGCATTGATGTCCGAGAATACCCAACGGGGCTGGAACGCCATTGTAAAGTATGGAGAATAACGGCTTCTTCGCGCCACATGTCTTGGCGTGGTGCAAAAGACAAAGTAAGGCTCGCCGGCAAAACAAAACTCCCAGGCAAAATGCGCTGGGTCCGCTGCAATGTCTGCTGGCCACGGGTGTACGTCCAGGCGATGCACATCGGACAAGATCGACCAAAACAACTGCTCGAACTGTGCAATATTGTGCTTCGCCGATAAATCTGCTGTGGTTTCGAAAAATACAACCAATGAGGTGTAAGGACCTGCCTCTCTTGCGCATTGCCCATACGTCTGTAAATGTGCGGCGAGGCTTTCCCCCGTATCTGCGCTCCTGGGATCCCCAAGAAAAGCAAACCGCATATTCCCGGCCAAAAAACCCATTCTGCCAGGCACGCACGGATACGTGTTCTCCTTATCTGCAATTCGGTTTGCCAACCAAGTGAATGCTTCGCTTTGCCATTCGGGTAACCGAGATAGGTTTTCTCCAATCCTGTCCTTGGTGAACAGTTGACCCATATATCACCACTCCTAACGTCAAGCATGCTATGACGCGGACAACGGATGGGTGCCTGTCCAGAAGATGAACGATCATGGTGATCCAACCGACAATCAGAATAACGCTTGTTGGGCCTGGAAAGCGAAATAGCCCGCGAATCCAACGAGCGATAATCCTGCTAAAGCGGAAACCGTCTGCAACACGCGACGATTGGCATATTGCTGAAACATGCTGGCCGCCAACGCCATGGCGATATCCCAAATGAGAATACCGACAAAAATGCCGCAACTGTGACCCAAAAAGGCAGCGTTGTCCTCTTGCTCAGCGGCTTTTGACAAAATCGCCCCATAGATGCCAAACCAAAACACAAAATTCATCGGATTGGACACTGCCATGAAGAAACCAGTCAAAAATGATCTCGCACTGGATTCCCCCGCCACAACAGTAGACAGCTTCAATCGCCGCAGATTCAAGAGGGTTTCCAATCCGATATACATCAGAATGACACTGCCAGCTACCCACAAGAGGAGTTTGACGCCTGGTAAGGTGAACAATTTTGCGAGTCCGAAATAAATAAGAAGCATATAAAGTACATCCGCAGTCATGGCCCCTAAGCCCACCATCCAGGCATTCAGGAATCCATATTTCATCCCCTTGTCCAATTGGGCAGCGTTAATTGGGCCAATTGGCGCCGAAAGCGACAGACCGAGAAGAACGTAACTCAGCATTTCACTCAACGGGTTTCTGCTCCTTTGCGTATAGCTACACATTCGCACTTTATTTTTACGCGTGGACAAGGAATGTAGAACAGTTGTACAACAAATGCGACCACAAAGACGCAATCGCTTTGGGCCGCATTTGTTCATGGCTTCGCCACATGAATTCACGCATGGCTGTCTATTGCAACATGGATTTAGGTTGCGGCATTTGCGGTTTGCCCGTGACGGTGGTGAACGATGTCAACATCTGTGTCATGTCTTGCTGTGTCAACTGGGGTACTTGATAATATCGATGTTTGTTTTGGTAAAGGAAAATTTCATACGCCATCTCAATGTAACAGGGAACACTTTGCGCCATCAGACGGCGCAAGGTGGGATTGGTCACTTCAACGGCAGACATGGTCAAAAGCGATCCACTGGATTTGATCAACCCCAACATGTGGCCGGATATCCCCTTATCCTTGATGTCCGCAAGGGAAAGGTTCGGTTTTTTAGGCTCTGTGGGGCCTAGACCATAAACGACTGGCTGCGTCTGTTTGATTTGATATGGCACATACGGTTGCGTTGGCGGTTGTCCTGTCGAGAAGGCCTCCACCATTCTGTTGTATCCGTCCAAGACATGTTGATATTGTCTGTCGAGAATATCCAGCAACTCCTGGTCTTGGACATACTGGCGAAACATCATGTACTGATCCAGCACATTGACCGTACCGGCCAGTACCTCTGACATATCAAACATCTCGTGTCCACCGTGATCGAAAGAGACATTCGTCGGTGCATTGTTCATTGGCTGTGGCATTTCCATGCTTACCCCTCCTGCAATGGGTGACATTTGATGATTATACGGTTTGTCACGCGCATCCGTTTCATACGGAATATTTTGCAGATTTATTTGGTTTGCAAGGAAAGACGAGATCGACAATGAGTCATGCTGCTTGTACAATACGTGGGCTGGATTAGCTTAAAGACGCGATGCACGCTTTTACAAAAGACAATGTGCGCTGATAACCACTCTCGTTGTGAGCGAAATATCCCAAAAAGATCATCGCATGAACCAACGCGTAAACATCGACGATTTTCCTCTGTTCATCCGTCAATTCCCAAGCGTGTGCCAGCGCTTCTATATAGAACATCCTTGATTCAAGCCCATCGGCTACAATTGCAGTTTTTGTGAGAGAAATCATATAGAGGGGATCTCCGTAGCAAACACAATCCAAATCGACGACGCCTTGCAAAATCCCACTTTGCAGGATGACATTTTTGGTCGTGACATCATCCAAAAAACAGATTGGACGAACATCGTCAAAGTAAGGTCTCAAACACGCCATTTTTTGTTCGATCCGCCCGATTTCAATTGCGCTAAGTACACCTTGGACATTGCGTAATCCATTGTGAACATCGCGATGGATGATCTCTGTCCATCGATTGAACTCGCCTTTGTCGTGGATTGGAACCCAACCATATCCCATTCCGAGCGGCAATTGCGCCACTATTTGCTGAAAAGAGACGATTGACTCAGCCAGCGTCGTCATTTGGCTCTGCGTCATATCCTTCAGTTCAAAATGCAAATCACGCCCCGGGATCTTCTTTAAGATCATATAATGAAAAGGATATCGTGCGCCCGTCAAATCCTCTGTGATCACTTGCGGAACAGGGATACCCAATATCCATATCCGTCGCCCTTCTCCTCCTTACATACCGATGTCCACATCTTCATAGCACTTTTCAACACATTGATGTCGCGCAGTCTCCCCTTTACAGATTTGGCAGCTTCATCAGCTCAAAAGCCTGTTCTGTACACACCCACCGGATTTCCTGTGTTTCATGGTCATAATCTGCCTTTTTAGCTATCGGCTTCATCAAATAATACTTTGTGATGCATGTGTCAGATGCGAATTCACCAGGCACTTTGCCAATGATTTCGCATGTATAGCCTGTCTCTTCTCTTACTTCTCGCAACGCAGTTTCTTCTGGCGAAGCATCACTTAGCTCCGCCCCGCCCTTGGCAAAAGTCCAAACGTACCCGCCCCAGAACCCAGCCGGGCTTCTCATTAACACTTCGCCGCGCGCGTTGAAAACAATGCCGCCATAAGCGTATTCGTCTTGCCAGGACATCTGAAATCACCTCCGTTTGCGGTCGTTTAATTGCAGTTCGACGAATGGGCCACAAACATGAGCAACTAGTCGCGATGTACACGGATGTTCACTATCCTTTAAACATTTGCGCATTCCGGCCGATGTACTGTCATCAGCCGGAATGCGCAGAAAAAATCATCCCTCTTCGACTGGGGACAAATACGACCGGTACTTCTCTTCCAAATTGACAACCGTCTTGATGTCGGCTTTGATTGCCCCATGGTACACAATGTCGCTTTCCTCGCTTTGCTCAACAGTGCCTTTGACAGAGCCGTGCCAGAGCAGGCGAGCGTCGCCTAGTAATACTAGCGTTCCCTTCACTGACCCATGCAAAGAAAAATCAACTCCTGGATGGACAAACACAAGACCTTTAAACGAACCCGATAGTTTGGTTGGCCGTGTGATATGCCAAACGTTTACGCCTTCCTCTTCCTGCTCTTGATGGCGCGCAACGCGCAACAGTTGGTCACAGAACAACGAAAGTTCCGATGCTGAAACATGCGCTGCGTCTAATTCAGGAATCTGATTCCAGACGGAGTTGTCAGGTTCTTGTTGTGCAATCGACTGACGCACCTCGTTGAATTGCTGAACCGCTCGTTTCAAAGCATCTTCCCGCAGTCCAGTCACGGACACCTCTTCGGCAAAACGGCCAATGCTTTCGAGCAACGTCACTGTATAGTCGGTCATTTTGTTTTGTCCTCCTTTGTCCTTCCTTGTTCAAACTGATATTCAAGCATCTGTAAGCGACAGAGTTCCAACCCGCGATGAATCCGCCACTTCACCGTCGACACCGGCAAGCCAAGCAACTTTGCGATATCCGGCACAGGCAGTTCTTGCACATAATGCAAATCAAGTACTTCTCGGTTTAATTTCGGCAAGTGTGAAAAGGCTCGTTCGAGATCGATACGCAGCGTCACTTGGTCTATCAGGTTCATGAAAGGTCGGTCAACATTGTACTCAGCCAAGATGTCCATCAAGTCGTCACCAGGACGCGCGACCAGACCATCGGCATAATTTTGTTTCAACCGCTCCTTGCATTGGTTGCGCGCAATCTGCGCGAGCCAAGGGCCGAGCTTCTGTTCGTCGCGCAGCGTATGCCGGTAGTGGTATGCCCGCTGGTATGTGTCCTGCATCACGTCATCTGTGTACTCTTTGCCGACCAACCGTGAGACAATTTTTCTGAGTCCCTCGCCAAACTCTGATTGAATCATCGGAAACGCGTCCGCATCTCCGCTTTTCCATCGCCTCACCAGCGACATCAGATACGCCTTGTCAATTGGGTTTCCCTCCCCCTTTTTGGGCTTCACTTTATTTGACTGGGCATCAGCGCAAAGTGATAGTTAAAAATCAAATTCGTGATTGATTCAGTGAGAACAGGTACAGCCGCAGATGACAAAACTTATTCGACAGCCAACCTTCATTTCCTTAAATCCCCTTCACCGCTTTGCGCTTACGCCCAAACTGCGCCAACCAAAACACGCCGCAGAGCATGGACATCGCGCCAATCGCCATGCCAACGACAGGAATGCCAAATGTCGCAAACGCTAACCCCATCATCGAATAGGACAACTGCATGACCCCGCCATAAGTAGAATAATAAAGTGAAAATACCCGTCCTCGAATCTCCGGTTGCGTATTGATTTGCAGCAGATAAATGTCCAATGGGATGATGATACCGGAACTCATGCGCATCAACAGCAACATACAAGCCCCCCAAGTAAAATGGGTAAACTGCGTCAAGGCGACGAAAAAAAGCGTTTGTAAGAGATACGCCACGCCATACCAAATCACTGCTCGCCCATTGTTGTTCCCGACAAATATTTGCACTGCCAACGCCCCAAGCGTTACACCAACGCCATCCACCACATACAATAATCCAATGCCTAACCCACCCATGTGATAGACTTGTTGCCCAAGTAGGGGGATGACGATGTCATATCCCCCACCAACTACACCCCAACTGATCGCGATCACAATGATGGCGCGGGCGACTCGATTATGGAGCACTTCTTGAAAGCCTGTTCGAAGCGATTGAATATACCGCTTTGCATCTTGCCCGTTTCCAGGAAGTTCAGCCCAATGACTTCGGGCTATATACCAGCCCGACCACAAATACGACAGCGCATTGATAACAAAACATCCAACTGGTCCAACGGTTGTTGCAACCATTCCGCCACAAGCCGCGCCGACCATTTGCATGAATCCCCCTGTCTGCGACTCCAACGTATTCGCTGTCGTCAACTGGGCTTCGGAAACAACTAGGGGAATGACCGCGCTGTGAACTGGACTAAATAGGGCACCCGCCATCCCTAACAGGATCGAAGAAATATACAGTATCCAAGCCGCATGTAGCAGACTAGACAAAGATAGAGTGAGCGCCAATACAGCGCGAATCACGTCTGTCAAAAATAACAATGGTTTTTTTGGCAATCTGTCAATGAAAGGACCTGCCAACGGTCCGAGGACGACAGAAGGCAATGACCTGCAAAGCAGGACAAATCCCATCGCCGCAGGCGAATGCGTGAGTGTGAGTGTAACTTGTGCCACAGCAACCTCGTTGAACCAGTTGCCAAATTGACTGCCAACTGCGGCCAGCCACAAAAATCGATAATTGCGATTGCGAAGAAGCAATCGCATTCCCCATGATTTAGACATTTACATAACCCTTTCCGAGCAAATAAAAAGACCGCAGCCAAAGTGTTTATCAGCTACGGTCGGGGAATATCACCGTCGGTCCGTTCGGTTATGCCCTGTCGTTATATCTTACATCGAAAAATGGGCATACCTGTCCCCTGATCTCTTGCATCGAGCAAAAATTTCACGTACAAGATACACAAAGCCATGTACGCCCACCTCCTTTTGTACCCTAATGAAAACATTAAACCTGAACTTTTTTGTGATCCAAGCCTATGCAGGACACCTTAAAATGCTAGATTAATCCGCGAGATACTGCCGAAGCACCTCAATGTGTTTCGGCAGCGCTGTACTTGCTGCCTCGATTTCCGGATGCCATTTTTTCTCCCATTCCACGCATAGATATCTGTCATATCCTTCGTCAATTAGTTTTTTGACGATGGCTTTCACCGGCACTTCCCCTTCGCCAAACACCACCAAATCCCATCCATCACCATGCTTGCGCGCATCCTTTAGGTGAACGTGTTGAAGTCCCGCCCGCAAGTTGTCGTATGTATCCTCCATCGACTCACCCATGCGGTACGGGTGATGAATGTCCCAAATGGCGCCAATTGCCTTACTCTCAACCTGCTTCAATACATCCCGCACCATCCAAGAGTGTGAGAATTCATCGTGTGTCTCCAGCAACACCGAGACACCTAGCTCCTCTGCACGCTCAGCCACACGGTTCAAGGATTCAGCCACCCAGCGGATGGCATCGCCCGCTTCAGCACCGCCTGCTGTCGCGCCACCGCCGAAAGTGCGCACCATGGGGACTTCCATCTGGGCCGCAAGCTCAATAAATCGAAATAGATCTTCTTCATTCTGTTCACGCTCGTCAGCATCCGCAGTCGCAAAGCGCGTGGAAGCCCCCAAACCAACAATTTCGATTTCATGCGCCCTGGCCAGACGGACAATGCTGTTGCGTGTCGACTCGTCGAGAACAGACGGAATCACTTCGCCGTCGAGCAATCGAATCTCAACGCCGTCATAACCAAACTTTTGCGCATTGGAGAATACCTCCTCCATCGACCACTCTGGGCTCGCCAAATTTGAATAAGCGATTTTCATGTGAGCACCTCCAATTTTGTAGATAGACCGCCATGCGTGATGTGTCCCGCACCAGCAGAATCATGAAAATACCAGTCAATCAAAGCATCGCAGATGGCGCAACATCAGCCTGTTTTTTCAATTGTGCAGATAAAGCAGCACATCACCGATATATTCGTCGATGGGTTGTGAAGTATCCACCCGTAAACATTCCACGTCATCCGGCTTTTTGCTGCGATTAAGCACTTCTTTGAACCGTTCTTGAGGCAAGTCAATAGAATGAATCTGACTTACCATTCGTTGGCGGCTCGTCAGTCGCTTGTTCACCTCGTGGACGTTCTCCAAAACACATTCCACATACTTGTATTTTGCTGTATGTTTTTTCGCCAACGCTGTCCCTTTGTCCACCAGTTCATCATAAAGACATGGGCTGTCGTGCACGACATGGTGCCCTTGCGACAAGTGAAAATCAATCAAGGACCATTCGACACTGTAAGCAATGCCGCCGACGCGATTGGGATCCATGTCGCTGTCCAATGACGCCAGCAACGCCGTTTTCACAACATCGTGATCGATCACGACCGCATTCGTGGACTGGGCAATCCATTTGGCAAGCGTCGATTTTCCCGAACCAGGAAACCCCGACATTTGCAAAAGAAACATACCAGCATCTCCTTTGATAGATTACATAAGGATTGCTCCACCTGCGAACAGATAGGGTGGGTAAAGCGCTTACTTATGCCAGTCTGAAATGTTCTTTCCCTGCACATTTTCGGAAATCAGCTCATCATATGACTACTTTATCACAACCCGCCTATACATCCTATGATGTCCTCATCATCTTGTTGACCTCCTATCGCCTATCGGATTAATATTATAATATACTAGTAAACATATATATTACTTCTATGACATCGAATCACACACGAACTTAAAAAGGAGTCATGTAGACATGGCAAAGCTGATCGTTCACGCTGATCTTCCGAAAAACACCATCGATCCAAACATTTACGGCCACTTTTCTGAACATTTGGGACGTTGCATCTACGAAGGCATCTGGGTCGGGAAAGATTCCCCCATTCCGAATACCGATGGGATGCGAAACGATGTCATCGCTGCGTTGCGAAAACTGCAAATCCCCGTTCTCCGCTGGCCGGGTGGTTGTTTTGCGGACGAATATCACTGGAAGGACGGCGTTGGTCCCGCCGAACAGCGCAAGCGGATGATCAACACGCACTGGGGCGGTGTCGTGGAGAACAATCACTTCGGCACACACGAGTTCATGCGCTTCTGTGAGCTGATTGGCGCGCAACCCTATGTTTGCGGCAATGTCGGCAGCGGCACCGTCGCTGAAATGTCAGAATGGGTGGAGTACATGACGTTTGACGGCGAGTCGCCGATGGCCAATTGGCGGCAAGAAAATGGCAGACAGGCGCCCTGGCAGCTCTCCTATTTTGGCGTTGGCAATGAAAACTGGGGATGCGGCGGCAATATGCGCCCGGAATATTACGCCGACCTGTATCGTCGCTATGCGTGCTACGTCCGCAATTATGGCGACAACCGTATATTCAAAATCGCATGTGGTCCGAATGTCGACGACTACCATTGGACGGAAGTGCTGATGGCGCAAGCTGGGCGCTTCATGGACGGCTTGAGTCTGCATTACTACACCATTCCAACCGGAAACTGGGGAAACAAGGGCTCGGCAACCGACTTCGACGAAAAACTGTGGTTCCAAACGCTGCAGAAAACCTTGTACATGGAGGAATTGATTCAGCGCCACGACACCATCATGACGCAGTTCGATCCCGACAAGCGCATCGCTCTCATCGTCGATGAATGGGGCACATGGTACGATGTCGAACCAGGCACCAATCCAGGCTTCCTGTACCAGCAGAACACGTTGCGAGATGCGCTCGTCGCGGGCATCAATCTGAATATCTTCCACAATCACGCCGACCGTGTCCGCATGGCCAACATCGCCCAACTGGTCAACGTGCTGCAGTCGGTGATTCTAACTGAAGGCGCCGAGATGATTCTGACACCGACTTATCACGTATTCGACATGTACAAAATCCACCAGGGCGCAAATTTGGTGCAAACAGACGTCTTAGGCGCCACCTATGACATGGATGGCCAGCAAATTGATCAAGTGAGCGCTTCCGCGTCAGTGAATGCAAGTCATCTGAATATATCGCTTTGCAACCTACATCATGCGGAGTCAGTGGAAATGGTTTGCGACATCCGCGGCCGACATTTTGCGGAGATTTCCGGCACAATTCTCACAGCTGGCAAGATGCAGGCGCACAACACATTTGAAGAGCCGGAAACAGTAAAGCCAAGCGCGTTCGTCAACTACCGGGTGGAAAGCGGTCAACTCATCGCCACTTTGCCAGCGAAATCTGTGGTCGTACTCCGCTTGGTTTGAGGCTACAGTGATGACAAATATGGCACAGCGGAACATCCACAACCCGGTTGTACCAAATTGCAGGGGCTGCACTGCCTCTGCGCACGTCTCTGCGGAGGCCATCGCGCGAATGGCGGATCAAACAGCGGCGCTACCAGACCTAATCACGGCGGTGGAGGACTATACCGAACGAATGAAAGCTTGCCAAACCTGCGAATCCTTACAATTCGGCACCACTTGTCGCTGGTGCGGCTGCCTCGTGGCCATCAAGGCAAAACGGGCGGCCGCTCGCTGCCCGCACCCACAAGGCAGCCGGTGGTGATGTATACTGAAGCAAGCACCTGTTTTTGGAGGATGAACCCATGATGAAAGCTTCGACCGACTTGGAATGGCTGCCTTTGTTTGAGGCGCTGGCGAGTGATGTCCGACTGCGTATCATCCAGTTGCTCGCAGAAAAACCGATGAACAACAAAGACCTTGCGGAAAGCTTGGGTGTCAGCAGCGCCATCGTTTCCATGCATGTGCGTAAACTGCAGCGGGCCAACCTCATCGCATCGCAGTTGATCCGCCGCGACGGCGGCACACACAAGCTCAATTCCCTGGCGGTCGAGGCCATTCAAATCACGCTGCCATCCACCGCGCCACAAACTCGGACTTTTCGTGAAGTCTCCATTCCCATCGGTCACTTTACGCAAGTTGAAGCGTATCCCACCTGTGGTCTGGCCACGACTGATCATGTGATTGGCCAATTTGACGACCCACGCTATTTTTTCCACCCAGACCGCATGAACGCCGCCATCCTCTGGTTCGGCCGTGGAGAGATAGAATATCGCGTGCCGAATTACACGCTTCCCTCCGAAGCGGTGCGCGAAATCGAGATATCGCTGGAAATCGGCTCAGAAGCGCCCGGGGTCAACCGCCACTGGCCATCGGATATCCGCTTCTATCTGAACGGGGTCGATCTCGGTTACTGGACCAGTCCTGGCGATTCTGGCGATGGTCGCGGTGTATACACGCCTGAATGGTGGAGTACGCATGTCAATCAATACGGCTTCCTGAAAGTGCTCCGAGTCACACAGGACGGCACGTTCATCGATGGGGAGCGCATCTCGGCCGTTCGGCTGGCGGATCTACCGATGGATCGCAACCAATGGACGTTCCGGATGGCTGTGCTGGAAGATGCAAATCACGTTGGCGGCTTGACTTTATACGGAACTGGCTTTGGCAACTACAAACAGGATATCCTGTTTAGGACCTATGAGGCGTAAGGGAAAATCGCACCTGCGCCACCTCACGCTTGGATGGCTTGTTTGGCGGTATGCATCAAGCCCATCAATTGCTCGGCGCCTTGTTCCGCCCACTCCCTCGTTTGCTGATCGCGCTTGTTCTTTGCCAACTCGGACAGCCATCCTTCAAATTCATAGCATTTTCGATACACCCTGACACAATGATAGCTTATGGCAAAGTCATGCCATTCGATGCGTTCATCCGCTTCTCGATTCCACCCTGTCAGAAACGCACGCAACGCACGATCAGCCAATGCGTCCATCGGCAAAGATTCCCACGGCTCACCGAGGACATCCATCACGAAAACCATCGGACATAATCGACTATATTCAAAGTCGAGAAAACAGTAGTGATCTTTATCTTCGCAGATAACATTATGCATAGAAATATCACCGGGATCTAAGGTAATGGGCATGCGGGCAATTTGCTCCGCCAACTGGCTACCGAAACCAGTGCTGATGTCCCTAAAAGCATCGCATAGTTTTGCCCACCGATTGCCCTGACAGTACATTCCATCTGATTCGCCAGCGCTGCCATCTCCCACAGGCGGTTTTCTATCGTGTTCTTTGTGACGACATCACACATGAAGGTGTGAAACTTTTCTTCCAGAAAGATTTGATTGGGTCGATATGTAGATTCCCCACGAAGCAATTTGACAGCGCTTTCTCCCCATTTAGCCGAACACTCACCCAACTGGTGAAACACAGCTTCTGTCACTGCTTCATCTGTAAAATCGGGATGCTCCCCTTCGACCAACTCAAGCACCAGAACATGTAGACCACTTACCAATGAACCATGCCCTAGTGTAATAACGATTGTTCACCCACTGTAATTCTCCTTTTATCAATAGAGAGACAACAAACCATTCACAGCGAAAAAAAAGACAACAAATTTCCAGCATAAAAATGAGCGTTCGGAACATTCCCAGACTTCAATTCCATTGCCAACTGATTCAACAATGGGACGAACTTATTCCGTTTCAACTCATCTAACGAAAACTTCACACTATATTGAAACAAACCATTTTCTACTTCCTTGGACCAGACAACAAATCCCTCCAATTCAATCACGATGTTAAACAGATTCATTTTAAAAAGCAGAACAAGACCCTGGTTGGTTGGAAAACGCAAATTAGAAACAAACCGCAGTCCCCCAGGGCCAACCTCCAAGACCAATACCTCGCTTAATCCCGACGACAACGGTCGCGCATTCATAGCGATGACTGTCACCGATGCAATGATGGGATTCGGCAGGGCTGCACGAACGTATTTGTGCTCAGCTGGGAGCGTTTCCGCGTCTTCCCCACTTGTCTCATTCATGATTGCCAATGCCTGTGCACCAAGCCCTACAAATCGCAAAAACTGGTCATCTGGCAACGGTTTGCTGTAGAAAAAACCTTGAACCTCGTCGCACTTCTCCTGCTTGAGAAAATCTAATTGTGCTTGTGTCTCAACGCCTTCCGCCACAACCGTCAGCATCAAACTATGCGCCAGCCAGATGACCGAACGCACAATTTGCGTAGATGTCCGTTTCGAAGGGATATGCATCACAAATGACCTGTCCAACTTGATTCCGTCTAACTCAAAGTGCTGCAGCGAACTCAACGTGGAGTATCCTGTGCCAAAGTCATCAAAGAATATGGCGATGCCTAAAGTGCGCAACCGTTGGATCGACTGGACAATAAAAGGTTCATTTGGGAGAAGGCTCGTCTCTGTAATCTCTAATTCCAGTCGCTTAGCCACTACTTGAAATTTGCGTAAGACCGCTTCCACTGACTCGACAAAATCGTGCATGAAAAGCTGTCTGGCGGAAATATTTACCGAGATCTTGATATCCGGCAAGCCGATGGCCGACCATTGTGTCAATTTTCTGCAGACCGTTTCCAATACCCAATTTCCTAGTGGAACAATAAGCCCTGTTTCTTCAGCAATATGAATGAATTCACCAGGTGAGATTTGCCCCCAAGAGGCATGCTGCCAACGAATCAACGCTTCCGCAGCGACGACCTGTCCGGAGATTACATCAATGCGCGGCTGATAATACAATACAAATTCTTCATTTTGTATCGCTTTACGGAGGTCAGTTGTTATCGAGTCCCCTTTGTAGGCCCCAACAGCACCTGTTGAGTGACACGCCAACGGCAAAGATACGTTCTCCTCATCCGCCACTGTGTCCGTGAACAGATTCTTGTCATTTGTGGGTTTCCTCGTCTTTCCTGCATTGGGCCTCACAACAACACTGCCTCCAAGCTCCAAAAATCGACAAAATCAAAACGATGCCCCTCATACTGGAACGATTCCAGTGATGTAGCTTGCTGGTATATTTGCACGAGTCTATGCAAAGCCACGAGGCCTCCGTAAAGAAATTCCCGCTTAGCCATGTTTGGAGGGGTAGAACACAATGAATTCAACCAGGCTCATAAAGCGCTCAAGTATAGCAAAACTGTGTATGTATGAGATACATTCCGTATCAAGAGAGGCAATGAATATAAAGCGATCCGTCAATGACGATATTGACATTCGGGCATTCAGGTTGAGTTTTGGACCACAACTTGCGTCTCCGAGTGCAAATCCTCCTGTTAGCTCGCCAGTCGTGTGATGATATGCCCAACTCAATCCCCAGCTTTCGACGCCTTATTTTCGAGGTTCATTCCTGAGTGGTCAGTCAATAAATTCATCAACATTTGTAGAACGAAATCAGGTTGCACATGCTGTGGCGGTTCTGTAATTGCATGTTGAATGCGCAAACCATCTCGCAGAACCTCCAGTATCATTGCTGCTTGATGAACATTCACGAATTGTGGTATGGCGCCTGACTGCTGACCGAACTGTATCCACTGCACAGACAAGCGATGTCGAAACTGATACAGATCCGAGAGGATTTTCTGTACTTTAGGCTTGTCCATTTGACTTACCAAATACAGATAAATCTCGTTTACAACACGTCCATGCACGTCTTTTCCGGCCATGCGTTTGGACAGGATTTCGAACGGTCGAACCGAAGCGTGTTTCTGCAAGGCAGCATTGACCGCCTCTTCGAATTGGCGATTGGTCTCCTCAAAACTCTCTTTTAACACGAGACCCAACAGTTCGTCCTTGCCTGAAACGTAATGATAGATACCACCTTTAGAAATGCCGCTTCGGTCAATGATATCCTGTAGTGTTGTGCTGCGACAGCCTTTCTCTAGCACCAGTTGCTGCGTTGTATGTATCAAATGTTCGAATGTCGATGGCTGAGAAGTATTTACGTTCGGTACACCTCCATAGAACCGTCGATCCCAACGCAATATACAACACCGACTGTCGGTCTGTCAATCAACAATCTGGCACTTTTTGTGCGCAATAAACGCAATTGTAAAGTATAATGAATTGATAGAATTGTATAATAAAAATGCCGTGATCGACAAATGCAAGGAGTGATAGATGATGAAGTACACACAACTCAAAAACAGTCATCTCCAGGTTTCGGAACTCACCTTTGGCTGTTGGGAACTTGGTGGCGGCCAATGGGAAAAGGAGAGCGACGAGACCAATATCAGAGCCATTCAAACGGCTTTTGAAATGGGCATCACCTCATTTGACACTGCTGAAGGCTACGGACAGGGGCACTCGGAAGAGATTGTCGGCATCGCATTGGAAGGCAAGCGCAAGGAGGCGGTCATCGCAACGAAGGTTTCGCCGAACCACCTGCGCCCTGATGATATCCGCAGGTCTGTCGAACAGAGCTTGAAGCGCCTTCGCACCGACTACATAGATATCTACTATATCCACTGGCCGAACAACGACATCCCCCTTGTCGACACCATGAACGAATTCCGTCGGTTGCGGGAAGAAAACATCATCAAAGCGGTCGCTGCCTCCAACTTCTCACGCGAACAACTCGAAGAAGCGATGTCTGTGACGTACGTGGATGCGATACAACCCGAGTACAGTCTCCTGCAACGCGCCATCGAAAAAGATGTTCTGCCGTATTGCATCGAGCATTCCATTGGCGTGCTCACCTACAGTTCTGTCGCCAAAGGCATTCTCACGGGGGTTTACCATCTTGGCGACAAGAAGAAGATCGATGAACATGATTTCCGCCACCAACGGCGACTGTTTTATCCCGAACATATGGAACACGAAACCGAATTGGTGTTGCTCCTCAAGCGCATTGCCGACGAGCACAATGTCACATGTTCCGAAATCGCGATTGCTTGGCTCCTGCACCAACAAGGCGTGACATCCGCCATTGTAGGCACTCAGAATATCGAGCATCTGAAAGCAAACGCCCGCGCGGTTGACATTGCGCTCACAGATGACGAACTGAACCAGCTTGATGCAGCCAGCCGAAAAGCACTGACTTCCATCGATGGAAGTTTTTGATTCACCGAGTAAAGATCAGTGTTCCTCATCAGGAATCACATTGATGAGGAACACTGTAATTTTTCCAACCACAAGAAAGATTTTTTTACACAATACGTATTACATTCCATATACCGAATACCCCTCTGATGCATAGTAGGCAATCATACCTATACAACCAAGCGCTATACTGCATATACAGTTAGAATCACATTGTATGGTATGGAGGGAGCGAACTTGAGCAAAAGCAATGATTTTTTTTACAAGAATTTCATTGTGAGCCTACTCACTTTCCTCCTGCTCGAAGCATTTCTTCCTGAATCATTCAGAAATGTTAGACATTTTTATTTGGTGGTGCAGTTAGTTGTATTATTTTATCTTTCTATAGAAAACGCGGAGGAAGTGACGACCTCGGCATCATCACACGTACTGATGACTTTCGTTTCTTTAACAATTGCGTACATATATCTGAGTCCATCCACACCATAAAACGGCTCTTCCCTTTACGGTCTGTCATCGAAGCGTTCAATGTTCTCTTCTTTGCTCTAGCGTTTCCCGTCTCCCCGTCCCCACAAGAACGTTTCAGAGCCAGTTTGGCACAGTGATGGCGTTATTCCAATAACGCGCCCAGTCACGTCTCACCCTCAAATGACCCTGGCCGTGACCATGTAGTGATAGTTAATGACGCTTAGTCCTTTTGTCGTTGCGTTCTTATCAAAGATATCTTCCACTCCACTTAAACATGTCTCCCAAACATATTTCTTCACAGATTTGCTTTGCCCGAAACATTTTTTGATAAGGACATCCTCCGGCGTCGAAAGATATTCGATTTCTTCGATTCCCTGGACATCAATCTCGGACAATCCCTGATTCTGATGGTCTTCATACGTTTGTTTGATGCCCGCTTCAAGTGGATTCCCACTAACTGATGGTTGGTACAGTCCATTGAACAATGTCCGTAGTCCTCCGTCACTCCCACCATGGTATAGACCAAGCGCAAATCCGCCGGGTTTGATGACACGATTGCCTTCTCCAGCCCCGCCGAACATCCACGGTCCTTTTTTGGTGTAAATCAAATCAAACTCATTGTCTGGAAAGGGCAACCCGTTATCGACATCAACTGTTACAAACCGAGCATTCTCTGATGTATTTATTCGATTGGCCGTGGCAATAAAACTTTCGCGCTTGTCAATGCCGACAACTTCTTTTGCCTTTGTCACGAATTGAAGTGTGAATTCACCATGCCCACATCCAACATCCAGTACACGGGAGTCTGTTGTTAAAAGAGAAGCGATTTTCTCTTTGAATAAGCTTTCTGCGGTTGGTTCATCAAATTGGGACTTCCATGGATATTTGTACTCATCAGTCTCGGAAGCGAGTCGTGCATACCACTTCTCGCTATGAGGTTGAATCCAATCGGGATGTCGAGATGGATCCGGAAATAACGCAGTGGACTCGGACATACTGTTATACCTCCATATGCCAGGATATTGGTGACCACTCCCCATGCCTAAAGGCAGGGGCTTCTCAGAACACGCATGGCGCAACCCGCCTACGTTATGTCCTGAAGGCTCAGTCCAAGCCAACCAGTAACGCTATATTGCACGCTTCAAAATGTTTTTTGCGGCGTTGATATCTCTGTCCTGAACGTATCCGCAGTGTTCGCAATGATGGGTACGTTCAGAGAGCTTCTTCGGTACCATTTCACCGCAGTTTGAGCAAAGTTGACTTGTGTTCTTGGGCTCAACCAGCACTACACCACGACCAGCTTCTTCCGCTTTGTACGCGGTGAATGTGACGAGTTGATTCCATGACGCATCAACGATGCTCTTTGCCAAGTGGTGATTCTTGACCATGCCCTGCGTGTTCAAGTTCTCGAATGCGATCAGACCATACTTGTTCACCAATTTCCTAGACACTTTGTGCGCATAATCCTTGCGTTGATTCGCAATGTATTCATGTAGCTTCGAGAGTTCTTGTACCGCCTTTCGGCGGCGATGAGAACCTTTCTTGCGTCTGGAAACCACACGTTGCTTGCGTCTCATCTTTCCCTCTGATTCGCGCAGAAACTTCGGATGGTCGTAAAATTCACCATCCGAGGTGATGGCCAAATGCTTGACACCAAGGTCAACGCCCACCGACTTAGAACAGCTAGGTAGCTGCACGGATTCCACTTCACACGACAGGCAAGCGTAGTACTTTCCGTTCTTCACGATGATGGTGCAAGTTTTGACCTTTCCTTGCGGT
>NZ_JBHUCX010000096.1:0-1600 GCF_042678105.1 Alicyclobacillus fodiniaquatilis
GCGAGGATGTATGGCACTTCTATAACTTTCGTGGTAACGCTGAGAATCACATCAAGGAAGCCAAATATGGATTTGCCATTGACCGATTCTCCAGCCAGAATTTCAATGCCAACAAAGCGCTGCAAGGTCTAAAGCTACTTGCGTATAATCTACTCCTGCTGTACAAGCACGTCGCGCTTCAACCAGGAGTGCGACAGTGGACCGCCGGACGGCTCAGACGAAGACTATTCCATCTACCTGGGATTCTAGTGCGTCATGCACGCCAGTGGAGCATTCGTCTTCCCGTGTATGCCAAGCATCGGTCGTTGATCATGCTTCATGCCGCCACGTAGATTTTTCTTCCAATTGAAAAAGTGGAGTTCATAGCCTGGCTTGGGGAGGGGGGAATTGTGTCCATTGCTCTAGTTCCGTACCATGATTTCGCCGTGTTCGCTAACAAACCCACCAAATACTTGAAAACACGCCCCGATCAATGACCTCAATCACCTAATCGTCGAAATCCGGGATTATTTTTGTTGTATTCCTCCCTAGCCAAACAACGGCATCATTGGGTCCACGTCGATCTTCAGTAGTTCATATAAATCATCGAGGGCATGTCTGTTGTCACTGTATCTATACTTATTTTTCCACCTGTTTAAATCGCCTTCCTTCAGAGGTAATCCCGGATTTCGACGATTGTGTCCTCATGAACTGGTGTGAATAATTGAAAAGGTGCTCCCCGTATGGCTAAGATGAGTTTGTCGAGAACCACATCTTCGCTAGGAAGGAGCACCTTTTGGGTGAAACAATATAATCATACACGAAGTCAGTTTGCTCGTAAAAGCTCTACAATCCATACTCGCTACGATTTGAATGCCGCCACCTCCTTTGGCGGTGCAAGTGGTCTCATAGATTTCGTTTTGGGAACGGGTATTGACAGGGAGTTTTGGGTACATGGATTACGCAAGGGCAGAAACACCCAGTTCCACATGGACGATATTGCTCTGACCGTCATTTTCGGTTCCTTGCTGGGTCAGGAACGGATTTTCCACTTTGAGGACATCGAACAAGATCCCCTGTTGAAGCTGAAGTTGGACGTGCCGAAACTGCCTGATACGACTCTGTTGTATAAGGATCTGAAGCGGCTCGGTTCCGACGCTGGCATCAAAGCGATACGTTCGGCGCATAGACAAATCCTAAGGTCACTTCTCCCCAAAGGACAAGGCATCGTGGTCGATATCGACTCCTCTGTAGAGACTGTTTATGGCGCGCAGCAACAGTCCGCTGTTGGATATAATCCACACCATCACGGACGAGCGAGTTTCCATCCCTTGCTGGCGTTTGATTCACTCACTGGTTGTTGTCTCTATGATGAGTTGCGCTCTGGTGACGCCCATACATCAGATGGATTTGCGGATTTCTACAAGGCGATGAAAGACCAGTTGCCGGATGGCGTCAACATTCGTGCCGTCCGCATGGATAAAGGGTTTACCGGAGAAAAAGTGTTTCAGATATTAGAGCAAGATCAGCGGGATTACGTCATCAAACTGAAGTGGACCAAGCGACTCGCACAGTTGGCGCAAGCGCCAAATCTCCTCTGGCACTGCATCACAGAGAGTGA
>NZ_JBHUCX010000097.1:0-24232 GCF_042678105.1 Alicyclobacillus fodiniaquatilis
CATTGCGAACACTGCGGATACGTTCAGGACAGAGATATCAACGCCGCAAAAAACATTTTGAAGCGTGCAATATAGCGTTTCTGGTTGGCTTGGACTGAGCCTTCAGGACATAACGTAGGCGGGTTGCCATGCGTGTTCTGAGAAGCCCCTGCCTTTAGGCATGAGGAGTGGTCACAGGAGGGAGAGCACTAGATGATTCAGATCAGGTCGACGCCGAATGAAGCAGGCGTCTCGGTTCTTGGGGATTTAGTGGATATTGAGGGCCTCTATGAATCTCTGCATGAAGTCGTCGGGGAAGAGGGAGAATTGGAGCGCTATGAAGGTGCCCGCCTTCGAGTCCTAGGGGTTTGTTACGAATTGCGTCACGCACTCATGGGCGACCGGGAAATCGAGTTTAAAGAGAATGGATTGGACACAGAAAAAATCAAACGCTTTGGCGTGATCGCACAAGACAAGAATATCTATTATAAAATTGAGGTTTTGTGGCCAGAGCTATTATTTGTCGTCATGGTTCTAAACGATTTCATTTGGTTTTATGCCAAAAAGCAGACGAAGTCCAGTTTTACGCCCCTGACTGAATGGCGAAATTCGTGGAATCCAACCATTTCACAAGTGAGAATGTTTCAAGCGGCAGTTGCCAGATGTCTGAGTGAAACGTTATCTGAAGCTTCATTTCCCCGAGTGCTGAAGCAAATGAACAGAGCGTATCCCTGGATGGACAGCTATCTCTTCCAGTACGTAGATCTGCTAAACATTCGCTTTCTTGAAATGGATCGGGATACTCGTCGGAAGAATATTTCTATCATGGTCAAGCGGTTAGCTGAGAAGAACAAGGAATATACGGAACTGGAACAAGAAGTGGCTGCTGCCGCTCGTCAGCATCACTGTACCGTTTTCGATATTAAAATTGGCCTCGATTATCCAGCAGATTTTGAATGGTGATGCTTCAGCGCGATTTGTAAGGTTGAGGAAGGCAGCCACATCGCTTCTGTTGTCACACAGTGCATACAGCGCATACAGCGCTTCATATCGGAATGACCTAATCACATAACACGGAGGCTGCCGCAGCGCGGTGAAAACTGCTGGCAGCCCCTTTTGATGAACATCAGGTGGCGAGAAAACAAAATTTAAGAAATCACACTTACCCCACTCGGAGAAAGGTTAACTGGTATCGTGGCGGTAATTGCATTTGTAGCCCCATTGATCACCGAGACCGTGCCAGGGTTTAACGTGCCTAAATTGCTGTTTGCAACGAAGATGGTGTTTGTTTCTGGGTTGATACCAACGCCAAATGGGGATGGGCCAACGGGAATCGTCGCTGTAATGGTGTCCGTGGTTCCATCGATGACGTCCACGTTGTTAAAGTTCTCGTTTGCCACATAAATGAGGTTTGTCGTCGAATTGACGGCGATTCCTGATGACAAGGCGTGGAACCCAGTCGTTACGTTCGTGAGGACAGTGTTTGTGGCACCGTCAATCACGGAGACAGTAGACGTCGAAAAAGGCGCTCTGTTCGACACGAAGATTTGATTCGTAGTCGTGTTGACAGCGACATCGAAAGGAGTAAGGCCGATATTGGTGGAAATCGTCGCGACTACTGTATTTGTGTTTCCGTCAATGACGGACACGGTATTGCTTGCGGAATTCGTCACATAGATTCTATTTGTCACCGAGTTCACCCCCACACCGGATGGCGACGAACCTACTTGAATGGTTGCGATCACGATGTTGAACGCGCCATCGATGACGGATACGGTGGTGCCAGCTCCGTTTGCGACGTAGATGGCATTGGTCACTGGATTCACACCAACGCCTGCAGGGTCGGTCCCTACAGGAACAGTTGCAATCACCGTCCCCATGTTTGCGTCAATGACTGAAACAGCGTTACTGTTAGAATCCGAAACATATACCCTATCCGTTGTATCATTCACACCGATCCGACTTGGGCTGGTCCCTACAGGCGCGGTGCCGATAACCGTATTCGTATTCCCGTCGATGATGGACACATTGTTGCTCCCGAAATTTGCGACGAATATCCGATTGCCTAAGGCCGCTTCGGGGAGGGCAGTCGTCTCTGCTTGCAGAACACGTTTTGCTGCGTTTACGGCGCCAGTCGAATCGGTGGTAAATGAGTTCACGACCACGTTTGTACTACCAGTTACGTTGACCTGCAACTCGTATCCCTGAAAACCTGTAATGCTCATGGTCTTTGTGATGCCGCTTTGCGCATTCAATGAGAACAGTTGGTGATCCACTTCAATGCTTGAAGTTTCGGATGAGCTACGTACGATCTGAAACAGGACTAACTCTACTGCTGCTCCTGTATTGGGGTCATCGTTTTTGATCATGACGTTCACAGTCGTCAGAAGTGGAGAGCCTTCGTTAAAAATAGGCCCGGTAGTAAATGAAGCCATCCTTTCGCCCACTTTCTTATCGGAATTTGACAAGGAAATTGCGTTCTTATCCATAAAAGCATATTCACTTATCAAGGGCGTGCATGGGGCATTCATACGGATGATATAGGCCTAACTTTAGACCTAATCAACAGCGCGCGGTGGCTTTACAAGTGGGGTGTACAAGCGCGATGTGAGCCGAACTATCTCATTGGGCACGAAGCAAATTCAGTGATATGTAATCCGTGGTACAATATGGACTAAACAAACGAAGGATAACCCTGTAAACTGTGTACTCATTGGACACAATGTAATGGAGGTGAGATGCATGGCGTTATCCAGGCGCTGTCATTCTATAACGCCATCGGCGTTTGGGCTTGCGATACAGGCGCTCGTTTTTCTTTCGGTGTCGGAAAATGTATGTCCTAGTCAAGAGATCGCAAAAATGATGCAGTCTGGGACGACATTCATGCGCCGTGTCATGGCTCCCCTCGTTCGTGCGAACCTCGTTGAAGCCAAGGAAGGACGAGATGGCGGATATTCATTAGCGAAAGCTGCGCATTTAATCACGGTGGCTGATGTCTATCGGGCACTGCAAGTGAGTGATCCGCTGGGCGCAGGCTTATTAGATTCAACTACAAACTGTCCTGGTGGAGAAAACATAAAGAAGATTTTTAGCGAGATGACAACTCGAACAGAGAAAAGCACCCTTGATATTTATGAACAGTACACGATTGAGCAGATTGCTGATCAGGTATTTGGGAATTAAGTTTATTTGCGAACTGTGCTTTACAAGGGCATAGTTGCGTCGTATACTGTGTTCAGATTGAATTCAGTATTCATGAGGACACTGTGATATATCTAGAGCATGATGACCAAATCAGGATTTTGGTGCATATAAAACTGTGTCTGAAATGGATTCAGTAAATGGCGGAGATCATCGCCATGCGTGCTACCAGCCAACAGCCTGGGGGAAAACCTTTCGCCGGAGTTGAGTGATGAATATCGCACTACAAATCGTTTGACAGTGTAGTTCAGAATGCATTTTGCAGTTTCAAGCACTGAAAGATTTGCTTACCACAAGGAGGAGTAAAGCATGGCTGCTGAGAAATTGAACATCGGGATTATCATTGGTAGCACACGTCAAGGTCGTGTGAGTCCGCAGGTAGGGGCATGGGTAAAAGGAATTACTGAAGAACGCGGCAAAGCAAACTACGAAATTGTAGATATCGCAGATTACGAACTGCCGTTTTTAGGCACAACCGACGGTACTGAACCAGGAATCGCAGCTTGGAATGAAAAACTCGCAAGCCTCGATGGCTTTGTTTTTGTGGTCCAAGAATACAATCACAGTATTACAGGTGCGTTGAAAAACGCGTTGGATTTAGCGCGTGAAGCATGGCAAAACAAAGCTGCTGGCATCGTGAGTTATGGTTCGAGCGGCGGTACTCGTGCGGCTGAGCATTTGCGCGGCATCTGTGCAGAATTGTCAATTGCAGACGTTCGCACGCATCCAGCCTTGTCGTTGTTTGTGGATTTTGAAAATTATTCCACGTTCAAGCCACAAGCACTGCATCTCAATAATTTGAACACCATGCTTGACGAAGTGGAAGCATGGAGCGGCGCGTTAAAGACCCTGCGCGTATAATTTAAAATGGAAGCCCGAATGTCGGATTTACATCAAGTATCCGATGTTCGGGCTTTTGCAGCTAACATTGTTCCACATGATTTTCTGTGTTAGGAGATTGTATTCTCTTGTGACAAAAGGGATTCGCTAAAATCAGCCATTTCTAACACAACAGGGCAGTGATCGCTCCCATATATGTCGGAATCGATTCGCGCGTCGGCGATGAATGGACGCAGTCTCGAAGAAACGAGGAAATAGTCGATCCGCCACCCCACGTTTCGCTCTCTCACTTTCGGCATATTCGACCACCAGGAATAGGCGTCGGTTCGTTCAGGATAAAGAAATCTGAAAGAGTCCGTGAAGCCGGTTTCGAGGAGCAGCGTCATCTTCTCCCGCTCTTCGTCTGTAAAGCCGGAATTGCCACGGTTGCTTTTCGCATTTTTAATGTCAATTTCCTGATGGGCAACGTTCAAATCACCGCAAATGATCACAGGCTTTCGAGCGTCAAGCTCCAGCAGATAGTTTCGAAACCGGTCTTCCCATTCCAGTCGATATGGCAGCCTGGACAGATCACGCTTTGCATTGGGCGTATAGACAGTCACAAGATAGAAGGCCTCAAATTCAAGTGTAATGATCCGCCCTTCAGGCTCTGTCTCCTCTTCCAAACCGTAACGCACCGAAAGTGGGTTGATTCGCGTAAATATCGCGGTTCCGGAATACCCCTTCTTCTGGGCGTAATTCCAGAACAACTTATATTCTTCTCCGAGTTCCAGGTGAATTTGCCCTTCCTGCAGTTTTATCTCTTGTAGGCAGAATATGTCCGCATTGATATGATTGAAATATTCGAGAAACCCTTTATTGACGCAGGCCCTTAAACCGTTGACATTCCAAGACACCAAATTCATCATTCATCACAATCTCCTTACAGCATGCAAAGCTCCAGTATGTACTATCGCAGTGTAGCATAAATCGCCACAGTACAAAGGCGGGCTTTCCAAGTCAAACTAGCACGAAGATGGTCGCTACGAAAACAAGCGTAAAAAGCACAGCAATAAGACGATATTCTCTGCTGCGGGATCGAACCCATTTTCTTCGAAGGGGTCTGATGACGAAATAGTATAGCGGGAGTTGAATACACAGTGCAAGTAAAGTTCCAAATACCTGTATGTATGGTTCTCCTTCAAGCATGTATGGACCCGCTTCTTGTATTTGTGGCAGGAGAAATACAAAAGGAAGGCTCACGATTGACAATATATTCATTACAATCACTTCAATGGTTGACCTAGTAAACAATATAAAAGCGAAATATGCGATAATATACCAATACAGCAATCTTCCGGATTGATCGCTTGTTTGGTATATATCGACAAGAGCGATGCACCACGTATAAGCAAATGCAACGATAGTAACCTCAGTCACCGCATAAATGTTTATAATTTTCTTTAATCTTGGCATTTCGTACGCCTCCTTAAGCGATGGCGAAATCAAAAGGGATAACTATCTGAAGATCAACAATACAAACCTAAGTGCCTTTGAAGTTGCTGAAATCATTAAGAACACGTTTAAGTTGTGAAGAACTTTGCGGCAGAAGCTTACATTGAGTTTAAACAGTTATAAGCATTGATATCAACCTCGTCATGTTTCGCCGTCAGATGATACCGCTTACTTTAGTATCTTTAACCGGTAGAAGAACGAGTCACGGTTCATGAATGGCCACTGTCTTGTGTACAAAGGGTTCGTACGGTGGATGAACGTCGGCATATCTACAAAGTACAAGTGCCGCCGACGTTGGAGCCCGAATTTTACGCACGGGCCAAGTCATCCCTTGTCGTGGGGGCGAGGCTCTCTGGAGGAAAGCCTTATTTGGAGAAAGTTATATTTGAAAATGAACGCGAAATTCAGAGATTTATGTGAATAAAGACGAAGCACATGAAGGGGATTCGTCCAAAAGCAGACACGGGATATTGAAAATTGCGTATAATCAACTTGTGACTATGTGTGACTGGCGAATCAAAGTGGAGTACCACAATGGAGCACATAGCCTGACGTAGCCGTTCGCCTGGGCTAAAATTTTTGGTGAAAGGGGCTTCCAACTGCATGGAAGAACTACGGCTACGCTATGGCATGAATCCACATCAGATGTCTGCGAAAATGATGTATGAGGGCTCGGCGCCTATCAAAATTCTAAACGGTGAGCCCAGTCTGGTTAATATGCTCGATGCATTAAATGCTTTTCAATTAGCGCGCGAACTGCGGAAATCGCTAAGCTTGCCTGCGGCTGCTTCGTTTAAGCATGTCAGCCCTGCGGGGGCAGCGGTCTATAGCCCATTGAGCGGCAATCTGAAAAAATCCTATTTTGTAGAGGATTTGGAGCTGTCTCCGTTGGCGGTTGCGTATGCAAGAGCGAGAGGCACAGACCGGATGTCTTCGTTTGGGGATTGCGCCGCGTTGAGTGACCGTGTTGACGTATCCGTCGCCCGGCTGTTGAAACGAGAAGTATCGGATCTCGTTGTTGCCCCAGGCTATGATAATGACGCGCTAGAAATACTGAAAACCAAGAAGAACGGCAACTACCTCATCCTTGAAATCGATCCCAATTACGAACCCAATCCGATTGAGCAGCGTACGGTATTTGGCATTAAGATAGAGCAGGAACGCAACAATGCGACCATTACGGAAGAGATATTGCAAAATGTGGTGACCACAAAAGCGTCCATTCCAGAGTCAGCAAAGCGGGATCTGCTCCTTGCAGCCATTACACTGAAGTACACGCAATCTAATTCAGTATGCTTTGCGCTGGATGGACAAACCATCGGCGTCGGAGCAGGACAACAGTCTCGAATACATTGTACAAGGTTAGCCGCTAACAAGGCGGACAACTGGTATCTGCGGCAACACCCCATCGCGCTGAACATGAAGTTTCACAAAGGGATTGGGCGACCCGCGCGGAATAACGCAATTGATCAGTGGACATGTGAAGAGCTGACTTTGCCCGAGATTCGTGAATGGGAGAACAACTTCGATGAGATTCCTCATCGTCTTTCTCGCCTCGAAACAAAGGAATGGTTAAAAGGACTTCAGGGGGTGGCATATGCTTCGGATGCCTATATCCCATTTAGAGACAATTTGGATCGAGCGAGCCAAAGTGGTGTCAAATATGTAGTTCAAGCTGGACACTCTTTGAGAGACGCGGAAGTCATCCGGGCTGCTGACGAATATGGCATGGTGATGGCTTTTGCGGGTCTTCGCTTGTTCCATCATTAAATGATAAGCATTGGAGATGCCCCTTTACTTGTTTGATCCGCTAGGGACTGGCGTAATCACATTCGTGCTTGAATTCGGCTTAGCAGCTGTAAATGAACCAAGGCGAATGTGATGCGTCGAAATCAAGACAAAAATCGCGATAATCACGACGATCACGCTGATGATTCCCTGCTTATTCTGCATGAGATTTCCCCCCTGTTTGATTTCGAGATATGCAAAATCATGCGATTTTACAATGTCACAACAGGTACTGCCGCTATTTTTCAATCGCCGTGCGTCACACAATACAGGTTTTCCAACGCAAACAGTGAAACAAGCGCGGCGAAGAAGATGTATCCGTTTACAATATCACTTATGAGGAAATATGTCCACACGCAGAGAAACAGCCAAGCGATATGTTTTTTCCGTCTGCTCAGTCTCATCTTATACATATCAAACATGTATCGCATCATATCGGCATCCCTCACTTTGCTTAAGTTATAGTATATTTTTTCTCCTTAAACAGAGGAAACATACCTGAGCTGCACTTCACTTTAAAAATAAAGGCATGCTTTCATTCCATCACCACAATGCCAGATTCAGTGTGCATAATACCTCCACCTATTCGTATAAAGTTGCGGTATACATCTAAATTGCGCTACCATGAAAATACACAGTAACGTCAACGGTAGTTTGCGAACTCAAATTGAATCCCTTGTCCATCTCAATCTCCCATTCATCAAGCCACGAAAGACACTCATCGTCAAAGCTGCGACGATTGGATTTTTGTCCCTGAAGGACAAAAGCGAGAAATATATATGGCATAGTCACCATGATGCACCTCAACACTCGGCATTTGTGTTTTGCATGCCGCATGGATATGCATTGACGTAACAGATGGCAATTGAACATCTGCTTGTTTTCTATTGCCGGTTACAGATTTTTGCGATAGGGGATGATGGGATGTCATCGTCAGCGATTAGAGGATTACCGTGGGGTGAGCGGCTTTGAAGCAATTTGCATGGCGCTGTGTGTGGTTGGCTGATATGTGGGATCGAATTTTGGCGTCTGATCCGGGTTTGACCCGGTTGCATACAGCCCTGGCTGTTGCGGTGGCTGTGGCAAGTACGTTGGGCGTGGAGTATGAGGTTGCGAGTGCGACGCATGCAGGCCCGAGTGGCATCGTTATCGCGATGTTGCTGGGCGCTGTGGTGGCCATGATGGGCACCATGTCCCTGTCAGGAACTGGCGTGTGGGCAAAGGTGCGCAACGCGGCGTTCTTTCCGGTAGCCGTTGGCATCGGCATGTTGGCAGGTGGCGCGATGGACGGTCACACAGACCTGATGCTCGCGGTATTTGTGGTGGTCATGTTTGCGGCCGTGATCGTGCGGCGATTTGGCGTGCCGTACTTTTTCTATGGCTTCATGGGATGGATGGGATACTTTTTTGCAGCATTCACCAATGCGACGCTGGAGATGGTGCCAAGGCTGCTTGTCTCTGTCATCGTGGCGTCAGCCTGGGTGTTGCTTTTGTCGATCACGGTGCTGCGAACCAACCCGACGCGCGCGTTGCGTCAAACGGTCCTCGCTTTCGGTGCAAATGCGCGCGCCATGGCCTGGGTCTGCGCAGAGTTCCTCCGCGCGTCGGATACGCGCCGGCGGGAGCGGTTATGTCGGCGGTTGCACGCGCAGCAAGTGCGGCTGGCAGAAGCCGCACTGATGGTGGAGGCTTGGTCGGCAGAGCCAGGCGCGTTGCCGCCGAACCAGTCGGCTCCCGCGTTGCGCCGCCGCTTGATCGACGCAGAGCACGTGTTGGACCAGTTAGCCGCCTATGCTGAGATGCTCGCTCAGCGCGACACGGTCGTGACATCTGCCGCCGCCCTGGTTGCCGAACGGTTGGCGCACCGTGACGATGCGGGTGCGCGTCAGGCCGCGCATGATCTGATGAAGACTGTGGAGCAAGTGTGCCCGATGTCGACCGAGGATGGCCGACGCGGGTTATCTGCGGCGCGGTTGTTTGCAGAAGCTGCGCTTGAGTTTATCCGGTTGGCCCAAGCGGCGTTCACCTCTGTGCAGACAGGGATTGTGATGGATGAAGCACTCATCGACGAGTTCCAACCTGTTGTCGGCTTGGCGTTGGGCAATCTGCCGGGATCGCCGGCCGTGGCGAAGGATGTGCCAGCTCGTGGCGCGCGATGGAACCTGTTTGCTCGGTTGGACCTGACTACGCGTCAAGCCATTCAGGTTGTCGTTGCAGGCGGGCTTGCCATTGTCTTTGGACGGGCGCTATCGCCAACGCGTTACTATTGGGCTGTCATTGCGGCGTTCGTCATGTTCACTGGCACCGCCACGCGCACCGAGACTTTCCTCAAAGGCGTTTACCGAGTTTTAGGCACCTTCGTCGGGCTTATTGCTTCCATCGGGTTGGCAGAGTTGACCGCAGGCCATACCGCGTGGGTGCTGATCGTGGTCGTCGCCAGCATTTTCTGCGGCTTCTATCTGGTTCGCGTTTCTTATGCCTATATGATCTTTTTCATCACGATTATGATTGGTCAGCTCTATAGCGTGCTACACGAATTCTCCGCAGGGCTATTGGTGTTGCGACTGGAGGAAACCTCCATTGGCGCAGTGATTGGCTTCGTGGTGGCGCTCGCGGTGGTTCCTCTTTCCACGCGCGACACGGTTCGAGTCGCGCGCAACAACTTCCTTAACGCGTTTAGGGAGCTGCTTGACACTGCCGCAAAACGACTGACCAACGCGGACGGGGAGCCGGATCTCGACACATTGACACGCACCTTGGACAACCAGTTCCGTCAACTCGCGCTGGTGACAAAGCCACTTGCAAGACCATTGATATGGGGGTATAGCCCTCGCGTGCGCCATCGACTTGCGCTGTATGCCTCCATTACGACTGGCGCCCGCGCGCTGGCCGTGGCCCTACGTCAACCTTATCCGAGCGCGACAAGTAAATTGGCATCTGCATGCCAGATGCTTGCGCTCAACGCGACGCGACTTTCTGAACCGGACGCCGTCAAACAGAAGAACGTGTCGATCACGCCGGATACAGACGTCGAGCACATTTTGTTCGCCGATGCCGCCTATACAACTGGCGATTGCTCAGCTGAACCCGTCGTGCGCCGTTTGTTCCACTTGGAGCAGTTGTTGCGCGAGCTCAACGCTAATCCTTCTGATCCCTTATAGTGACACGACCTGAACAGAATTCAGCTACTGTTCAGGTGCTGTTTCTCATCTTGTAAGCTTGTTCCAATAAAATATGGACCGAGATGAGGAACAGTAAAGGAGTCATTCAGAGTGCGCGTATTAAAAGATAGCAGAAACGAATCACGACTAAAGTTCAGCACCTTTGCTTTGAAAGTCATTGCACTGGTCGCCATGTTGGCGGATCATCTGCAAGGAAGTTTTCCGCACACTTTTCCAGTCGTTTTTGGATGGTTCGGTAGAATTGCCATCCCTATATTCATGTTCTGTGTTGTTCAGGGGCTCGTGCATACAAGAAATACAAAAAAATATTTGTTCCGACTCTATATTGGTTCTGTAATGATGGCTGCTGGTAGTTTTGTCATACAGATGTGCTTTTCACACACCCAGACCCGCATTGCAGATAACATTTTTGCAACATTTCTTCTGTTGGCCATTCTGATTACCCTGACAAAAGCCAAAATGGCTACAAGCAAGAAAATTGTTCTATGGACTTGTTTTTGGCTGATACAAATCTTCAGTTTTGCACTCAGCACGTGGCTTGAAAAGATATCGACTTCCGGTGCGTATTTGGTAAACGGGTTGATGCCCAATATTTTAACGTGTCAGGGATCCGTCATCTTTATCGTGCTTGGTATTTTTATGTATATGTTCAGAAATCATCGCGGAAGGTTTACGATCTTTTACACGATCTATTGTGCCGCAATATTGGTGATGGCAGGATTGGGCGGATTCACGCTTCAGCACCTGTTCTACCAGAATTACCAGTGGATCATGATCATCGCGCTCCCGTTCATATTGGCCTACAGCGGTAAACGAGGGAAGAGTCTGAAACAATTCTTCTATACATTTTATCCCTTGCATATTTGGTTTTTATTCATCGTTGCAAATCTACTCGCAAACAGATGAATTATGGTCACCACCCCACGAGGTGAAGAAATTGTAAATAGCGTTAGCACTCTGTGTTGTTGAGTGCTAAAATATCTGGTGCATACATCGCAAAGCCGCTAAATGTACGCTGATATGTTCGAAAGGAGATGTCCCTATGGAAAAAACGCCATTTAAAGCGGAATCTAAACGCATGTTAGAAATGATGATTCATTCCATCTACTCAAATCGTGAAATTTTCTTGCGGGAATTGATCTCAAACGCCAGCGACGCGATCGACAAAATGTACTACAAAGCATTAAGTGATCCGTCACTGGATTTTGATAAAGCGAACTACTATATCAAGGTGACCGCAGATAAGGCCAACCGAACATTGACCATTTGTGATACTGGGATTGGGATGACCAAAGAGGAACTCGAAAACAATCTGGGTGTCATCGCCCAAAGTGGTTCTCTCGCTTTTAAAAATGAAAATGAAGTGAAAGACGGGCATGAAATCATTGGCCAGTTTGGTGTCGGTTTCTATGCCTCCTTTATGGTCGCCGACGTGGTTACGGTTATCAGCAGAGCGTTCGGAAGCGAAACCGCATATCAATGGGAATCATCCGGTGTAGATGGATATACAATTGTGCCCGCTGAAAAAGAGGACGTGGGCACCGAAATTGTGTTGAAAATCAAAGAGAGTACAGAAGATGATCACTACGACGATTATCTCGACGAATATCGGCTGAGATCGATCATCAAAAAATACTCCGATTTCATCCGTTATCCGATAAAAATGGATGTGACAGCACAAAGGCCGAAGGAAGGCAGCGAAGAAGAATTCGAGGAATACCAGGAAGAACAAACCATCAACAGCATGGTGCCGATTTGGCGCAAGAACAAGAATGAGCTCACAGATGAAGACTATGAAAATTTTTATATGGAGAAGCGGTTCGGTTTTGACAAGCCGTTAAAGCATCTCCACATCAGCGTAGACGGCGCTGTGCGCTATAACGCCATTTTGTATATCCCGGAGAAGACCCCTTTTGATTATTACACTAAGGAATATGAAAAGGGATTGGAACTGTATTCAAACGGCGTGCTCATCATGAGTAAATGCCCAGATTTGCTGCCGGATTATTATAGCTTTGTCAAAGGTATGGTCGATTCGGAAGACTTGTCTTTGAACATATCGCGTGAGATTCTGCAGCAGGACAAACAACTGCAGTTGATCGCCAAAAACATCAAGAGCAAAATCACAAGCCAACTGCAACGGATGATTCAGGACGACAGAGCGCATTATGAGCAGTTTTACGAAGCCTTTGGCACTCAGTTGAAGTACGGGGTTTACAGTGATTATGGGAGCAACAAAGACACGTTGCAGGATCTGTTGATGTTTTACTCGTCTAAGGAAAAGAAAATGGTCACTTTGGCCGAATATGTTGCCAGGATGCCTGAAGCGCAAAAGTACATTTACTATGCGTCTGGCGAAACGTACGAAAGAATTGAAAAGCTGCCACAGACCGAACTCGTGTTGGATAAGGGGTATGAAATTCTCTACTTTATTGATGACGTCGACGAGTTCGCCATCAAAATGCTGATGACGTACAAAGATAAGGAATTCAGGTCAGTATCCAGTGGCGATTTAGGGATTGAAGCAAGCGAAAATGAGGAAAATGCGGAGAGCGACGCGAACGAAAACCAAGCGCTGTTTGACGAGATGAAACAACTGCTCGCAGACAAGGTGAAGGATGTGCGAGTCTCAAAGCGACTCAAGAACCATCCAGTGTGTTTGACGGCTGACGGCGAGATCACCATTGAAATGGAAAAAGTCCTCAAAGCGATGCCGAACAACCAAAACGTCAAAGCCGAAAAGGTGTTGGAAATCAACACCCAACATGAAGTGTTCCAGTCGTTAAAAGCGGCTTTTGCACATGATAAAGAGAAATTGAGTCTTTACACGAATTTGCTGTACAATCAGGCGCTGCTTATTGAAGGATTGCCGATTGGCGATCCGGTTGATTTTACAAACGATATTTGCAAGATCATGGTGTGATGCTGCGAGACCGTGGGGCACTCTACCTCACTTGCACTTCACCCATTCAACCTGTGCATGATCTTCAGGAAAACCCCAGCTTCCGCAACGGATGCTGGGGTTTTTTGTGGTAAATGGATTTCCCATTTGATTCTTTTCAAACAAAAGAAGGAAATTCGCTTCCAATTGTTGAAAGAGAAAATGACATACTTTAACAACGCGGGGTTGAGGAATGTGACTGTATTTGTGATATTGCGCGTCTGCAGTTGACCAATCGCAAAGAACTGGAGGGATGAACATGCAGTATATCGCCCATATCCGCCAAAGTGACGAAGAGATACAGAGTGTTGAGGAGCATTTACTCGGCGTACAGAAGTTGGCGGAATCCTTCGGAGAGAAAATCGGCGTCAAGCACATCGCAGGGCTTGCGGGCATGCTTCATGATATGGGCAAATACACCCAGGAATTTAGAGATTACATCATCGAAGCTGCTAAAAATCCGGATGCGCCGCCGAAAAGAGGCAGTGTCGATCATTCGACAGCGGGTGGGAAGTTGTTATATCAGTTGTTTCATTCTGGGAATCCGGTCCCCCTCAATTGGATGCTTGCCGAAGTCGTCGGCAACGCCATCATCTCCCACCACGCCTATCTTCACGACTTTTTAAGTCCGAATTTGGAGTCGCCTTATTTAAAACGTGTGCAAAAAACTGAGCCCGAATTGAAGGGATTCGACAACGCGAAACAGTGCTTTTTTCAATTTGTCATCAGCGAGGCAGAATTTCAACAATATGTTGCCAAAGCAACCGCTGAATTAGATGCCTATCTGACAAAACCTTGGGTAGGGAATTATGAAAGCAAGCTGATGTTCTTAACCAAGTTTGTCTTTAGCGCTTTAATCGACGCGGATCGAACGAATACGAGACGGTTTGAAGAGAACAAGGTCAGCGAACCGGAACTGTGCTACAAAACGCTGTTTGCGGGCTATTATCACAAACTGATGAAAAAGATTGACGAATACCAAGCGCAGGATACCGAGAAAACAGAAATCAATCGCTTGCGAAGAGAAATGTCGGATCAGTGCGAGCAGTTTGCGGATAAGCCATCGGGGATTTACACGTTGTCGATTCCAACAGGCGGCGGTAAGACATTGGCCAGCTTGCGCTATGCGCTCCGACACGCCATTTCGTCTGGAAAAAAGCACATCATCTATGTGGTGCCATATACGACCATCATTGAGCAGAACGCCGAAGAAGTGCGCAAGATCTTGCAGGACAATGGAAATATTCTGGAACATCACTCAAACGTCGTCGATGACACGGATGACGGCGATGAGCACGAGGACGGCGTCATCAACACGCGGCAAAAGTTAAAGTTGGCCAAAGACAACTGGGATTCGCCCATCATCTTTACGACGATGGTGCAGTTTTTGAACGTGTTCTACGCCAAAGGCAGCAGGAATGTTCGCAGATTGCACAACTTGAGCGAGTCAGTGATCATCTTTGACGAGGTGCAGAAGGTGCCCGTCTCCTGTGTCTCGCTGTTTAATCACGCGCTGAATTTCCTGCAGACATACGGTCGTGCCAGTCTCATTCTTTGCACGGCGACGCAACCTGCGTTGAATTATGCGGCAGAGCAGGTGGATCATCAACTGAAAATTGGCGAAAATGCTGAGATCATCGCGAACCTCGATGGTGTTATTGAAGCGTTTAAACGGGTGGAAATCGTCGATAGGGCGACGGATGAGACATTTAACACCGACAAACTTGCTGATTTCGTCACAGAGAAAATCGACGAGGTACAGAGTGTACTTGTGATTCTGAATACGAAAGCAGTTGTAAAGCGGCTATACCGTCAACTGGCAGAGAATGAATTCCCAATGTATCACTTGAGCACATCCATGTGCGCCGCACACCGGAATAAGATTTTGGAAAAAGTGCGAGGCCATCTTGAGCGTCGCGAAAAAGTCATCTGCATCAGCACCCAGTTAATTGAAGCGGGGGTGGATGTGAGCTTTGATTGTGTGATCCGCTCTTTGGCGGGACTCGATTCCATCGCTCAAGCGGCCGGCAGATGCAATCGACATGGGCAGGACGACATCCGACAAGTTTATGTGATTGATCACGTAGAAGAGAATCTGAAGGATTTACCGGAAATCAGAGATGGGAAACAGCATGCCAAACGGATTTTGGTCGATCTCAAGCGGGATCGCAACTTGCATGGCGGGGACATTTTGACTGTTCAGGCAATGGATAAGTATTTTAAGGAGTTTTATGCAGCGTTTCGTAGGAAATTGAATTACCACGTACCGAAATTGAGGAAGGATATGACGGAGTTATTGATGTCAAGCAGGGGGGACAACACGTATAACGAGGCATACAAGCAGGCAAAGAGAGAACTTCTGCCACTGTGTATCGTCAATAGCTACAAAACGGCGGCGGAAAACTTCTATGTCATTGATGATCTCACGAAATCCGTGATGGTCCCTTTTGGGGATGCAGGCAAAGACATGATTGCGCAACTGAACGGCAATGAGACGATTGAAGATTTGACTGCCTTATTGCGAAAGGCACAGCAGTATTCGATTAACTTGTTTGATTGGGAATTGAGGCAGTTGGCAAAGAATGACGGATTGGTCAGTTTGCTTGATGGGAAAGTATTGGCGCTGAAAGAATCAGCCTACAGTGAGGAGTACGGTTTGGAGCTTGAGAATGACAGCCAGCTTGAGGGATATTGGTTCTGATGCTGGCTGAGGTTCTCTTGTTTATATTGTGATAGATTTTCACTCTACACATTTTTTCGATCCACCTATATTGGCAGCGTTTGGCAATAACAAGCATGTTATTTAATCGGCAAATATTGTATGACGCGTTTGACTGGCCTTGGAAAATAGAATATTATGGTATTGTAAAAAATGTAAGAGTAGAGAGAGGGTGAATCTATGAGAAATTCGATAGAATTCATTGTTCAAGGAGAGTATGCCCTGTTTACCGACCCACTTACGAAACTGGGCGGAGAGAAGCTATCTTATGCAGTTCCTACATACCAGGCGCTCAAGGGGATAGTCGAATCAATTTATTGGAAGCCTTCACTGATTATGGTCGTCGATGCTGTCCGCATCATGAAAGCGATTCGCATGGAATCCAAAGGCATTCGTCCAATTGAGTATGGTGGCGGAAATACACTTGCCAACTATACATATCTGCGTGATGTTGAATACAAGGTACGAGCGCACTTCGAGTTCAACATGAACCGTCCAGATATGGCGCATGATCGCAACGAACACAAGCACCACAACATCTTGAAGCGTTCCCTTAACGCTGGCGGCCGTCGAGACATCTTCCTTGGCGCCAGAGAATGCCAGGCCTATGTTGAACCTTGTGATTTTGACGAAGGGAAAGGATTTTACAAAGACTACCCTGAGATTCCCCTAGGCACGATGGTTCATGGATTTAATTACCCGGATGAAACAGGCAGAAATCAATTGGAAGTGCGGTTGTGGAATCCGGTGATGAAGCATGGCGTGATCGAATTTATCCGACCCGAACAGTGTACGCTGGTTCGCACCATCAAGGAGATGCAGCCGAAGCATTTCGATGCGACAAATGTCGTCTCGGCAGATGAACTTCTCGCACAATTGGATAGCTTTTAGGCTAGAGATGTTTTAAAGTAATGCGAAAAATTTGTCGAAAACTGCCGGGGATTGTCGGAAGGCATTGCATCGCGGGAGTGATAAATGGCGCCGCATTTCATTGCCATACGGATGCCATCTACCAATCAAACATACGTCCAGTGGTGATTTGGAAGAGGGGGGAGTCAATGAACAATCTCTTGAATTTGTACGAAACCTATGAGTCCAACTTAGATTTTGTCGGGCAAGTGGACAATAAGCACAACGGACAGGAGTTTACATTGCTACCGGTTTCGCACACGACGCAACAGGCGCAGATTGAAGTGGTCATCACGGAAGATGGGGAATTTCACACGGCGGAAGTGATTACGGATAAACACAATGCGAACACCTTGATACCCTGCACAGAAAATTCGGCAAGCCGTGCAGGAGCGGTCATCTCGCCGTATCCATTGCACGACAAACTAAGCTATGTAGCCGGAGATTATGTCGCATATGGTGGGGAAATCAAAAAAGAAGAACCCTATCTCTATTACATCAAGCAACTTGAGGACTGGGCCAATTCTCCATACGCCACGCCTAAGGTGAAGAGCATCTACCGCTATTTGAGCAAGGGGCGGCTCATTCAGGATTTGGTGGAGCACAAGATCTTGTTTGTTGATGCAGAAAATCGACTTTTAGATAGCTGTGACAATGACACCGAGGCCACGTATGGCGGAAAACCGCCGATATTCTCCGCTGTCAGCGGGGGGCAGATGAGCGCTTTCGTCCGTTTCGACGTCTATTCACCGACGCAGACCTTGACAAAGGTTTGGCAAGATAAAGAGGTGCATGATTCTTTCATTCGCTTTTACAGCAACCGTTTGGGTGATGAGGATCTCTGTTATGTCACAGGGAAAACGCTTCCAAGGACGGAAAAGCATGCGAATAAAATCAGAAATGCGGCAGATAAAGCCAAGCTCATCTCTGCGAATGACACAAGCGGTTTCACCTTCCGCGGACGCTTCAATGATAGCCGTGAAGCGGCCAGCATCAGTTACGAAGTCTCGCAAAAAGCGCATAATGCCTTGAAGTGGCTCATTCATCGCCAAGGAAAAATGGTAGATCAACGTGTGTTTCTCGTCTGGGGCAATCGCCATCTTGACATACCGGGACCTACCGAAGATTCGTTTGCAATTGGGCCTCCTACCAAAGCGCGTATTCCGTTTACCAATCAGGAATATGCCATCGAGTTTGCCAAGGCATTGGACGGATATGGGAATCGATTGTCATCTCCATCCAATGAGAAGGTAAACATATTGATTTTGGATTCAGCGACAACGGGCCGCATGGCGGTACTGTACTATCGCAACTTGGACAAGGAACTTTATTTTGAAAAGTTGGTGAAATGGCATTCCACCTGTGTGTGGTTCCATCGTTACCAGAAGAATGACAGCGGTGAACATGTGCCGTTTTACGGGGCGCCAGCTACGAAGGATATCGCTTTTGCCGCATATGGCCCACGAGCGAGCGACAAAGTTGTCAAGGGGCTTATGGAACGTATGCTGCCATGCATCATTGATGATCGCAAGATTCCGTTGGATATCGTCAACAGCGCCTATCGCCGCGCTTCAAACCCAGTGTCGATGGAGCCATGGGAATGGGAAAAGACGCTCAGTATCACTTGCGCATTGATAAACAGTCACAGAGGGGGGAATTTCACTGTGCCATTAGATGAAAAAAATAATGATCGCGACTATTTGTTTGGTCGTCTGTTGGCGGTTGCGGATGTTTTGGAGAGACGCGCATTGGGAGACGAAAAGCGCGCCAGCAACGCCATTCGGTACATGAATGCATTCTCCAATCATCCTGCAAGAACCTGGAGAACCATTCAGGCCAGCTTGCAGCCATACCAAACTCGAATGGGAACGGAGGCGACTTACTGGTCGAAAATCATTGATGAAGTCGCTTCGCGGATTCCGGTTGATCAATTTAATAACAAGCCGTTGTCTGGTCTATATTTACTGGGTTTCTATAGCCAGCGCCACGATCTCTATCAATCGAAAAAAGAAAATCACGATGATGTAGAAACATCGGGCAAAAATGAGGAGAGATAAACATGGGGACATTAGCGAATAAAATTGATTTTGCGGTTGTACTATCGGTGACCAAGGCGAATCCGAATGGGGATCCTTTGAATGGCAATCGGCCGCGACAAAACTACGACGGCTATGGCGAAATCTCAGATGTCGCGCTGAAGCGGAAAATCAGAAATCGCCTGCAAGATATGGGGGAAGCCATTTTTGTTCAGTCCAATGATCGCAAGTCGGATTCATACAGCAGTTTGAGGGAACGCGCAGACGCGAATCCAGAACTAGGGAAGATGTTGAAAGCCAAAACGCGGGACAATGATGAGTTTGCGCGCGTCGCTTGCCGGGAATGGCTGGACGTCAGAAGTTTTGGCCAAGTATTTGCCTTTAAATCAGGTAACGTCTCTGTCGGAGTCCGTGGACCGGTTTCTGTTCGCACTGCCACGAGTATCGATCCGATTGACATTACCAGCATGCAGATTACGAAAAGTGTCAACTCCGAGCCAGGTGCGGCAAGAGGTTCGGACACAATGGGCATGAAGCACCGTGTGGATACAGGAGTCTACATATTTTGTGGCAGTATGAATCCACAATTGGCAGAGAAAACCGGGTTCACAGATGAAGATGCCGAGCGATTTAAGCAGGCGCTGGTTTCTTTGTTTGAAAATGACACGTCATCCGCGCGGCCAGAGGGAAGCATGGAGGTCCACACTGTGTACTGGTGGACGCACAATTCCAAACTGGGCCAGTATTCCTCCGCCAAAGTTCATCGGTCTTTAACGTTTGAGCGGCTTGTAGAAGAAGCCAAGCACTTCGAAGATTACAAGTTTGTTGTCCAACCGTTGGAAGGGCTGAACGTTGAGATCATCGATGGACAATAATGATGACGACTATCTAATGCTGTCTGGCATACAGCATTTTCAGTTCTGTAAACGGCAGTGGGCATTTATCCATATTGAACAACAATGGGCAGAAAACGTCAGAACGATTGAGGGGGAGCACCTTCATCGGAATGCGGATCAACTATTTACGAGAGAAAAACGGAAAGACAAGCTCATCGTACGCGCCATGCCTGTGAAGTCGGAGAGCCTCAAAATATCAGGAATCTGCGATGTGGTGGAGTTTATCAGGGACGACAGTGGCGTGGAGATCAACGGCGCCGAAGGCAAATACGTCGCATATCCGGTTGAATATAAACGCGGCAAACCAAAAATAAGCGACGAAGATGTTTTGCAATTAGCGGCGCAAGCCATCTGTCTTGAGGAGATGCTTCTCTGCGAAATTGACATCGGCTATCTGTTTTACAACGAGATCAAACATCGGGTTGAGGTTCCGTTAACTGTAGAGATCAAAAATAAGGTGAAGTTGATCGTCGCAGAAATGCAGGATTACTATCAGCGCAGACATACGCCGAAAGTGAAGACAGGGCGGTTTTGCCAAAGTTGTTCCCTTCAAAATATCTGTTTGCCGGAGTTAATGAATAAACGAACCGTTAAAAGTTACATTGAAGGGAAAATCGAGGAATGAAAAAGCTGCTAAATACGCTGTTTATTTGGCGTTGGATGGCGATAATATTGTGCTACTGAAGGAGCAGGAGAAATTAGGCAGGCTGCCTTTGCACAACTTGGAATCGATCATCACCTTCGGTTACATTGGCGCCAGTCCGGCATTAATGGGATATTGCGCAGAGCGCAATATCTCGCTCGTCTTCTTCACGATGAACGGCAGATTCTTGGCCCGAGTCATTGGGGAAAGCAGGGGTAATGTCGTCTTGCGCAAGAAACAATATCATGTATCAGAGGACGAGGCTTTGTCGGCGAAAATTGCGCGTAATTTTATCGTCGGCAAGATCTACAATCACAAATGGATCATTGAGAGAATGACCAGAGATTATCCTTTGCGTATTGATCAACAACAATTCAAAGCGATTTCGCAGCAACTATCCGCGATCATTTTGGATGTCAGATCATGTGAAGACCTAGAAAGATTGCGTGGCTTAGAAGGGCAAGCGGCGACGAGTTACAATAAGCTGTTCGATTCTATGATCTTGCAGCAGAAAGAAGATTTCTATTTTCGCTTACGCTCTCGTAGGCCGCCGCTGGATAACGTGAATGCGATGTTGTCGTTCGCTTATTCGCTGCTGGCCAGTGATGTCGCGGCGGCGTTGGAAGGCGTTGGGTTGGATGCTTATGTTGGATTTTTGCATCGGGATCGACCCGGGCGCGCTTCAATGGCATTGGATCTGATGGAAGAATTGCGAGGCGTTTATGCAGATCGGTTTGTGTTGTCATTGATCAATAAGAAAATCATGAAAAAAGATGATTTTTTGAAAAAAGAGAACGGCGCAGTGATAATGCAGGATGAGGCGAGGAAGAAGTTTTTAACTGCGTGGCAAAATAAGAAGCAAGAGAAAATCACGCATCCCTATCTTGGCGAAAAAATCTCCTGGGGATTGGTGCCGCATACACAAGCCCTGCTATTGGCGCGTCATTTGCGTAACGATTTAGACGAGTATCCTCCTTTTATGTGGAAGTAGGTGAATGCGTTGCTTGTATTGGTGACGTATGATGTAAGCACAGTGACTAGTGCAGGGCAAAAAAGATTGCGCAAGGTTGCGAAAGCATGTCAAAATTATGGACAACGTGTGCAAAACTCAGTATTTGAATGTGTTGTGGACGCTACTCAGTTTGCCATTTTGAAGTTAAAGCTTCTTGATATCATCGATGAGGAGCAGGACAGTCTCAGGTTCTATCAGTTGGGCAATAGTTACAAAAATAAGGTAGAACACATCGGGCAGAAAGAGTCCATAGATTTAGAGGGCCCTTTGATTTTGTAGTGCGAATGTGTAGCGCACATGATTTGCCTAGGGCATTCGCACCATGAAAGTGAGTGAAATATCCAGTTTAAGTGATGTTTTGTGGTTGAGATTTGGATGTTTTGGTTGTTTATGCGCGTTTTTGATAGTGGATACGTGAGTTTGTGCATGTTTGAATCAAAAATCGCAGTCGCATCCCTCGTGGATGCGTGGATTGAAATAGCACATACACCTATACGAATCCATGTACTGAAAGTCGCATCCCTCGTGGATGCGTGGATTGAAATTAAAATTACCTGTGACCACCACTCAAAGTCATCCTCAAAGTCGCATCCCTCGTGGATGCGTGGATTGAAATAACGCTTTGCCGACCCCCTCCCCGTTGGCGGCGAGTCGCATCCCTCGTGGATGCGTGGATTGAAATTAGGTTCGGATTTTCCAATAAGTCATCAGCATCAAGGTCGCATCCCTCGTGGATGCGTGGATTGAAATATATATCGACGGCGGGGGACTGCTCATTGGTACTCTGTCGCATCCCTCGTGGATGCGTGGATTGAAATCTTTTTCGAATGGAAACATGAAGGCAAAGAAAAAGTCGCATCCCTCGTGGATGCGTGGATTGAAATGGTCATCTTTTCTAAGACAACAAGGCGGCCATAGGTCGCATCCCTCGTGGATGCGTGGATTGAAATGATGTTGCCAACGCGAACGAACCCACCTGCTGACTAGTCGCATCCCTCGTGGATGCGTGGATTGAAATTTCACTCACCGATCCACCTCCTCGTAAGCAACGGCACGTCGCATCCCTCGTGGATGCGTGGATTGAAATTCGATTCGTCGGAGGATATCTGTTAACTTGCACGGTCGCATCCCTCGTGGATGCGTGGATTGAAATTGAAGTCTATCAAAAAATCAGCGCCAGAAGCTTACGTCGCATCCCTCGTGGATGCGTGGATTGAAATTTGGATGTGCGGCCCCCTTTTACGACACGATAACGTCGCATCCCTCGTGGATGCGTGGATTGAAATTTCTTCGGGCGACAGCCTGACCAAGACCATAAAGGTCGCATCCCTCGTGGATGCGTGGATTGAAATATCCAATCGCTCGCGAAAACGCCGTGGTTTGCAGTCGCATCCCTCGTGGATGCGTGGATTGAAATACCTTCGAGCACTAAAAGTTGCTTGATAATTCGGTCGCATCCCTCGTGGATGCGTGGATTGAAATCGGAATCGAGGCAGTGGTAGACGCTGATTTTGAG
This sequence comes from Alicyclobacillus fodiniaquatilis, assembly GCF_042678105.1. Lineage (NCBI taxonomy): Bacteria > Bacillati > Bacillota > Bacilli > Caryophanales > Alicyclobacillaceae > Alicyclobacillus > Alicyclobacillus fodiniaquatilis. Next base: position 23,157 of record NZ_JBHUCX010000097.1, read on the forward strand.
TCGCATCCCTCGTGGATGCGTGGATTGAAATGAAAAGAGCTTTCTCCAGAGGATGTAACCATATTTGAGTCGCATCCCTCGTGGATGCGTGGATTGAAATTTGCCTGTTTTTTCGGCAATCTTCGCGTTTTCGGTCGCATCCCTCGTGGATGCGTGGATTGAAATAATCCATCGGGTTGGTAGATGGACAAGTCCGTAGTCGCATCCCTCGTGGATGCGTGGATTGAAATACGTTCTGGTCACCGCAAAGAACGATGCAATAATTGTCGCATCCCTCGTGGATGCGTGGATTGAAATGTACTGGCAAGTATATAGAGGTAATGGCTGATAGTCGCATCCCTCGTGGATGCGTGGATTGAAATTTTTACCACTCACCAGGGTTGATCTCATATGGTTGGTCGCATCCCTAGTGGATGCATAGAGTAAAGCAGGCCCATATACGGACCTGTTTTACTTTTTATACAAAATAAGCAGTTGGTAGCTAGTTAGGAGGTTACTGTAGCCTCTGGCTGCATTGAGTATGGGTAATTCTGTCCATCGATCGTGATGTTAAAATCAATATCGCCGGGTGTAAGAGTCCCCAATCCAAAACTACACACGTAATCGTCAGTCGTGCTATTGTACGTAGCTGTGGCCGGAGACAAATTGCCAACACTCACAATGTATGGTGTCACCGTAACGGAATGACCGCTTCCTAATGTGTTTCCCTCAGAATCCTTCAGCGTCACTCGGACAACAAAAGTCGTAGACGATGCGGAACCGCTTGTAGGATTTACAAAGGCGGTAGAAAGATTCAAGTTGACAGGGGTTAGCGCTGCTTGCACCACTGTCACCGTGAAGGTTTGCGTGTCACTTGCGCTGCCCTTCGTAATCGTCGCCGTCAGCGTCACCGTCGCATTGCCATCACTGTACGCAGGCTGCGTCACCGTTCCGTCATTTGCCACGACTGTCGGGGTGTCCGAGGACCAGGAGATGGTCGAACCGTTGCTTCCCGTAGTGGGTAACGTCAAGTTCTGCGTCACGTTGGAAGCCGAGTCGCCAGCTGCATATCCAATCGCGAGCGCCGCCTTGTCAGC
>NZ_JBHUCX010000097.1:24441-24927 GCF_042678105.1 Alicyclobacillus fodiniaquatilis
CGAGGACCACGTAATGGTCGAACCGTTGCTTCCCGTAGTGGGTAACGTCAAGTTCTGCGTCACGTTGGAAGCCGAGTCGCCAGCTGCATATCCAATCGCGAGCGCCGCCTTGTCAGCCGCCACCGCTTCCGTATCTGTTTCAGCTACCGTCACGACTGTCACCGTGAAGGTTTGCGTGTCACTTGCGCTGCCCTTCGTAATCGTCGCCGTCAGCGTCACCGTTGCATTGCCATCACTGTACGCAGGCTGCGTCACCGTTCCGTCATTTGCCACGACTGTCGGGGTGTCAGAGGACCACGTAATGGTCGAACCGTTGCTTCCCGTAGTCGGCAACGTCAAGTTCTGCGTCACGCTGGAAGCCGAGTCGCCAGCTGCGTACCCGATCGCGAGCGCCGCCTTGTCAGCCGCCACCGCTTCCGTATCTGTTTCAGCTACCGTCACGACTGTCACCGTGAAGGTTTGCGTGTCACTTGCGCTGCCCTTCGT
>NZ_JBHUCX010000097.1:25102-34303 GCF_042678105.1 Alicyclobacillus fodiniaquatilis
CCTGCGTCACGCTGGAAGCAGAGTCCCCCGATGCGTACCCAATCGCGAGCGCCTCCTTGTCAGCCGCCACCGCTTCTGCATCCGTTTCAGCAGCCGTCACAACTGTCAACGTGAAGGCTTGCGTGACGCTCGTGCTGCCCTTCGTTATTGTCGCCGTCAGCGTCACCGTTGCATTGCCAGCACTGTATGCAGGCTGTGTCACCGTTCCGTTATTTGCCACGACTGTCGGGGTGTCAGAGGACCACGTGATGGTCGAACCGTTGCTTCCCGTGGTTGGCAACGTCAAGTCCTGCGTCACGCTGGAAGCAGAGTCTCCCGCTGCATATCCAATCGTGAGTGCCGCTTTATCGGCCGCCACCGCTTGCGCGTCTGTTTCAGCAGCCGTCACAACTGTCACTGTGAAGGTTTGCGTATCGCTCGCGCTCCCCTTCGTTATTGTCGCCGTCAGCGTCACCGTTGCATTGCCAGCACTGTATGCAGGCTGTGTCACTGTTCCGTCATTTTCTACGACTGCCGGGGTGTCGGAGGACCACGTGATGGTCGAACCGTTGCTTCCGGTAGTGGGTAACGTCAAGTCCTGCGTCACGCTGGAAGCAGAGTCTCCCGCTGCATATCCAATCGTGAGTGCCGCTTTATCGGCCGCCACCGCTTGCGCGTCTGTTTCAGCAGCCTGAACGACTGTTACCGTGAAGGTTTGCGTATCGCTTGCGCTACCCTTCGTAATCGTCGCCGTCAGCGTCACCGTCGAATTACCAGAACCGTAAGCAGGCTGTGTCACCGTTCCGTTATTTGCCACGACTGTCGGGGTGTCAGAGGACCAGGAGATGGTCGAACCGTTGCTTCCCGTAGTGGGCAATGTCAAGTTCTGCGTCACGCTGGAAGCAGAGTCCCCCGATGCATATCCAATCGTGAGTGCCGCTTTGTCAGCCGCCACCGCTTGCGCGTCTGTTTCAGCAGCTTGAACGACTGTTACCGTGAAGGTTTGCGTATCGCTTGCGCTACCCTTCGTAATCGTCGCCGTCAGCGTCACCGTCGAATTACCAGAACTGTATGCAGGCTGTGTCACTGTTCCGTCATTTTCTACGACTGTCGGGGTGTCAGAGGACCACGTGATGGTCGAACCGTTGCTTCCGGTAGTGGGTAACGTCAAGTCCTGCGTCACGCTAGAAGCCGAGTCCCCCGCTGCATACCCGATCGCGAGTGCCGCTTTGTCAGCCGCCACCGCTTGCGCGTCTGTTTCAGCAGCCTGAACGACTGTCGTCGTAGCTTGGCTCACCGTATCTCCTGCCACTTGCGCCGTAGCCGAAATGATGTCTCCTGCGCTCAACGTAAATCCGGATGGCACCGCTACTGAGTAGGCACCCGTGCTCGCGTCTGCAGTTGCTGTGCCAACCGTGGTGCTTCCGTCTTTTACAGTGACCGTAGCACCGTCTGCTGCGGTTCCGGTGATAGTCGCGTCTCCAACAGTTACAGTGTTCACTGTCGGTGTCGCTGTCTCGCTAGCTGTGCTTCCGTTGCCACCGCCACCGTTGTTTCCAATTGGAGCATTACCAACGACGTTCGTCACTTGGCCACTACCAGACAGCGTAACACTAGAACTGGATGCGCCATTGGTTAAAGTTGAAATGGTACCGTTATTGTCGATCACAACGCCAGTCACGTCACCAATGTTAAGGCTGGAGATAGTTGCACCCGCAGACACTTCGACTTTTGTATCGGAACCAGATACATTCAAGGTTCCTACTGGTGCGCTACTGCCAACCTGAACATCCGCACCACCAGTCACCGCAACGGTTGCAAACGACTGGCCGCCTGTCAATGCTACCGTTGAACTTGAACCGACAGTGACTGAACCGAGGCTGCCTGACTGTTGGTCAAGCGTGACCGTTTGATGTTCCGTAGCAGGGATTTCGGTAGTGTTGATCTGAGTATTTCCGGACGAAACAATATGGACTGCGGAGGAACTGTTTACGGTTAATGTAGGAGCAATCACGTTTGTCAAGTAGATTGCGTGTGAAGCTCCGGAAAGAACGATAATACGCCCTGTGGCCGTAACGTTTGAGAGGTACACTATACCGTTGGAGCCAGGGTTGATGAAAATGTCACCGTCAACGTTCGTGTTTTGGAGCGTTACGTTCGTTCCGGTAATCACAACGTTTTTACTTATAGACGTAACACCAGTGGAAGGACCGGACGTCTGATTCGCTGTCAAGGTTAGCGGTGTTGTCTCTGCCCAAACATGCTTTGTGCCGTCCCAAGTGTTCTTAATCCCAGCAGCCTGCATCAACTCTTGCGCGTAGAAAATTGGAATGTAGGTTGTGGTTGAAGCATGTTTGCCTGCCGCAGGATCGACGTTTACTATCGTGTTAATTTTTTTAACCAGTGTCCCGTTTACATATATCGACGTGTTTCCTTGCCCCACTTCAATATCGGAGAAATCGAGGCTGCCATTGCTCGTCGTCAGATTCCAGGAATGTGTGGACCCATCCCAGACTGCTTTGTACCCAGATTTCAATAACGCTTGATTCATATAATAGACGGGCATATACGCTGTTGGCGTACCCCCATCTTTTGCAACGATTTCGTAAGGCTGACTCAAAACCGAACCATCTACAGTAATCGTTGCCCGTATTGCTGCGCCTCCTGATTGTACTGCAGCAAATGTGGTAGGAATCATAGTGCCTAAGATGAGTGTCGCTGCAGCAATCCCTTTTAAGCTACTTTTCACCATTTATCCTCCTGAATTCACCCAATCTCTTAGTGTCTTGATCCCTGAACTCCCAAAGATACCGACGCTTGTCAATATAAAGTATTTTTGATGGACTTGTGCTTCTCCATCAGCGAATGGATGTACACCTATGTTCGGAGCGACAAAACTGAAATTCACATGGTTGCAACCGCTCCTGTCCGAATGTAGTTCAATACTTGCTGTATACATGCGAAGGGCGTACCGATATGGCCTATGTTCGAGATTTTGTGCAATACTGCGTTTGGAACTTGAGATGCAATATACTCCGCATGCCGAATCCCTATCTTGTGATCGGCGGTACTATGCCACAGATGCACCGGCGCCTGAATATCATGGAGCGAAAAATCCCAGGGCTTCGCAAGTACGATGTAATCGTCCACCATGCCGTCAGGAATGCACAATCCTTCTAAAAAGGTATCCAGGAGTACACTCAACATATCTTTGCTGATAAGTGCCTGATCGGTTGGTGGCAAACTTGCGTAAATTTGTTGGATAACCGCTTCCGGCGCATGTTGTGCGGCGGCCACCATCTGCGCAATGTATTGGTCCGCTGCCTTGGACCTCGCAATGAGCGCCTGCTCCAGCTCATCGCACTCGACCAACAGTTCCGGATCATTCAATGGACCTACGCCACATAGGATGGAGACTCGTTCTATACACTCGGGCAATGCTTTCGCACAGGCTAGCGCGTATGGTGCGCCGCCAGAAATTCCGATGACGGAAAATCGCTGAATTCCTAAATGAGTGACAAGTGTTTGAATGTCTGCTGCGTGATCGAACAATGAGCGCTGATGCTGCACATCAGACAATCCGTACCCGGGGCGTTCGGGAACAATGATGCTCACCTCTTGCAACTCACGTGTGGCGAGATGAGCAAATACTTGAAAACGCGAGCCCGGTGTTCCGTGGAACAATACGACCGGATAACCACCTTTAGGGCCGTACTCCGCATAACCTACTTTGCGCCCGTTTCTGACTTCTATCACACCATCGAACATAGGAAATCCTCCAGACCTGTACGGATTATCCTTGCACCAGCGTCGCCTGTAATCGGTAGGCGAGCCCGAGCGCGCCACGGTGCATGACGTGATCGTGATTCCACACGAAGAACAGTGGCTTCATGAGTGGGGGAATCATATTCGTCCACCATTCTCCATAGGCATTGGAGGATAATGTTTCGTACACACAGTCGGCAGTTGCTTCGTCAAGGGCCCACCTTGTAACAAACTCATATTGCATCCCACACATTTCCTTCCCCTAAATCTTTTAAGGTCTTTTTCGACCAACTATAATGAATAGAGCATATTTCGGCATCGGGAAAATTCCCTATTTAAAGGTGAATGATGTACAGTTCCAATCAGGAGGACGTCCGCTTACATAGATTCCCATTGCAGGAGGTCTACTTTTCATGACAGGTACACCACGATTGGTGGGAAGAACGTCAGAAGTTCAAGTCATAGCGGATGCTGTGACGCGCGTGTCTAGTGGAGAAGGTGGTATCATCCTGGTCGGCGGTGAGGCTGGGATTGGGAAAACTACCCTTGTAAACTACGCATTGAAATCTCATACGAGAACATCGGAGCCGACCATTCAGTGTCGGTGCCCAGGCCCCGGGGAGACGATTCCATACGGCCCCTGGCGGGAAGCGTTCCTAAATCTCCAAATGTATGGTGGACGCTGGGAGCCATCTCCTTTGCCGATTCCATTTGGCAGCGCACCCGCTTTGACCGAGTCGTTCGAAGTCGCCCTATCATTGATCCGCTGGCTCCGGAGTGCAGGACGCCCGCTCGTTATTACAATTGATGACTTACAATGGTCAGACCGTGCGTCCATGAATTTACTCCGACAGCTATCTGGGCGGCTTCATGATGTGCCACTCCTCGTGATTGGAGTGTATCGTTCCGAAGACTTATACCATTTTACCGACATCCGTCGCGTTTTCTCGGATATGCTACGAACCGGAACCCAACGCATCTTACTTCAGGAATTGAACCGTGTGGAAGTGGAGGAACTGATAAGGGCAATCGTCCCCAGCCAAGATAACCCATCTCGCTTAGCCGATGAAATCTATCGATTGACCCATGGCTTACCGCTATTTGTGGCGGAAATCCTAGAGCAATTCAAAGATCAACGTTATACGGCAGTTCCTGTGTCAGAAACGGTTCAACAAGCCATTGACAGAAAACTGAATCTCCTGGATCCAACCTATATCTCTGTATTAGAAGAGGCTGCCCAAATTGGGGAGCTGTTTGATTTCCGTTTACTCGTGGACATTTCCACGAGTACGAAAGAAGCGGTAACCACGGCTTTAGACGAAGCAAAACAGTTAGGACTCATTCGAAACGTGGATAGTCAGTCAGATACGTTTCAATTCCGACACGCGATTGTCCGGCTGTATTTGATGAACTGGATGCACGGCGTTCGGCTCGTGCGGTGTCACCAAACCATTGCGGAGGTTTTGGAAAGGACCTCGTCCGATTCCTTCGATGCCATCGCGTTTCACTATCGGCGTGCAAAAGATGCACGATCCGTGCAATTTCTAGTTCTTGCAGGGGACCATGCGCTTCGTGTCGGCGCTATCCTGGATGCCGAAGAACGTTATCAGCATGCGCTTGAATTGTTGCCCAAAGGAGACGGCATGCATGCGGAGATTCTCCTCAAACTTGGTTTTTGCATGCGACGGAGGAGTGAGGTCAATGCACTTCAGCATTTTGAAACCGCACTTGACTTAGCTCGGCAAAGTGGAGACTTACCGGTCGAGGCATGGGTTAGCTACCTCTTGTATGAACGTGCTTACGACCGTGGAGATCGCGTAGTGCTGGATGATATTGCAACACTTTCAGCCTTACAGGAACGACTATTGACCAACGACCGATATCTCTACCTCGAACAGTTATTCTTTCGTGAGCATTGCGAATATCCGAGGATCGTCATGGTGTACTGGAGTTTTTTGTATACACACGGACGCTTGGAAGAAGCAGAGCAATTGCTCAGCGATTTACAGAAGAATGTTGGTGCGCAAAATCCGCAAGTGTTACGTATGAAAACGAGGTTGAATGCGTTTTTAGGGAAACTTGACGATATCATCGACACGGCGCATGAATTGAGTAAAGCGGCGTACCACCGACATGATGACTGGTCTGCCACCATCTTGTTTACCAATTATCTGTACCATACATATCTCAGCAAAACCGATCAACTGGATAAAGTGGATGCTATCATTCAGGAGCTAATGGTTCTTGAAAATCAGGTTAATGAAAAAAATGGATTTGGCTTCATGCCGAAGGGATATTCCGCCGCAGGATTTTATCACTATACAAGAGGCAATTGGAAAGAGGGACGTAAACACTTGGTGGATTACGTCTTGGAGGAACCAGAACCAGATTCTCTGATTACCTGGTTTGCTGCTGTGATGCTAGTGGAAACTGCAGATTCCGACGCTTTGGACGCTGTGTTGGCAAAGCTGGCGCCATTTCGCCCGGCCGATCCACCGCCTCCCTCTACAACGGTCTTTACTTGGGTACATGCGATTCGCGCACAGGCCCATCTTCTTCGGAATGAAGTGGATATGGCCAAAGTATGGCTCGAAGCGGCTGACGCGCATCCCCTCAGTCAAGTGTCAAAACTGCATCGCCCATTCATTGATATTACTTGGACTGATTATTACCGTCGTACTGGCGACCAGACCAAGGCCATCGAGGCGTGCGAAAGGGCTATGGTCTGGGCTGAGGCTGTGCCGATTCCGTGGTTTATCATCAAAGCACGTCGACGACTCGGTGAACTTCAGTGTGAGCTTGGAGAATATGCACAAGCATTCAGATTTCTAGAGGACGCCACTTCACTTGCACAAACATGCCAACTTCCATACGAAGCGGCACTAAGTCGGCTATCAACCGGACGTGTTTGGATGGCGTTGGAGACCACAGAGGAATCAACGGTTCGTCCAGAAATGGTCACACGACGCGATATTGTGATTGATTGTCTACAAAGTGCACTGGATGTGTTTAGCTGTTTAGGTGCAAGAGAACAGGTAGAGGCTGAGCGTTTATTGGATGCAGTCCGTACTGCCAAGACTTCAACTGCTAATACAAGATCAGCTCACCCTGATGCGCTCACGGAACGTGAGTGGGAAGTGGCCAGGCTCGTTGCGGCAGGACTTACAGATAAAGAAGTAGCGGCTAAATTACACGTTTCTCCCCGCACTGTAGACCACCATTTACGTAGCATTTTTCGGAAGCTGGATGTCCGTCATCGAACGGCATTAGCAGTCTATCTCAGTAAACAAGAGGATTGAAAAATAGGAGAAATTGCTTGGTGTTGAGATGAGAATACATAATTGTCTTTAGACAAAGCCGGTTATCGGGCCGTCAAAATGAGCATCAATGGCGAGCAAAGACCGAGGAGAAATAACCTCGGTCTTTGCTCTATATAACGAAACCGTTCAACATCTTGAATTTAAAGCGCAGCCGGGTAGCCTTAGACACATCGCGGTGCCCTTGCTGTCTCAGAATCGTACATATGCAGTCGAAATCAATGACTTACCAAGAGTACGCTTCCGGAGCTGGTTTCCCTGGGCCTGGGAAGATTTCGTGTAACCGTTGCATTACAGATTCGTCTAGTTTGACTTCCAAGGTGTGAAGATTATCGTTCAACTGCTCCAAGGTTCTCGGTCCGATGATGGGGGCCGTGACGGCTGGATTTTCTAACAACCAAGCCAAGGCCACCACATCTTGTGGCTCGCCGATCTCTTTGCACAACTTATCGAATGCTTCCAACGCGGCGCGGTTCTTCTCCACAGCTTCTTGTGCCCGAGCGCTGCGCTGTCCAGTTTTGGTTAACGCGTTCCTGCCAAGCAATCCGCCAGCGAGCGGACTCCAAGGAATGACCCCGAGTCCAAGTCCTTCTGCTGCTGGAAGCACTTCCAATTCCGGCAAACGGCACAAAAGGTGGTACTGGTGTTGCTCAGAGACAAGGCCGAGGAAATTGCGTTCTTTCGCGGCCGCCTGTGCGATTGCGAGGTGCCAACCCGCAAAGTTACTGGCGCCAACGTACCCAATTTTACCTTGGTTGACCGCCACTTCAAATGCTCCCCACAGCTCATCCCAGGTGGCATTGCGGTCAACGTGGTGCATTTGGTAGAGTTCAACGTGATCGGTTTGGAGGCGCCTCAGGGAAGCGTCCAAGTGACGTCGAATTTTGTAAGCGGACAGTCCGCCACGGTTGTTCGGTCCATCGTTGGGATCCATATCACCGTACACTTTGGTTGCCAGCACGACACGCTCGCGCCGACCACCACCTTGTGCGAACCAACGACCGATGATCTCCTCGGTCCAACCTTTTCGTTCCCAACCGTATACGTTAGCTGTATCGAAGAAGTTGATACCAGCGTCAAGCGCTGCGTCCATAATGCGGAACGCGTCTTTCTCCTCGGTCTCGGGACCAAAGTTCATCGTCCCAAGACATAAGCGGCTCACACGTAAACCAGTTTTTCCTAGATAGGTATAGTCCATCTCACAAGCCTCCTATGAATTTGAGTTGTGGCGTGAAGTAGGTGCTATAGCTAATATATACGTATGGAATGGGTTTGAAAATCGGTCGAGGCGCACATCGGATCCGCTGAATAGGCTGACTACTGACTACGTTGTTCCTTCTAGATGCGTTTTCAACCCGATCATTTACAAATCCGAATTTCCCCTCGACCCACTGCTACAACGAGATCGTCTGCGGAACGCATTCTCTATAGAACCTTTGATACAGAATGCTGTCCGTTATAGTCAGAAACGAAGGAGTCTCCTCTCAAATTCCAAAATTGGATCCTTGAAATCTTCCTTAAGCCATCTCCATGTCTCAGTGTCTTTAAAATGTTTCATGCAAAGGGAGATGTCTATTTTCACGTCCGCTGTAACGAACACTTCTATAGGTGTAAGCGTGTCCTCTAATTCACCAGCAAATGACCGGATTCGTTCGACTTGTATCGCTGTTAAATCAGAATACACAGCTTCTACGGCTATCAACAGAGAACGCCTAACCCCAAACGAGTTTCTGCATAACACAGTGGTATCAGACATTTTAACCCCACCCGACAAAGTTCTTTATAATAAATGATATTGTACTTTATAAAGAACAGATAATCTATCGAAATTTGTCTTGAGCGAGTTAATTCGGATCAAGGGCTGAAAATTATCAGATGCGCCGTAAAACCCCTTGCTTTAGCTATGGGGATATAAGGCGCTCGCCGTTAGGCGAAATGTCTTTTAACGATCAACTAAACGTTAGATGAAATAGCGGTATCTAACTTGTTTTGGTAAGATGTTCTTGGGTGATCGCAATGAGTAGAGACGTCGAATTGAATCGAAATGTCACATTTGACTGCAAGTACCATGTTGTGTTTTGTCCGAAATACCGGAGAAAGGTGCTTGTAGAGCCCGTTGAATCACGTTTGAAGCAATTGT
>NZ_JBHUCX010000098.1:0-201 GCF_042678105.1 Alicyclobacillus fodiniaquatilis
ACCTTGGCAACTGAATATGGAACAACCTCGAAAGAAACAAACCGGTAACCGAAATGCGAGTAACAGGGTACAAAACCGGGATGTATATGGCGAAGGAAAAAAAAAAGTTCAAGGAAGCGAGCGTAGCCGCGATTGAGCGTACTGAAGTACGTGAGTGAGTGGCGGAGTGAGCTGACGCTGAAATGCGAAGCAAATCTGCAG
>NZ_JBHUCX010000098.1:211-625 GCF_042678105.1 Alicyclobacillus fodiniaquatilis
AGAAACAAACCGGTAACCGAAATGCGAGTAACAGGGTACAAAACCGGGATGTATATGGCGAAGGATTGCGAGCAGCAATGCAAGCAAATCTGCAGCCCGGCAAAGAAACACGAGCAGGACAAGGAACGAGGAAGACAACGGACAGAGCGTACATGAGTACGTGAAGGAGTTGTCTGACGAGTGACGCAGTCATGTGAAGTGGATCTGAAGCCCGGCAAAGAGTTGCGAGTAGTTCAAGGAAGCGAGCGTAGCCGCGATTGAGCGTACTGAAGTACGTGAGTGAGTGGCGGAGTGAGCTGACGCTGAAATGCGAAGCAAATCTGCAGTCGAAACGGTGAAGTTAGGAAGAGCGCACGGAGGATGCCTAGGCGCCAAGAGCCGAAGAAGGACGGGGCGAACACCGAAATGCCACGG
>NZ_JBHUCX010000098.1:635-1028 GCF_042678105.1 Alicyclobacillus fodiniaquatilis
TAGCCGAAACGGTGAAGTTAGGAAGAGCGCACGGAGGATGCCTAGGCGCCAAGAGCCGAAGAAGGACGGGGCGAACACCGAAATGCCACGGGGAGTTGTAAGCGAACATAGATCCGTGGATGTCCGAATGGGGGAACCCCCTAGTGTGAAGCGCTAGGACTGTACAGTGAATCCATAGCTGTATGGAGGCAACCGAGGGAACTGAAACATCTAAGTACCTCGAGGAAAAGAAAACGAAAGTGATTCCGTGAGTAGCGGCGAGCGAAAGCGGAGGAGCCTAAACCATGTGCGTGATACAGGCTGCAGCCGATGCGTATGTGGGGTCGAGGGGCTGTCGGAGGGAACCTGCAGGAACCCGCCGGAAGACAGTACATAGGAGAACGGCATGGGAAG
>NZ_JBHUCX010000099.1:0-21879 GCF_042678105.1 Alicyclobacillus fodiniaquatilis
AAGAGCATCGTTGATGCGTCATGGAATCAACTCGTCACATTCACCGCGTACAAAGCGGAAGAAGCTGGTCGTGGTGTTGTGCTGGTTGATCCCAAGAACACAAGCCAACTTTGCTCAAACTGCGGTGAAATGGTACCGAAGAAGCTCTCCGAACGTACCCACCATTGCGAACACTGCGGATACGTTCAGGACAGAGATATCAACGCCGCAAAAAACATTTTGAAGCGTGCAATATAGCGTTACTGGTTGGCTTGGACTGAGCCTTCAGGACATAACGTAGGCGGGTTGCGCCATGCGTGTTCTGAGAAGCCCCTGCCTGTAGCATGGGGAGTGGTCACGGTTGTGATATTGATTTTAGCAGGGGGCTGTGTTGGATGGATGCAGAACTCAAAGCCTTTTTAACTCGATTTGAGCGTAAATTAGACAACCTTGAAGGCAAATTCAACAACTTTGAAGATAAGGTAGACAACCTTGAAGGCAGCGTAGAAAAACTTCAAGGCAAGGTAGACAAACTCGAAAGCAAGGTCGATAACCTTGAAGGCAAGGTAGACAACCTTGAAGGCAAATTAGACGAAACTAAGGACATCTGCGAAGCTTTGCGTCATGGTCAAGAAATCTTGAATGCGAAAGTGATCTCAATTGAAAAGGCAACAGAATATTTTGCAGAACGTATCGGAGCACATGACAAAGATTTATATGTTCTAAAAAACGTAAAATGATGTTATCTCCCTGTATTACTTAAATTAGTGTATACAGGGGGATTTTTGTTTATATCGGATGTGGAGTCGTAATCTGACTCGACGACAGAGATGGATATTCAACCAATTCGCAAATGGTCACGTGCGGAAATTGATGATGGAAGCGGCAATGTTACCATATGATTCATATCGCTGAGAAACTTGAAGGGGTTGACAAGTTGGAGACGACGGTTTGCTTGGTGAGGCATGGTGAAACAGAGTGGAATGCACTGGGGAAACTCCAGGGGAGAGAAGATGTGGATTTGACCGCTAGAGGCGCAGAACAGGCAGTTTTAACCTCTAAATATTTGGAGCGCAGAACTTCGTGGGATGTCATCATGTCTAGTCCTCTTACGAGAGCAAAAAAGACCGCCGAAATCATAAGTGATCACCTGCATACAGACCCAGTAATTTTTTTGGATGATCTAATTGAACGAGATCTCGGAATAGCGTCTGGCATGAGTCGAGCTGAAATAGCCGAGCGATTTCCAGACGGAGAGATACCTGGTCAGGAACCATTAGCGTTTGTTCAGACAAGGATGATGAAAACGCTGGAATATGCAACCCAACGATATTCAGGCCAAAACATCATCATGGTATCACACGGCGCTGCCATTAACGCGCTATTATCTCAACTTTCGGATGGAAAAATTGGCACTGGCAAGATGATTCTTCAAAATGCGTGTCTGAATTTCGTCTCCAATCACGATGGAAAGTGGTCAATTGAAATGTACAATTTTACTAACCATTTGGAATAAGTGCAGAGTTAACTCATAGTGAAACGCAACGCTCGGATTTTGAATGCGACGAAAAATGCTGGAATAAGATGCGAGATTTTATTTGGACTCACAGAAAATGTGTGTTCTGATCTGTTCGGGGAGGGTGCTGATGAATACGCATTTTCATTTTCTGGCTTATATGTATCGATTACAACATATTGATCGCTGGAGCTTGATGAGAAACAGTCAGCGAGAAAATGTGGCAGAGCATACCTTTCATGTTGCTTTGTTGGCGCATGCGTTATGTACGATTGCCAAAAACGTGTTTCACAAAGAGGTACCTACGGAGAAAGTGGTATGCGCTACATTGTTCCATGACGCTACGGAGGTTATCACGGGGGATATCCCGACGCCAGTTAAACACCACAATGCGGATATCCACAGGAATTTCAGAGAAATAGAGAGATTGGCCTCGGAACGACTGCTGGACATGGTTCCATCCGAACTTCAGGATGAATATAAATCGTTGCTCATTGAACCATCCGAGGAAGTATTACGATGGGTAAAAGCGGCGGATCGACTAGATGCATACTTGAAATGTACGGTCGAGATTTTGACTGGAAATCGTGAATTTGTCGTTGCCCGAGATGAGTGTCTGGACGCTTTGCGGACAATGGCAATGCCGGAAATTGACTATTTCTTAGAGACATTCGCTCCATCGTTTGAAAAGACACTTGATGAACTTCGATGAAACTGGATGGGGGAGCGTATGGAATCTAAGTTAATTATCATACGAGGAAACTCTGGAAGTGGAAAAACAACGACCGCGAAAAGTCTTCAAGATCATTTGGGGCATGGAACACTACTGGTTTCGCAGGATGTCGTTCGTCGTGACATGTTGAAGGTTCATGATCGAGAAGGGAACCTTTCAATTGATTTGATTCGCCAAATCGCGGAATATGGTAAGGATAAATGTGAATTTGTCATTGTGGAAGGAATTTTGTATAAAAGTCGGTATGGCGACATGTTGAATCACTTAATCCAGTTCTACGCTCAGAAGACATTTGCTTATTATTTTGATTTGCCCTTTGAGGAAACCGTCAGACGTCACAAATCCAGTTCGAAAAGGATGGAATTCGGGGAAGATTCTTTACGTTCCTGGTGGAATCCAAACGATACGCTTGGTGTGGATGGAGAAACAATATTGACTCATGATATGTCGGAGTGCGATGTATTGAAACTGGTTTTAAATCAATTGCAAAAGTGATTTTTAGATTGGTTTGAAATACAAAGTTCTTCTTCAACTATCTGAGGTAAATATAAGATAGAGGTCAACATCAGGCTAGTTGAGGATTGAATAAGGATTACAGAAGATTCTTGACCAGTTGGAAATCGGGGTTGGATGGTGAGCAGAATAGCGTAGGGAACAGAAATGGGCAAACGTTTTGATTACGGTAGGGTGGAATTGTGATATACTAAGCGTTCAGGTTCGCAACCTGTACAGTACGACGAATTAGCGTATGATACAGGAGGCGAAACGAATGTTATATCCTTCAATTGATTCATTGACCGACATGTTCGGTAGTAAATTCGATATTGTAATCATGACTGCTACGAGGGCACGCCAGTTACAAGCAGGTGCCAAACGATTATCAAACGTTGAAACAAGTAGGAATGTAACCATTGCTTTGAATGAAATACACGACAAACAAATTATCTTCTATCAGACCAAAGAGATTCCAAGAAGAACAAAATAAAATACATTGCAGTAACAATGATGAACCATAAAAGCACTCCGAATATTGGGCGCTTTTATGGTTTTTATCATTGAACTGACAATGCAAAGCGTTTATCATTCCGTCATCGAAAATAGCGTCCTTGACGTTCTTGAAGGCTTGAAAAACAGGGTTTCAAGATCGGATTGATTAGCGATTGTTCTGCTGAAGAGCATTGATGGTCTATTTTCGTGTCCATTGAGGTGGTGACGTTTTTGAACTTGGCAACGTGGTGGAGTCTTAGTCACTTTCCTAAGCCTAGCTACATCTATGCCTAGTTTTCGATTGCGGGATCATTCATGCCAATTGTGTCGTTGATTACGTACACGACAGATGTTTTAGGCGCGGAGCTTGTCCGCGCCTTTTTGGTATCGACCTTATCGTGAATACAGGATATGGTGCAACGGGACAACGTACATGAGGAGGCGCGGTAATGCGCGATACCAAACTAATCATTCTTGACGGGATTCCTGGGTCCGGGAAGTCGACTGCTGGCCCAATGCTAGCTGACAAGTTGACGAATTCCAACATCCCGAATCGGTTTTATCCTGAGACGGAGGAGAACCATCCATTATGCATTTACGATCGTATCATTGGTTCCCTTGAATCCAAGACTGAAGCGATCTGGTTTAAAAATAAGGTAGAAGAACTGTTTCGCGCGTTCGTCGATGCTCGTTCCCATGTGGCCGAAGTGACTGTCATCGAGAGCTGGCTTTTCCAGGATCACCTTGGAGCCGCATTGTTTCGTTTTCCCAGACTGATCATTCGAAATGAGAAGCAAGAATGGGACAGATACAACCAGCAGATATTGGAGTTTCTCCAACTATCTTAGGAGGAGTGATTTGACATGGTTACACTTAGAAAAATCACAATAGAAAACCGACGCGAACTATTCCCATTAAAAGTTTCTGATGATCAGGCACGTTTTGTTGCATCCAATCTCTCGAGTATTGCTACGTGTTATATTCTTGCTTCCAATGGAGGAAATCCACTTCCTTTTGCAATTTATGCTGATGAACAGATGGTAGGCTTCGTTTTGATTGTCTATGGTATTACTAGTTACGAGCTTCCGAAAATAGCTGATAAGAATTACAGTATTCAGCGTTTCATGATTGGTGAACAATATCAAAAACGGGGTTATGGTAGGGAGGCGATGAAAAAAATATTGGCGTACATACGCACATTTCCGGTAGAACCTGCAGAGTATTGTTGGATACCATATGTCGCCGATAACACTGTGGCTAAAAAGCTCTACGAAAGTTTTGGATTTCGTGATAACGGGGAGAAGATAAACGGAAATGAACTAGTAACTGTGTTAAAACTGTAACTTGATTAAAAAAACAGCTCAGGTAAGCCATATGGACTACGCATCCACTTTCGGTTTGAATAATTTTCTCATTTGGGCTGACCAGTGTCACTTCTAAGGCACTCCATTTGGAATATCAAATATCCAGTGCTTCCGCGCGTTCTAAGGAAACTGTTACTCAGTTCACTGGTGGGCCAAAATCCTTTGGCCACCTTGGACAGACACCCATGAAAATGCAGATACAGGTCTGGAGAGGGTCGAAAATGTCAATATTTCTTTATGTTTTGGGTGGCATAGAATTCTTCAATTGATGGGTGGAATTTTAATAGCGATGGGCGCCTTCCAGAGCGAATATAGTAAAAAAAGATGAAATATTGCAGTAACGAGCAGGATGTTGAACAAAACCGCTCAAATGGAGGCGATTCAAGATTCTAATTTCAGATGTGCTGTCAGTTGTGGAAAATTTGGGTCTTCAGAATGTCACGCCAATTGTGTTGGGGGATGCAGGGAACCTAATTGTCCGTCTTACCCCATATCCAATTGTTGCAAGAGTTGCAAAACGCTTTGACGATGATGACCCGGATTTTTGGCGAGAAAAATGGGCGTACGAGGTAAAGGTTTCACAACACCTTGCGGACAGAGGCGTACCCGTAGTGCAGTGTTCCAACCTTGTTCCAACAGGTCCACACAAAGTGGCAGATACCTGGATGACGTTGTGGGAATACATAGAGCCGGTATCTCTACCTAAACTTAGTGGGAAGCAAGCTATCAATACGATCACTGCTTTAGTAAAAGGCATGTCTGACTTTAGAGACCTCCTTCTTCCACTTGAGGCTTGGAGAAACGCAAACCAAGCTGCCGAGTATTTGTATTCAACTAAGCATGACGACAGTATCTCGCGGCTATTGTCGGCTTATGAACTAGTGAATGAAAGGATACATAGAGAACCTCTGTATCCCGCACATGGAGACGCTCACCGAGGGAACCTAATCTCAAGTTCAACGGGATGGCGTTGGATTGATTTTGAAGATGTATCGCTCATGCCAAAGTTTTGGGATTATGCAAGTTTTATTGGGAATTTTGTACTATTTCATGGTTTGCGACACCCAGTTGTCGAATCTGTTTTACAAAGTATAGCCGCTCCGGATCAACCGTCATTTCAATTTGCTCTAGAAGCACGTGTCATCATGGCGCCAATGACCAATTTAGCATTGGCACTTCACGGACATGGTGACTTAGATTTCGCAAAGGAACAACTTCATCGTGCTGTCGATTTCTTGATTACGTTGAACAGTGGTTCCTTGTGGGACTAAAGAATGTAACCGCAGTGTCGTTCTTCAGCTAACTGTAGCTTAGTTTAAAAGAAAAAAACTAAATTTTACGTCTCACTTAAGTGCTTCAGTGTAATATGGGTATGTTGGAAGGGGGTGGAGAGAATTGAGTAAGCTAAGAGCAGCCATCGTCGGTGCAACTGGTATGGCGGGTCAACAATATGTTCAAGCGTTATCAAATCACCCAATGTTTGAAGTAGTACAAATGGTGACCTCCAAGGCACGCAAGACCTACAAAGAAGCTTTGCTTGAAGCTGATGGAGCATCTCGTTGGTCTCACAGCACTGATGTACCAGAAGACATGGCAGATGTTCCAGTGGTTTCATCTGATGATTTTCATCCAGAACAAATGGACGTGATTTTTACAGCTGTTGAATCCGATTTGGCAAAAGAATTAGAGCCGCGATTCGGACGGACTACACCTACGTTTTCAACGGCATCTGCATTTCGTTACGAAGCAGATACACCACTCATGCTGGCAGGTGTTAACAATGAACATGCTGAATACATCCGTCGTCAACAAGAAAAGCGTGGATGGAATGGTTTCGTTTTAGCGATTCCGAACTGCACCGTAACCGGTCTATCCATTACACTTAAGCCCCTCCAGCAAGCGTTTGGCGTAAGCAAGGTTCTGATGGTATCAATGCAAGCTGTCAGTGGTGCGGGACGTAGTCCTGGTGTCCGTACGCTGGACATCTCGGATAATATTGTGCCATATATTCCAACGGAAGAAGAGAAAGTAAAGACAGAACTTCGTAAAATTCTTGGTACTTATGATGGACAACAAATTACACCCGCCGAGATCGATGTAAATTGCATTTGCACGAGGGCGAACGTGTTGGATGGTCATACAGAAGCAGTTTTCGTAGGTCTAAAGACACAAGCAAGTGTCGATGAAGCAAAACAGGTTCTGCGTAACTATAATCCATACAAGGAAAACAAGCTACCATCTGCCCCCGAAGAATGGATCCGAGTATTTGACGATCCATTCCGTCCACAAGTCCGTCTTGATAGGCATAGAGGGGACGGAATGACGACCAGCATTGGGCGAGTTGAGTTAGAACCGATTCTCGGTGGCATTAAATATTTGTTGGTTTCTCATAACACAAAAATGGGTGCAGGTAAAGGAGCAGTCCTCCTTGCGGAAACTTTAGTACACAAGGAATTGTTATAATTAGCTGACGGGGTGCTGTAAAGCGTCCCGTTGTTGCACCTAGTGCAAATGTTCAAAAAGAACGATTTCGAAAGTAGCACACATATACACCGATGTGTATTGTACATCAAACCTGGCAGTTTCATCGTTCATCTCGGCTACAGCTCTGTACCAGCATCATTTTGCCATCACCACACCCTTTCATCAGGAGTGACGCTGCATGCAAAAATTCATAGACGCAATGACCCAGCTTTGGCCGCTCACCAATGTAAACGTGATAAACACACTTCAAGCAAAAGGCGCGCGTCATGTGATTCACGTATCCACAAATGAAGGCCATTGGGTGTTAAAAGTGTTGGATCCCGAACGTACAGAAGAAGAGGCACGCGCCTATACGGACGTTCTGCAATTTTTAAGCAAATTGCAGACAAAAATCGCCCCAGGTATCCTGCCACAAACAGACGGTCGTTTGTACGGTCGCTGCGATGATAGATTTATGTATGTAATGGAGTACATCGAAGGAACCCAAGCGAATGAAACGCCTGAAGACGAATTTGCCTTAGGGCAACTGACAGCAGAGCTCCATGCAGTTGAAGGATATGAAGTCGCGTCGACCCTTGATTTTCAGCATACGTTGAGAAACATGATCACGAGGTTCAAGGACAGGCCCTACTACGAGGAATATTTGCGTGTTCTACAAAACATCCCTGATTTCACGATACATCGTCAAAGTCTGATGCACACGGATATTGGCCCACATAATTGCCTGAAACAGCGTGACGGAAATCTCATATTGGTCGATTTCGACGATGCGGGATTGGGGTCGACGTACATTGACGTGGGTTACCCTTTGATTTGTCAGTTTGTGCGCTTTCACGATGAAACACTGCAATTTGATGCGCAAAATGCAGTCGCGTTTTACAGCGGTTATCAGCGCAAGCGACGATTGACGGACGAAGAAATCGAACTGACCTTTCAAGGCGGGGTATTCATGCAGGCCATGTACATGGATGCCTACGGTGAGGCGGCAGTTGATAAGATGTGGGCCATTTTGCAATATGCGTTGGAGCATCGCGATGTCTTGAAACAGGCGATACGCAACGAAGTATAGGACGGAGGAACTGCTGTGGAAATCGGACAAATGGCCGAGCGCATTGTCACAGAGCAGTTGGGTGAACAGGTTCAATCGTGCACGCCAATCATCGGAAATGGAAGTGTGAACCAAGTTTTTCTGCTTCAGCTCCCAAGTGGCAAAGTCGTCGTGCGGATGAACGACCACGAGCGGACTTTACTTGAGTATCAAAAGGAAGGCTGGTGCATTGCAGCAGCCAGAGCGCAGGGCATTCCTGTCTCTTCTGTGCTGTCCATTGGCGCATTTCAGTCCTATGCTTACATGATTCAGACGTTCGTCGCGGGCGAAGTGGGGACACACAGCCAGTTGGACAAGCAGTTTATCTGGCGCCAGATGGGTTCCTATTTAAAGCGAATGCAGGCCATTTCGGTGCAGGGCTATGGTGAAAATCTGGCGGATCGACAAAGCGGCCTGTTTCAGTCGCCGCTCCATGCGGGATTTGACGGAACGTGGAAAGGGTTCCTGGATTATAACATCCAATCCCTAACTGCACAGGATGAATTGATTCAACTCGGTGTTTTGTCGACCCGGCAATCAAAAATGGTGCGCCAGCAGTTTGAACAGTTGCTTGACTGCCCATTTGCGTTTGGCTTGTATCATGGGGATATTTCACTCAAGAATACCATCGTTGCTGCGGATGGCACTGTTCATTTGATTGACTGGGGTTGCGCGGGTGTCAGTGTGATGCCGCACTGGGAATTCGTGCAGGTGATGTTGGCGTTGATGAGCAATCAACATCCTCATCAGGCAGCGTTGCGCGCTTTAGCGGAGGGGTATGGTTTTTCGCAAAGTGAGTATCAGGATATGCAACCCTTGCTGAACACGTTGTTGATGCTCCTCGCTTTCGATAAATTGCGCTGGGCGATAGATTGCGCGCCGGAACAGATCAACAACTTCGTTGCAAACGCAAGCGCCGCTCTGCGATATGCCGGTGTGTAGCAGCAGCGGGACATGGCGCGTTTGCGCAAACGGGCTGCAAGTGGTTACGGCCATGCTCTGCCCCTTTGCGCAACGGTGATCTCAATTCGATTTGGCAAAGCGCTTCATCAAATTCCTGATTTTCTTTTCCGTATCAGAGCCATTGGATGGCGTGTAAACGCTGCAGCGTAGATCGTGACCGCCTTGAATTTGCAATGTTGTCAAATCAAAGAGCATTTTCCCCGCTTTGGCATGCCGAAATTCAATAAATACCTCTGGTGCTGCGTTGACTTCGTTGTGGTTCCAGAAGGTGGAGAACTCCGGATTCTCCTTGCGAATCATCGCGATAAACTCGTTGTACCAAGGATCTCCCATAAACTGACCATAATAGGATCGAAAGATGGCGACAAACCCGCGGATGAAATCATTCCAATTGGCCGCCAGCGCCTTAAATTCCTTCCTGGTGAACAACAACCAGATGATGTTTCTCTCCTCTGGGGGAATGGCGCCAAAGTCGATGAACACGGTTGCCGCAGCTTTGTTCCAGCCCACCACATTGCACTTCCTGTCCGAGACAATGGTCGGAAAGTAGCGCAGCTGTTCAAGAATCAAGCTTGTGGCTGGACTCATCTGCGGCGGCGTCGTTTCGAGGATTGTGTGTTCTTGCTGGCCGGAGGCAAGGACAAATAAATATTTCCGTTCGTCCTCATTGAGTTGCAATGCATGTGCTATGCTGTCTAGTACCTGGTTAGAGACCGAAATGTCGCGTCCTTGTTCCAGCCAGGTGTACCACGTTGTGCTAACCCCGGCCAATTGCGCGACCTCTTCTCGCCTGAGACCAGGTGTGCGCCTCCGACTGCCGATGGGCAATCCAACTACGTCAGGCTGCAGTTTGGCGCGATGTGTCTTCAAAAAATCGGTGAGGGATTGGCGGCGTGAATCGGCATTCATTCAGTTCACCTCCAAAACAAGGGTAGCTGATATCGTATGATTTCTAATACCAGTATAAACTACAATCTGTACTAGGATAAATCTTCGTGGCATGCTTTGTACTAAAGAATGAAACAGATGATTGGGGGCGTTTTGCTATGACGCGAATTGTCATCACAGGGATGGGCGTTATCAGCCCGCTTGGCAACGATGTTGCTGCTTTTTGGGACAATCTTGTCTCTGGTCAATCAGGTGTTTCTCGGATTGAGACATTTGATGTGACAGAGCATAAATCAAAAATTGGCGGTGTTGTCCGCGATTTTCATCCAGAAGCGCTCTTGGGGCGGGAAATTCGCCGGATGGATCGGTTTTGTCAGTTTGCTGTCGCTGCGGCAAAGCAGGCGATGGATGATGCAAAAGTGAATATGGACGATGAGGTTGCGGAGCGTGTCGGTGTCTACATCGGCAGCGGTGTCGGTGGGATCCACACGTTGTTGGAAAATCACCAAATCTTGCTCGATCGCGGCTCAAAACGAGTCAGCCCGACGATGGTCCCCATGATGATTCCCAATATGGCTGCGGCGCAAGTGAGCATCCATTTTGGCATCAAAGGGCCGTGTGTCGCGCCGGTGACCGCATGCGCAACGGGGAACAACGCCATCGGCGAGGCGTACCGAGCGCTGCAACTGGGCAAGGTGGACATGGTTGTCGCTGGCGGCGCCGAATCGGCGCTCACTGCGCTCACATATGCTGGCTTTGGCAATTCGACGGCGTTGTCGACGCAAAATGATGAACCAGCGCGCGCCAGTCGTCCCTTTGACGCGGAACGCGACGGATTTGTCGCTGCCGAAGGGGCTGGCGTGATCGTACTGGAAACGCTGGAACACGCCCAACGCCGCGGCGCGCATATTTACGCTGAGATGATCGGCTACGGCGCCTCTGCAGACGCGTTTCACATGGTTGCGACGGATCCGGAAGGAACAGGCGCGGCTCAGGCGATGCAATCCGCGATTGAAGATGCGAATATCCGCGCGGAAGATGTGGATTACATCAATGCGCACGCCACAAGCACGCCGATTGGCGATTTGTCGGAAACGCGGGCGATTAAGCGCATGTTTGGCGATCACGCCTACAAATTGGCCATCAGCGCCAACAAGTCGATGATGGGACACACATTGGGCGCCGCTGGCGGGATTGAAGCGGTCGCGCTGGCGAAGACGCTGCAGGAAGATTTGATTCCGCCGACCATCAATTTGGATAACCCAGATGTCGAATGCGACCTGGATTACGTGCCGCACAAGGCGCGTCGCGCGCCGCTTCGCGTCGGCCTTTCGAATTCATTCGGATTTGGCGGACACAATGCGGTGTTGGTGTTTCGCAAGTTTGAAGACTGACCCTGCGCCTTTGCCTGGCATATCTCCGGTTGCATTGCCGTCCGTCAAAATGATGCGTATAATAGTTGGGACTGCGTTAACTCGGTGTTACCGCAATATGTGCAGCAAGGAGCGTTCGCAAATGAAAGTCAACATTGCCGGTGTGACGTTGGATAATCCAGTCATTTTGGCGCCAATGGCCGGGGTCTGCAATCCGCCTTTTCGCATTTTGGCAAAGGAATTGGGCGCAGGCATGGTGTGCGCGGAAATGGTCAGTGATAAAGCCCTGCTTCATGGCAATGCCAAATCACAGCGGATGCTGACCATTTTACCAGACGAACATCCTGTCAGCTTGCAACTGATGGGCTATGATAAAGATTCGATGGAAAAAGCAGCCGCGATGGTGGGAGAAACCAACGCTGATTTGATTGATATCAACATGGGCTGTCCGGTACTCAAGATTTATAAAAACGGATCTGGCGCAGCGCTTGCGCGAGATCCGGCGTACGCTGCGGAAATTGTCCGTGCGGTCGTTCGCAACGTAGACAAGCCAGTGACCGTCAAATTCCGCAAAGGCTGGGACGAGGACCATGTCAACGCTGTGGAAGTGGCCCTCGCGGTACAGGAGGCTGGCGCGAAGGCGGTTGCCGTGCATGGACGGACGGCAAATCAGATGTACAGCGGTCAAGCCGATTGGTCCATCATTCGGCGTGTGAAAGAAGCGGTGCACATTCCGGTCATCGGCAACGGCGATGTGGTTGAACCGGAAGACGCCAAACGGCTGATGGAAGAGACGGGCTGCGACGCGGTCATGGTGGCGCGCGCAGCGCTAGGGAACCCTTGGGTATTTCGTGAAATTGCCCATTATCTCGACACGGGAGAAAAGCTGGCGCCGCCGAGCCTCGAAGAACGCATTGCCGTGACGCTTCGGCATATGCGGTTGTTGGTGGAACACAAAGGCGAGGTGATTGGCGTCAAGGAGATGCGCAAACACGCAGCTTGGTACATCAAAGGTTTGCCCGGGTCGGCGGAGATGCGCACGGTTATCAATCAGCAGTCGACCATGGCCGGGATGGAAAACGCGTTGTTGCATTACGTCGAAGAGACGACAAAGCGGCAATCCGCATAATGATTCACATGTGCCTGAGTAAGCGGCCGCATGCGGTACATCAGTTTCTGTGTTTTGCAAAATCCCTTCAAATATAGATGAAAGGGATTTTGCAAAACAACAACAAAATGGGTGCAACTATCTTTTGCTATTGAAATATCGGCAAGGGGCAGCTTGAAATCAAAGGAGTGTTTAGCCGCATGGCCCAAAAGAAAAGTCAAGGTTGGCTGACAGGGTGGGTGTTGCCAATTGTCATTGGTGTGGCCATCGCGCTTTGTATACGCCAATGGGTAGTCAGTGCGGCATATGTTCCGTCTGCGTCGATGTATCCGACCATTCCGAATCCGTGTTACATACTGGTCAACAAATTATCTCTTGAAATTCACGGTGTACAGCGCGGCGATGTGGAAGTGTTCCACTTTCCGGACGACCCGAAAGAACTGTATGTCAAACGTGTGGTTGGCATGCCTGGCGACACGGTCAAGGTGACCAATAATGCGGTCTACATCAATGGAAAAAAATTAAATGAGCCCATTATCACCAAGCCGAACGAGATCGGCTTGGGCACCTATCATGTGCCGCAAGGCCATTATTTCATGATGGGAGACAATCGACCGATTTCCGAGGACAGTCGGATGTGGAACAACAAATATGTGGCGCGCTCGGCGATTGTCGGCGAGGCCGATTTCGTGTTGTTCCCGTTCGGAAAAATGAAGGGCATTCAGCAACATTTTTGATGACCAAATGCTGAAATGCGCTGTGTGCGTCTTCAGTACATCTACCGTGTTCGCGAAAAGGGCAGCCAACGCAGCATTGCGTTAGGGATAGAATGACGGAATGAGATAGGTTCATGTTGAGGTTCCTCAAATGATGAGGAGCTTTTTTTTCTGTGTATTTTTATCCATCACTACATTGAAGGAAGTACAGAGGGGAGAAGAGCGGATGAATAGACGAAGAAGAACGGGAAATACACTCAGATGGGATTCATCCCATGGGAAGGGTACGGTTTTAACATATTTGGTTGGGCGCACATGTACGGCGGCACACCGCTTCATTCGAATGGTGAAATCTCCCTCAATGGCGCTGCAATGATCAAATCCGCCACATGGGAACAGCAATGGGCCAAGACGTACGGCGCAAATGCAATCGGAAATTTCATATCTTCGACGCCCAGCGGCATGGATCCATTCGTCACGGGGCAACTGGCGTTTATGGTGACGGGTGATTGGGAATTGCCGAGTTTACAAAAATATGCTCCCCATTTCAAGTTCGGCAAGGATTGGAATGTGACGACCGCGCCTATCCCCAAAGGCGGAAAAGCGAATTATCTGGCTTCCGGTTGGTCTTGGGTCGTGCCCAAAAAGTCAACACATCTCGCTGATACCATTCAGGTGATTCACTGGTTGAGTCAACCGAGCATCACCAAGGAGTGGTGTGTCGATACGGGTTGGATTCCAGCTTCTATCCCCATTCTGAAACAAGCGATGTCCATCATTGAAAAGAAAGACCCCGGTTACACGCCGTTTATCGAGGAAAAAAGGAAAAACCCCAACTTGATCCCAGAATTCCCTGCGACAGACAATGTGCAAGCTGTGGAAACAGAAGGCACAGATGCCGAAAACAAAATCTACCATTTCACAGTGTCCCCGACACAGGGTTTAAATAATGCTCAAAAGCGGGCGCAATCCGGCATGTAATTTTTGCTGTTCTACTGGTGCAGATGGATTTGAAAGGGGCGTTTGGCTTGTTGTCCATACTGAAAGACAAGCGAGAGCTAAGGCGCATTGGGAAAGGCTTGCTGTTTGTTTCTCCGTGGCTTATCGGTTATCTGTTGTTTATGGCCTATCCACTGCTGTCCTCTTTGTATTACAGTTTTACGAAATACAATGTCATCAGTCCAGCACATTGGATTGGGCTTCAGAACTATATTGACATTATCCAGGGCGATTCCGTATTTTATCAAGCCATCAGGAACACGTTGTATTTCACCATATTGTCTGTGGTATTTGGCACCGTCGTGTCATTTGCCATCGCGCTTTTGTTGAACAACATCCGTTCTGTCGGATCCCTGTTTCGTACGATTTTCTATTTGCCGAGTATTTTGCCCGCCGTTGCAGGCACCATCCTCTTTGTTTGGGTATTGAACCCTTCCTATGGTGTCGTCAATCAGGTTTTAAGATTCCTGCACATTCCAGCGCCAGCTTGGTTTTCAGATCCGCATTGGTCCATTCCAGGTCTCGTGTTGTTAGGCGCGTGGACCGCAGGACCATGGGTCATCATTTACCTATCTGCCCTGCAGGGGTTGCCGGAAGATGTCTATGAAGCAGCGCGCATAGATGGATGTAAACGTTCTACTGCTCTCTTCAAAATTACGATCCCGCTCTTAAGCCCCGTGATCTTTTTCAACGTGATCATGAGTGTGATCGGCGGACTGCAAACATTTACACAAGGGTTCATTGCCGGTGGATTGGACGGTGTGCCTGCAGGAAGTCTGCTCTTCTACGGCATGTATATTTACGAGCAGGCATTTGCCTTTTTTAACATGGGTTACGCGAGTGCATTGTCGTGGATTTTGTTCATTGTGACGGCCATCTGCACCGCGCTTGTCAGTCGCATTTTAGGGAGGTATACCTATTATGAAAACTGAGCTCACGAGCAATCAGGCTGCCAGTCCAAATTTGGCGCCGCAGGGACTGGCAAAGAGACGGACAAAAATGTTTGCGCGTTTTCTCGCCTCCTTTGTCAAATATTTTTTGATCTCTTGTTTTGGTGTTGCATTCCTGTTGCCGTTTCTGTGGCTTGTCAGCAGTTCTTTGAATACATCCGGACAAGAGTTTGTGTTGCCGCCACAATGGTGGCCCAAGCCCTTTCATTGGTCCAATTTTGCCGAAGTGTTTTCGTATATTCCTTTTGCGCGATTTTACTGGAACACAATCGTCATCACCATCTGTACTGTCATTGGATCAAATCTTTCCAATGTCATCGTCGCATACGGATTTTCCCGTCTGAAATGGAAGGGGCGGGATGTTTTATTTAATCTCGTGCTATCATCTCTGATGATCCCGTCCATCTCCATACTCATTCCTCAATATCTCTTGTTTCACGATTTTGGCTGGATCAACACATACTATCCATTGATCGTCCCAGCCTTTGCCGGAAACGCATTTTTCATCTTTATGTTGAGACAGTTTTTTCGAACGATTCCGGAAGAAATTTCAGATGCAGCCCGTGTCGATGGCGCAAGTGAGCTGCGCACACTCGTTTCCATCATTGCGCCATTGGCCCGTCCGGCCATCGCCACGGTCGGCGTGTTTTCATTCATGGGCGCGTGGAATGATTTCTTGGGACCATTGGTGTATCTCAATTCGGAAAACAAGTACACGCTTGCCTTGGGGTTAAACATGTTTGTGTCTTTGTATTCACAGAAATGGCCCTATATGATGGCTGCGGTCGTGATGACGGTCATTCCTGTCATTCTGCTTTTCTTTTTCTTTCAAAAGACGTTTTTGCGCGGGATTACACTTACGGGGATGTCACGTTGACATCTCAACTTGTGTGACGCTTGAAAGGGGACGATCCGCCAGTGGAGCCGTCCCCTTTTCCTATTTCTTGTCGGGCCGTTTAACCGATATTGTACCCTTTGGTTTCGTAACCGAGACCGAGCACCACAAAAAAGCCGATTAACAAAAAGGCGAAGAAAATGCCAAATATCCAACCGTAGGCCAGTTGGGCACCGAGCAGCCATCCCGTGACAAACGGTGCAATGGCGCTGCCGATGCGGCCGAATCCGGCGGCCCAGCCCATGCCAGTCGCCCGAGCGTGCGTGGGGAATTGTTCCACGGTAAAGATGTATGTCCCGGCGAATGCTGCAAGCATGAAGTAGGATAACAGCAAGCCGAAAATGATGAGCCAAGCTGTATTTTGCGCGAAGCCAAATCCGAGTGCGGAAAGGCCGGCCAGAATCATCGCCGTGACCAGGGTGCGTTTACGACCCCATTTTTCGACCAACCAAGCCGCTGTCAAATATCCTGGCACTTGCGCAAGTGTCATAATCAGCGAGTAGCCCAGGCTGTGCACGAGTGAATATCCTTTCTCTGACAGCACGGAAGGCAGCCAGAGAAACATGCCGTAATACGTGTAGTTCATCACGAACCAGAGTATCCGATTAGGGGTATTAAAATGCGTTTTATAAGTTCCATTCGATCTCTACACGTTTATCAGCATAAACGCGGATGTTTTTGATCAAGAGTCGTATCGCTTCACGTTGCTCGTCAAAGGTCATATCATCCCAAACGCTTTGTATGCTCTCGGCGGTTTCCCGAAATTGAGCCGAATCGGCAAACGGAGTCATGCTGGCATACTTATCATCCAACTGCATATTGATGGCCCGGCGTTCCTCTTCAAGTTTATCTAGGCGCTCTTTGACCATATGGATGGGGAGCGTTCCACTTTGTACAGCATCGACCAAACGTTCTTGCTGTTCTTTATTTTCTTTTAGCGCAGTTTCCAACTTTGCGATGATTTGATCATCGAAACTCGATTCGTCAAACGATGTAAATACTTCACTTTCGACTGACACCGTTCGGATGGCGCCAATGACCTTCTCCTCAATTTCGCGGGCCAAAAAACTGTGCGTATCACATTGAGAATCTTTTTTACTTTTGCATTGAATTCGATGGTAGTAATAGATTTTCCCGCTGCTATGTTTCTGCTTTTGTCGGAAATAATAGACTGATCCTGCGCACTGTCCGCAAGTAAGCATACCGCTTAGCAGATAAGTGTTGCGCGGCTTTTTGCCGCCACTCCTGTGCTGCAATTCTTTTTGCGCGGCCTGAAACGTCTCTTCATCAATTATCGCCTCATGCTGTCCGTCGAAAACGTCTTCTTGCATCGGGATCTCGCCTAGGTAAGTCCGGCGTTTGATCATTTTGAGGATGATAAAGTGATCTACATATCGATTGGGAACTCGTTTCTGCATCCATTCGGCAATCGCATTCCGTGATTCACCTCGGATAAATCGTTCGAAGACCTGGCGTACGATTTGAGCTTCGTTCGGCTCTACATGCAATATTCCATCGCGCAGCCTATATCCGAAAGGAACGCTGGCAGATGGCCATAGCCCGCGCCGCGCGCGTTGACGTAGACCAAACTTTGTGCGTTCCACGATGGTGTCGCGCTCCAATTGTCCGAACACAGCGAGGATGCCGAGCATGGCCCGCCCCAGGGGGGTAGATGTGTCAAAGGGTTCAGTGGCACTTTTAAACGACACTCCATGCTTATCAAAGACATCCTCCAACAAATAAAGGACATCCTTTTGTCTGCGGCCAAGACGGTCAAGCTTATACACAATCACTGCATCGATCTGTTTTTGCTCCACATAGCGGATAAGCCCCTGGAGGGCAGGCCGATCCATATTTTTACCTGTGTAACCGTCGTCGATAAAATGTTCAAATTCTACCCATCCCTGTGACTTACAATAGGCTTCCAGTCGCTCTTTTTGAGCATCAAGCGAAAAACCATGTTGGGCTTGTTCATCTGTAGAGACACGTTCGTAGAGGGCGATCAAGTTAATCACTCCTACAAAAAGCCCCGAAGGGCCGTAGAATTCATTATTTCCGTACCATTTGACCCAATCCTTATCGTTTTTATTTAGTGTATGAAGTAAGTTGTTTCACAAATTCAACAAGCTGTGATTTATATTTTTCAATGTCATTTATGCTTTCAATCTGGAAGGGGGGCCGGTCATCATTTCTCATTTGAATGTATTTTTATTTCCGTGCAAGCCAAGTCTGCTAATCCATTGTTATGCTGTTTTAAGCTCAGATTGTAGGAGAAACGTTTCGGACCGCTGGGAAAGCAATTCGTATAGGCAAGTGTACAAACAGGCGTCACATATGCTCTACGGGGGTGAGCCGAATGAAGCAAAATGTGCCATCGCTCAAGGACTTCCCGCAGACCATCCAAGACCAGTTGGCTCGAATCATCAGGAGAGCAGTACAACGACGCGCGGAACGCCTCTCCAGTGGGTTGCAGCCGGAAAAGGTGAATGAGGGAGCTTAGTCTCTCTCTGGTGGACAAGATTATTTTCAGTTCTCGTCTCCTTAAATTCAGAAGAAAAAAATAGAGTGGGCGCAGGGATATGTACCTGCAAAATTAGGGGTGGGTGTTAGTATCCGCCTTTGTCTCTAGGTAAGGGCGTTTACTGTTGATGAATTATTTTCCATGATCGTGCCATCATATATCATGATCTTGAACTGATAGTAACCAATAAAACGCTAGCTGGAGCGATAATGATGTCATGTTTTAAGCGGTCGACACCAATCAAACAAAAGTTGGTTCTCGTGTGTATTTGCATCATGACATTCCCTCTTCTCACAGGTTGCTGGGATCGATTAGAGATTGAGGACAGGGCGGCGATTCTTGGATTGGCGATTGATCCAATAGAAGGGGAGCAGCCACAGGGGATAACAGGACCGAATGCAAAAAGCGATTCACCTGGTTATCGACTTACTGCACAAATTGGCATACCTGGGCGTATTCCTTTGGGGCCCGGAGAAAGTAGCGGTGGTGGCGCTACACAACGCCCAGTTTGGATAGTCAGCACAACAGGAAAAACAATAGATGATGCAATGAACAAGCTGCAACAGCAATTGGCTGACAAGATTTTTCTCGGTCAATTACGTGTGATTACCGTCAATCAGAAAATTGCAAGGACAATCGGTATGAATGATATTCAGGATTTTTTTCGCAGAAACGCGGAAGTCAGACGACTTTGTTGGATACTCATTTCATATAGAGAAGCAAGTCGTGCGATGGAGGCGGCTCCGAAATTGGAACGTGTACCTACACTGTATTTGGTGAGCACTCTGGAACATGCAGTAGAGCTTGGGAAAATGCCGAATGTGTTTTTGGGCAACTATTGGAGCACATTGGCAGACAAAGGCGCAGATCCGGTTCTGCCCCTTGTCAAAGTGATAGGGCCACAGAAAGATCAAATTGAAATAGAAGGACTTGCTGTATTCCAAAAAGATCGCATGGTCGGTTCTCTCGATCCGATTGAAACTATGGAGTATATGGAGCTTAGAAACGAGCATAAAGGCGGATATGCGGCTGCGTATCCAATGCCGGGAGATTCGCGACATAGTGCGATGGTCAGGTCGATAACTCGTAGGACAAAGATTAGATGTAGAATGATAAATGGCCAGCCATCATTTGAGGGGTATACGGTTGTTCAATCTCAAATAGAAGAAGTGACCGGCCAAGGATCGATTGCTAGCAACGACGTATTAAACCAGATCGCAGATGAAGCTTCAAAAGAACTCACAGATGGTCAAATGAAGGTGTTCAAAAAAATACAGGCGCTTCATGCTGACCCATTTGGGTTTGGCGAAATCGTAAGAGGTCAGTCCCCTGAATATTGGCTGAATGATATAAAGGGGTCACACAAAAAATGGGAGGAACAGTTTGCAAAAACGTCATTTCAAGCACACGTGAAACTTTACCTTGTACGTTCTGGGATGTCTGCAAAATAGTATTATGGATATTATAGGAACTTAATGTCATCCTCTTTGAGGACTCCTGATACAGCGTCCCCGTCTTTGGCCGGGGCGTTGCTGGCTTTATACAGCTCGCACACACTCCGATGAGTGGTTCCATACATTTCCATAACGCGTTAGAAAGCACTAAAGGAGCGCGTGAAAGATCCGCACGATTGATTCCCCACCGTATGTGATGATGAAAGACGAAGCAACCATTCCGAGCAGCACACTACATAGAGCCAGACTCCGATTCCACCGCATGACGTAGCCGATCCCGATGGATACATACGCACCGAGAATCGGGGAGAGTGGAACAAGTACCCAAACGCCATATTTTCCGTATTTTCGGGACCAAATCTCGGCTTTTTGTAACCTCCGTCCGAGCCAACCCCAGTGCAGAATAATTTCATTCAGAATCAACATGAGGAGTGGGATTGGGATAAGGTTTGCCAGAATGCTGATCATCGCGCCCGAGAATGGGTGAAATCGTAAAGGAAGACTTGCAACGGCGGCAGGTTGTGCTTCGAAGGTGATGGATGTCCCAATAAGTGACATGGTCGAGAGTATCTTATGCTCCGTCATACCGATGATGAGTGAGCCTAAAAAGAACAAAACGCCAAATAGAATTCCGTATGTCAGTCTAAGACGAAAACTCACGTTACGACACTCCGTCCCTAATCATCGGTGAATCATTAAGCTCGTTCCCGCTTTGTTCTTTTGACATCATTGTGTCCCAAATCCACAACCCATAACTTACGGTGTGCATTCCTATCAACCATTTTTAGTTAGATTCTCTTTTGTTTATTGGTT
Source organism: Alicyclobacillus fodiniaquatilis (assembly GCF_042678105.1). NCBI lineage: Bacteria > Bacillati > Bacillota > Bacilli > Caryophanales > Alicyclobacillaceae > Alicyclobacillus > Alicyclobacillus fodiniaquatilis. Next base: position 20,831 of record NZ_JBHUCX010000099.1, read on the forward strand.
TTGGTCAAGTGTCATTTATCGCTGCTGTGGCAAATATGAAGGAGAGCCCCAATTGCGGAGCATTTTTATGATTGCTATCTGAAGTTGTTCTTATCGTAGCGTGAGTGTTGCGCGCGCATCCCACATTAGAACCTATGCAACAGTGGAGATGATCATGTTTCTTTTGCCTGCATGGTTCAAAGGTGAAGCGAGCATGTACCACCGTACACCGGAGGCCGTGCCGATAAGAATTTACCGCCATACACTAATTTACACAGTGATTTGGTTCAGTGGAGGTGCACAGTTGAAAGCGAATTGGCTCCAAAAGCGAAATCGTACCATCCAGTTTGTATACCGTGGTTTGGACCAGTTTTCAGCGATTCTGTTACTAACAGGACAAATCACCATAGGTGGTGTCTTTATCGCTCCCGGGGATTTTGCGCTGTCGCTGTCTGGGCCATTTACCGGTTCAGGTGTGGAGGGAAAGGACGAAAAGACATCTCTCGTGTTGGATGCGCTGGACATCATCACAGCGGTTTTGCTGATTATAGGACAAATCAATGTTATTGGCACGTATATTACGGCAGAGCGGTTCACCATTGTCGTAAGTGGGGTTCCATTTGGTGCATCGAAGACAATGGCCTACACTCCTTTTGCGCGCGAATTTTTCTCTGACTTTCGTCAGCAGGTCATGTATAAATGTGATGGATGAATGGGAGGGATGGTGAATGTCACTCACGAAATTACCCAAAATTGTACCGTCAAAGGGCACGGTTTATTTCATGGCTGTTTTCTTGGCAACGTTTACCTATTTTTTCACTAGGTCTGTACCACGAAGCAATGAAGATGAGGAGACGCAGCCTAGTCATCAATCAAGTCCTTCTTCGTAGGTCGGACGTCCAAGCAATGCCAAGCTGTCGGCATATTATAGATGAAGTGGGAGGTGATCACATGGTGAAAAGAAGGCTAAGAGTGATTGTGCTTGATCCCGGACAGAGAGTGCTGATTGTGGCAAGAAGGCGCCGCCGTCGTGTAAACTGATCCCATGATGGCCGCCGCAGAGATGCGGC